>JAWOHG010000270.1:0-11974 GCA_046485245.1 bacterium
TGCCGGCGGCCGGCCCCGCGCCTGCCGGGGCGCTGTTCGGCCTGCACCCGATGCTGGCCGACAGCGTTGCCTATGTCAGCGGCCGGACCGACGTGCTCTGCGGCATCGGGGTCGCGTTGGCCTTGCTCGGGCTTTTGAGCTGGCTGGGCCGGTTACGCCGGCGCAGCGTAGTACTGGTGTGGGTCGGGACCGCGGTCGCACTTCTTGCCAAGGAGACGGCGCTGGTGCTGCCGGTTGCGACAATCGGCGGGCTGCTGTGGGCCCGGCGCGGGCGGCTTGGCCGGCAGGACTGGGCAGTTGCGGCCGGGAGCGTCGCGGTCGCGGCCGGCTATCTCGTCGCGCGCGCGGCAGTGCTGGGCTCGGCGACCGGGGTCGCACCATTGACAGAACCGGGGTCGCTGCTGATGCTCGCCGCGAACAATGCCGGGCGGACCGTGGTGTTGTCAGTCCTGCCGTTTTGGGGCCGCGTGTTTGCGTGGGACGGCGCCGCGCTGGCCCGGCCGACGCCCTGGCTCGTGCCGCTGGCCGGCCTGCTGGCGGTCGGGTTCTTCACCTCGAGGGGCGAGCGGGCAGAGCGGAAGTCAGTGCTGTGGCTGGCTGGAGTCCTGCTGCTGCTGCCGGCATCGGCGCTGGCCCAGTACGGGCCGCTGGGCCGGGCCGCATACCTGCCGGGCATTGCGCTCGCGCCGCTCGCCGCGCTGGCCGTGGCGCGGCTGGTTGCAGGCAGGCCGCGCGCGGCACGGGGCGTGGTGGCGGCCGCTGTCCTGCTGGCCGTCGTGTTCGTCCCGTTGGCCCTGCGGCGGATGAGGGTTTGGCGCGACGGGTTCGGGCTGTTTTCGCGGATGACCGCGGAGGCGCCCGGTTACGCGGCCGGGCATTTCAACCTCGCGTTCGAGTTGCGCCGCCGGGACGATGCCGACGGCGCGATTGCGGCATACCGGCGGGTCATCGCGCTTGACTCGACCGCGGGCCTGGCTCACTCGAATCTCGGCGCGCTGCTGCAGGCCAAGGGCCGGTTCGCCGAGGCGGCCGAGATGTACCGTACCACGGTGCGGCTGCTGCCCGACTACGCGCTGGCCCGCAATAATCTCGGCATCGTGCTGTACCGGCTGGGCGACGCCGAGGGCGCGGTGCGGGAGCTGGGCGAGGCGCTGAGGCTGAACCCGCGCGACGCGGGCGCCGCGTACAATCTCGCCCGAGTGCTGCAGCGGACAGGCCAGACCGCGGCCGCGCTGGAGTCGGCCGAGCGGGCCGCGCAACTGGAGCCGGGCAACGAGCTGTACCGGGCGACCGTCCGCGAATTGCGGGAGGCCGCGGGAAGCGTCGGGCCGCCTTGACATCGAGCGCGGGGCGAGGTCTAATTGTATGTTAACGTGCTGAAAGGAGGACCGTCGATGGCTGAAGAAGCCAAGAAAACGACCGACCCCACGACCGAAACCCCTGAAGACAACGAAGCCCTGTACCCCGAAGACCTGACGGTCTGTACCCACGAGCGGACCCCCGCGCAGCGCGCATGCCGGGTGGCCCGTCACAACAGTACGCGCGAAGACTGGGCCGAAGCGCAGCGAATCGTCGAGGAGGAGATGGCCCGCAATCGCAAGACGGGAACCTAGGCAGTTCGTAAACCTCTGTGAACCCGGGGCCTGTTGGCCCCGGGTTCGTTTTCTGCCGGGCCGGCCTGTCGGGGTGTAGTGTCGTAACATATTGACCCTGAACAACTTGGCTCGTCAGAGTATGTCAGGTCAGCGCCGCGCGGTCCGTGTCAGGCCGGTTCTGCGGCCCATTTATGCCCGGTTGGCGTGCTGCGGGAGGCCCTGAGCGGGCCGCGCGGGTATCGATTCGGGCAGCGAGCGGCGTCGCGCCGAGGCCGGCCGGCGCCGGGAAAGCCCTGATAGAGCGCGACATTGGCCCAATCAGGTGTTGACAACCCGTTGACCGTTAGTATATTGTCCAGCTTTTCGCCAGGACGGCGATCGGGCCGAGAATGACCAGGCCCCAGACGACAAAAAGCACAGGACCGAGAGGTAGTAAGGTTCGTTTTGCCTGTTTTTACGTTGAAGTGAGATGAGTTTAATACGAAGCGCCAAGAAGATCCGCATCAAGCTGAAGGCACACGATAACCGTGTGCTGGACCAGTCGGCGCGCGACATCGTGGATGTCGCGAAGCGGACCGGTGCCCAGGTTTCCGGGCCGGTGCCGCTGCCGACGAAGCGGACGCTGTTCACGGTGCTGCGTTCGCCGCACGTCGACAAGCGCTCGCGCGAGCAGTTCGAGTTGCGCGTGCACAAGCGGCTCATCGAGATTTCCAACGCCACTGCCGAGATGGTCGACGCGCTGATGAAGCTGGAAGTGCCGGCTGGCGTCGAAGTGGAGATCAAATCAGCATGACAGGCCTGATCGGCATCAAGGGCGAGATGTGCCAGGTGTACGACGAGCAGGGTGTCGTCTGGTCCTCGACCAAGATTTCGGTCAACGACTGCATCGTCGTCCGCAAGCGCACCACCAAAACCGACGGCTACGAGGCCCTGCAGTTGGGCATCGGCGAGCCGACGACCCGCAAGCACACCAAGCCGGTCGCCGGCCACTACAAGAAGGCCGGGGTCGAGGCGAAGCGCTTCCTGCGCGAGGTGCGGGTCGAGGCGTCGGACAGCCACAAGGTCGGCGACAAGCTGACGGTCGAGATGTTTTCACCCGGCGACAAGGTCAAGGTCACCGGGACGACCATCGGCCGCGGGTTCACCGGCGGCATGAAGCGCTGGGGCTGGCACGGCGGCCCGGCCACTCACGGCTCGATGACGCACCGGCGCGTCGGGTCCGCCGGTTCGGGCACTTCGCCGGGGCGCCTGCTGCGCGGGCGGACCATGCCCGGCCACTACGGCGTGGAGCGCGTGACCGTGCGCGGTCTCAAGGTCGTCCGCATCGAGCCGGACAAGGGGCTCATCTATGTTCACGGCGCAGTCCCGGGGCACCGCGGCGGGCTCGTGATCGTGAGGAAGGTCTAAGCCGTGGAAACCCAGGTCAAGTCAATTTCCGGCGGCGTCAAGGGCCAGGCCAGCCTGCCGGAGTCGGTTTTCGGCGCGACCGGCCCGGGCGGCGTGCTCTGGGAGTCGGTGCGCTGTTACCTCGCCAACCAGCGGCAGGGCAACGCCTGCACCAAGACCCGCTCAGAGGTGTCCGGCACGGGCAAGAAACCGCACCGCCAGAAGCATACCGGCCGCGCCCGCGTCGGGTCGCGGCGCAGCCCGATTTTCCGGGGCGGCGGGGTCGTGTTCGGGCCGCGGCCGCGCGACTACGGCTACGAGCTGCCCAAGAAGATTCGCCGGCGCGCCCTCTGCCTGGCCTTGTCCGAGCGCCAGGCCAAGGGCGACGTGACGGTCGTCGAGGATTTCGACCTGCCGGCGCCCAAGACCAAGGAAATGGCCAAGGTGCTGGCCGGGCTGGGCCTGAGCGGCTCGGTCCTGCTGCTCGTGGGTGAAGTGTCGCCCAACCTCAAGCGCGCGAGCGGCAACATCCCGGGCCTGACCGTGGCGGCGTCGAGCCGGACATCGCCCTACGCGGTGATCAAGCACAAGCACGTCGTCGTCACCGAGTCCGGGTTGGCCAACCTCGTCAAGACACTGGGGGCGGCGTGAACGTCGAACCGACCAACGTCATCGTCGGCGTAGTCGTGACCGAGAAATCGGAACGGCTGAAGGCCGACACCAACAGCTACACTTTCCGCGTCGCGGTCGACGCGAACAAGATTGATGTCCGGCGCGCGGTCGAGAAGCTCTTCAAGGTGCACGTCATCGAAGTGCGCACGCTCAACCAGCGCGGCAAGCTGAAGCGGATGGGCCGCTACGAGGGCCGGCGGGCAAGCTGGAAAAAAGCGGTCGTCACCGTGAAGCAGGGCGAGACGATCGAGGCTTTGGAGCGATAAGCAGATGCCGATCAAGTCCTACCGACCGATCACGCCGGCGCGCCGCTACTACAGCGTCGTGACCCGCGAGGACCTGACCCGGACCGAGCCGCACTGGCCGCTGGTGACAACGCAGCGCAAGAAGGGCGGCCGCAACAACACCGGCCGGCTCACGGTCAAGTGCCGCGGCGGCGGCGAGCGGCGGCACTACCGCATCATCGACTTCCGGCGCGACAAGGCCGGCATCGCGGCGCGTGTCGTTTCGGTCGAGTACGACCCGAACCGCTCGAGCCGCATCGCCCTGGTCTGCTACGTGGACGGCGAGTACCGCTACATCCTCTGCCCGGTCGGGCTGAAGGTCGGCGACAAGGTGAGCGCCGGCCGCAACCTGCCGATCCGCGACGGCAACGCGATGCCGCTGGGCGACATGCCCGCCGGCATCGAGATCCACAACGTCCAGCTTCACCCGCAGAGCAATTCTTTCCTCGTCCGGTCGGCCGGGACCGCGGCGCAGTTGATGGCCAAGGAAGACGAACTGGCCGTGGTCAGGCTGCCGTCGGGCGAGATGCGCAAGTTCAACAAGAGCTGCATGGCCACGGTCGGCCGCGTCTCCAACGTCGCGCACAAGGACATCTCGATCGGCAAGGCGGGCCGGGTCCGCCACCGCGGCCGCCGGCCCCGCGTCCGTGCCGTCGCGATGAACCCGATCGACCACCCGATGGGCGGCGGCGAAGGCAAGACCTCGGGCGGCCGGCACCCCTGTTCCGAGCGCGGCATCCCGGCCAAGGGCTATCGCACCCGCAACCCGAAGAAGCAGTCGAGCCGCTGGATTGTCCAGAGGAGAAAGCGGTAATGGGTCGCTCGATTCGCAAGGGACCGTACATCGACGAGAAGCTGTTCCGGCGCATCCGGCAGTTGCTCGATGCCGGCGAGAAGCGTACGCTGAAGACTTATGCCCGCCGGAGCGTGATACCGCCCGAGTTCGTCGGCCAGACCATCGCCGTGCACAACGGCAACCGTTTCCTCCCGGTGTATGTCACCGAGCGGATGGTCGGGCACCGGCTGGGCGAGTTCGCCCCGACGCGCACCTTCCGCCAGCATTCGGGCCAGCGCAAGGAAAAGGCCGAGGAGAAGAAGAAGTAGCATGATCGAAGCCACCGCCGTAAGCCGGTTCCAGCGCGGGTCAGCCAAGAAGCTGGCGCTCATCGCCGACCTCATCCGGGGCCGGGACGTTCCGACCGCGCTGCACACCCTCGCGTTCCTGGCCAAGCCTTCGAAGGCTCCGGTCCAGAAGACGCTGCGCTCCGCCGTGGCCAACGCGATCGCCAAGGCCGGTAAGGCCAAGCTGAAGGAAGAGGACCTGGTCGTTGCCGAAGTGCGCGTGGGACCGGGCCCGATCATGAAGCGCTGGCAGCCCGGACCGCGGGGCAGCGCGACGCCGATCCGCAAGCGCATGGTCCATGTCCACGTCCGGGTGGCCGCCAAGAAGGGAGCCAAGGTCTAGGCGATGGGGCAGAAGACACACCCGCTGGGATTCAGGCTGGGCATCAGCAAGGACTGGAAGTCCGCCTGGTTCGACAAGAAGAATTACCGCGTTTACCTGCACGAGGACCTGAAGATCCGTCGCTACCTCGAGGCCAAGCTCGCCGACGCGATGATCTCGGAGATCCAGATCCGGCGCGTCGCGAACCGGACGACGATCACGGTCCACACCGCGCGCCCGGGCATGGTCTTCGGCGCCCGGCGGCAGGCGCTCGACGCGCTGCGCGAAGAGGTCAAGCAGCTCGTCGGCCACGACGTGCAGCTGCTCGTCGAGGTCGTGCGCGTGCCCGAGCTGGAGTCGCGGCTGGTCGCGCAGAACATCGCCCGGCAGCTCGAGCAGCGCGTGGCGCACCGGCGCGCGATGAAGCGCTCGGTGACCCAGGTGATGCGGCTGGGTGCGATCGGCATCAAGGTCATGGTCGCGGGCCGGCTGGGCGGCAACGAGATCGCCCGCAGCGAGTGGTACCGCGAGGGCCGCGTGCCCCTGCAGACGCTCAAGGCCGACATCGACTACTCGGTCGAGGTCGCGCGGACGATCGCGGGCACGGTCGGCGTGAAGGTCTGGATTTACAAGGGCGACGTCGCCCAGCAACAGAGGGTATAAAGCCGTGTTGATGCCAAAGCGGGTCAAGTACCGGAAGGCGATGCGCGGCCGGATGAAGGGCAAGGCGACGCGCTCGAACCGGGTCGATTTCGGCGAGTTCGGCCTGATGGCGCTGGAGCCTTCCTGGATAACCGCCCGCCAGATCGAGGCCGCGCGCGTCTGCCTGGCCAAGACGCTGAAGCGCGCGGGCAAGTTGTGGATAAGGATTTTCCCGGACAAGCCGGTGTCGAAGAAGGCCGCCGAGTCCCGCATGGGAAAAGGCAAGGGCCCGCCGGAGTTCTGGGTGAGCGTGGTCAAGCCGGGCACCGTGATGTTCGAATTGGGCGGCGTGCCGAACGACGAGGCCCGCGTGGCCCTGCGGCTCGCCGGCAGCAAGATGCCGTGCCGGACCCGGGTCGTGGCGCGCGAGGAGATTACCTGTGAAGGCTTCTGACCTGCGCGAGATGACGCGCGACGAGCTTACCCGCAAGCTGGGCGAGCTGCGTGACGAGATGTTCAAGCTGCGGCTGCGCCAGTCGGGCGAGCAGCTGCCCAACCCGCTGCGGATCCGGTCGATCCGCCGGGACATCGCCCGCTGCGAGACGATTATCGCACAGCTCGACCGGTCCAGCACGAAGACGGAGGCCCGCAATGCGTAAGCCGCGCCGCACCGTGGTCGGCGTCGTGCAGTCGGCCAAGATGCAGAAGACCGTGGTCGTCGCGGTCGAGCGGCTGGAACTGCACCCGAAGTACAAGAAGTACATCCGCAAACGCAGCAAGTTCTACGCCCACGACGAGAAGGCCGAGTGCAAAGAGGGCGACAAGGTGCTCATCGCCGAGACCCGGCCGATGTCGGCCCTCAAACGCTGGCGCGTGGTGAAGAAGATATGATCCAGGAATACAGCCGGCTGACGGTCGCCGACAACTCGGGCGCGCGCAACGCGATGGTCATCAAGGTCTACGGCGGCTCGCATCGGCGGTTCGGCTGGCTGGGCGACACCGTGATGGTCGCGGTCAAGGACGCCCTGCCGGCCGGCACGGTCAAGCAGGGCGAGAAGTCAAAGGCGGTCATCGTACGGACCCGCAAGGAGCACCGCCGCGCGGACGGCACGTACGTCCGCTTCGACGACAACGCCTGCGTCCTGATCGACGACAAGGGCGAGCCCAAGGGCACGCGCGTCTTCGGGCCGGTGGCCCGCGAGCTGCGCGAGCGGAAGTTCACCAAGATCATATCGCTCGCCGCCGAGGTGGTGTGAGATGAACCTGCGCAAGGGCGATCTGGTTGAAGTCATTTCCGGCGAGGACCGCGGCCGCCGGGGCAAGATACTGCGCGTCGAGACCGACCGCGAAGGCCGGCGCAACCGCGTGATCATCGAGGGGCTGAACCTGGCCAAGAAGCACCAGCGGCCACGGGGCGCGGGCAAGCCCGGCGGCATCGTCGACCTGCCCAACCCGGTCGACGCCTCCAACGTGATGCTGCTCTGCCCGAAGTGCGGCAAAAAAGCCAGGGTGCGCCGGGAGCCCCACGAGAAACGGCGCGTGCGCATCTGCCGCGAGTGCCAGGAGATCATCGACGCATGATTGAACCGAGGCTGAAGCTCGACTACGACAAGCGCGTCACCGCCGCGCTCAAGGCCAAGTTCGGCTACACGAACCTGCACCAGGTGCCGCGGCTGGCCAAGGTCGTCGTGAACGTGACGACCAAGGACGCCGTTGCCGACGCCAAGGTGCTGGACGTGATGGCGGAGGATATCGCCGCGGTCACTGGCCAGCGGCCGGTCCGCACGTACGCCAAGCGCGCCATCTCGGCCTTCAAGATCCGCAAGGGCATGCCGCTCGGGCTCAAGGTTACCCTGCGCGGCAGCCGGATGTACGAGTTCATCGACCGGCTGTTCAGCTTTGCCGCGCCGCGCATCCGCGACTTCCAGGGGTTCTCAGCCAACTCGTTCGACGGCCGCGGCGGCTACAGCCTGGGCCTGAGCGAGCAGGTCGTGTTCCCCGAGCTTGAGATAGCAAAGGTGAAGAAGTTGTTCGGAATGAACATCACGTTCCAGACCACGGCCAAGCGCGACGACGAGGCCAGGGCGCTGCTCGAGGAACTGGGGCTGCCGTTCCGGAAGGGGAAAGACTGATGGCACGCCGGTGCTGGATAGTCAAATCGCAGCGTGACCCGAAGTTCGCCGTGCGCAAGCACCGCCGCTGCCAGCGGTGTTTCCGGTCGCGTGCCGTGTACCGCAAATTCGCGCTCTGCCGGCTGTGCTTCCGCGAGCTGGCCCTGCGCGGCGAGATCCCGGGCGTCCGCAAGGCGACCTGGTAGGAGGCTAGAAGAGCTTGGACCCGATTGCCGACTTTCTGACCTGTATCCGCAACGGCCTGCGCTGCCGGCGCAAGGACGTTGCCGTGCCGTTTTCCAAGATCAAGCACGAGATTGCCCGCGTGCTGATGGAAGAGGGTTTCGTCAGCAACTTCCAGGTCGAGGGCGAGGGCACGTCCCGGCGGATCATCGTATCGCTCAAGTACGACGACGAGGGCGCCTCGGTCATCCGCGGCCTTGAGCGGGTCTCGCGGCAGAGCCGGCGCATCTACGTCGCCACGACCGAGATACCCAAGGTCATCGGCGGGCTGGGCGTCGCGGTGGTGTCAACGCCGCGCGGCGTGCTGACCGACCGCGAGGCGCGTCGCAAGCGCGTCGGCGGCGAGGTCATCTGCAAGGTCTGGTAGCCATGGCCAAGAATTACCGTTCGATACCAGTGCCGGCCGGGATCGACGTGAAGCCCGAGCCGGGCAAGGTAACGGTCAAGGGCAAGCTCGGGACGCTGGCGCTGCCGCTGCCGGCCGGAGTGACGGTCGGCATCGAGAACAAGGCTCTTTCGGTGACCGCCGTCGAAGGCGTGGAGCGGGCGATCGTCGGCACGACGCGCGCCCACATCCAGAACATGTTCCGCGGGCTGACCGACGGCTACGAGGTAGCGCTTGAGGTGCGCGGGATGGGTTACCGCGTGCAGAAGACCAAGGAAGGCATCCAGGTCAACTGCGGCTTCTCGCATACGGTCGACGTCGCGGCGCCGGCCGGGGTCACGTTGGACGTGGTCCAGGCGCCGAACCCCGACGACGTCAAGGTCCAGATGTTCGTCATTACCATCAAGGGCACCGACCGGCAGGTGGTCGGCGAGTTGGCGGCCAAGATTCGCGCGCTCCGGCCGCCGGACAACTACCAGGGCAAGGGCGTCCGTTACCGGGGCGAGCATGTCCGCAAGAAGGCGGGCAAGCGCGCTGCCGGGGCACAGGCCTAGCCTGAGCGCAGCCGGGCGGGAGACGCCCGGAGATGATTCCCAGATGACCGGCGGCCAGCGTCAGGCCGGCCGGACAAGACCGACGGCCCCATCGTCTAGCTTGGCCCAGGACATCTGGTTCTCAGCCAGAAGACTGGGGTTCAAATCCCCATGGGGCTATGAGGCGGCCGCAGCGCCGCCTCTCTTTTCGTCCGGGCGCATCGCGCGCGCGGCCGCGTGCCTGGCGGTCTATGCCCTGGCGCTCGCGGCGGCCGCCTGCGACAGCCCGGTGCTGACGGTCAACCGTCCTCCGACGGTCGTGATCGCCTCCGGCCCGGAGGGGACACTGGACCAGGACAGTGCCCGGTTCAGCTGGCTCGGGGCAGACCGGGATGGCAACCTCGCGGGCTACTACGTGGCGCTCGATGATTCAACACCGGACCTGTTCGTGGATTCGACCGCGGTCACCTGGCGGGCGCTGGGATTCGGGCCGCACACGTTCTTTGTCCAGGCGGTCGACGACTCGGGCGCACGTTCGGCAACCGCGGCCCGGTCGTTTGACTGCCAGTACCGTGGCGGCGTGCGGGCCCGCGGCACCGACACGACGTTCGAACTGACCACCTGGAACATCGAGAACTTCCCCAAGGCCGGTACGGCGACGCTGGCCGCGCTGCGCTCCATCATACCGCGGCTGGACATCGACCTGTTCGCGGTCCAGGAGATCGCCGACACTATCGCCTTCCGGGACCTGGTCGCGAGCCTGGCCGGGTATGAGGGCATCTACTCGGCCGACGACTACGGCAACTTCTACCAGAAGACGGGGGTCATCTACCGGCGAGACTTGGTCACGGTCGGCGGCGTCCGGCAGTTGTTCTGGCACAACGACTCGGTGACACGGCCGCCGCTGAGCATCCAAGTGGCAACGAGCGTGAATGGCCAGGTCTTTGACTTCGAGCTGATCGTCGTCCACCTCAAGGCCGGAGGCAGCGACGCGGACCGGGCGGAGCGCCGCGCGACCTGCCGCCTGCTCAAGGGCTACATCGACGCCCTGCTGCAGGGCGGGGGCGACCCGGACATAGTCGTCGCCGGGGACTGGAATGACAACCTCAACGACCCGCCGAGCCAGAACTCGTTTCAGGTGTTCCTCGACGACACGGTCAACTACCGTTTCCTGACCGCGCCGCTGGTCGGCAACAGCCGGCAGAGTTCGTACATCGGCGGTTCGCTGATCGACCACGTGATGGTGACGCGGGACGCGCTTGGCGAGTACGGCACCGGGTGGACCGAGACGCTCCGGCTCGACGATGAGGTCGCTGGCTACGTGGACGAGGTGTCGGACCACCGGCCGGTGATGGCCGCGTTCGCCTTGCCCGGGGCGCGCCGCCCGGCTCGCTGAACCGGCCGTCCGCCCAGGTCAACAACTTCGTGGTCGCCACGCCGCCTGCGCGGTCCGCAATGCCCGGTTCAGATGTGGGGAGTGCCGAAGGTGGGAGTCGAACCCACAAGTCCATCGCTGGACGGCGGATTTTGAGTCCGCTGCGTCTGCCAATTCCGCCACTTCGGCGTCGCGCCCGATTCTAGGCGGGCCGGCGCGGCGCGTCAAGTTGTGTCCCGGAGTTGACAGCGGGCCGCGCGTCGATTAGCTTCGGGCATGATAAGATCACTGACAATTGCAGTACTGCTTGTGCTCGCAGTCGGCGTGGGCTGCGGTGGCGGCAAGGCCGGGCCCGGCGCCAGGGCCACCGAGGCCTGGCTGGCGTCGACGATCGACGGGCAGCCGGTCGGCCACGCGGTCTATCGCTGCAATGCCCTCGACGACGGCTTCCGGTTCGAGAGTTACGTCAAGATGACGCTGGCAATGGGCGGGACCCCGCAGCGCGTCGAGTCCCGGTCCGAGATTTTCACCGAACCCGACCTGACGCTGCGCAGCTTCTCGTTCAGCTTCGGCACCGCGGCGCGGTCGTTCTCGGTCCGGGGCAACGTTGCCGGCGACAAGTTGACGATATTCGGCCTCGCCGGCCAGCAGCAGGCGCGCGTAATCGAGCTCAAGACCAACGTCTACCCGATGTCGGCATTGGGCCGGTTCGTCGTCTCGCGGGAACTGTCGACCGATTCGGTCTACCGCCTGCCCGTGTTCGATGTGACGATCCTGGACGTCGTGCCGGTCGAACTGCGCTACTTCGGGCGGGAGAAGATCACGGTCGGCGGGCAGGAGTACAACGCCCACAAGGTCCAGACCAAGCTGGCCCGGCTCGAGATCACGACCTGGCTCGACGACGACGGGCAGGCCCTGGTCGAGGAATCGCCGCCGGCGATGCGGTCCGAGCGGACGACGGCCCAGGCGCTGCTCGAGCGCAACGACGAGTCGGGCAAGCTCGACATCCTGGCGATGTTCCGCGTGCCGGTTGACACGGTCATACCGGAAGGCGAACTTGTCGACCGCCTGCGCATCGAGGTCTCCGGCGTGGACACGGGCGACGCCCGGTTTGAGTGGGAGGGGCAGCGTTTGCTGGGTGCGTCGCCGCTGGTGGTCGAGGTGACGGCGGCGGCGGTGCCGGACAAGCCGCTGCCGCTGCCGATCGGCGCGGAGCCGGATTTCCTGAAGCCCTCGGTGGCGATCCAGTCGGACGACCCCGAGGTGCGCGCCAAGTCGCGCGAGGCGACCGGCGACGCGCGCGA
>JAWOHG010000289.1:0-5083 GCA_046485245.1 bacterium
TACCACGGGTTCAACTCGAACGCGCCGCCGGCCACCGGCTCGCCCGACAGGGTCAGCGGCGTCCAAGATGGACGACAGGTGCCGATTTCCACCGACTGCACCGTGGTCGCGAGCCAGGGCTGGGTCGCGCGAGTCAGCGCCCAGGCCGCCGGGCTGGCGGACAGCCGGAACTTGTTGAGTTGCTGGCGCAGGCGGTTCTCCTGCGTACTCAGCAGCACGTCAAGCGACAGCGGGAAACCCCACAGCGACAGGGTCGGGCTGAGGCTGAAGTCGAGGTTTGACACCGGACTGGTAAGCGACTCGTCGCCGGTGACCCAGCCCTGCTCGCCGCCGAGGTAGACCGAGCCCGACAGCCGCACCGGGCCGGCGACCGCAACGGCCAGCGCCACCAGCAGCAGGCCGAAGACTATCCTGTTGCGCCCCACGTACGCGCCTATTTCCCGGCCACGACCACCAGGCGCTCGGTGCTCGCTGACCTGCCTCTGTCGTCAGTCACCGTAAGAAGTGTACGGTAGGTCCCCGGTTCCGAAAAGGCGTGTGAAGCAGTCCTGCCCGAGGCGATGGCGCCGTCACCGAATTCCCAGCGCAGTTCGGCAACGGCGCCGTCGGGGTCGCTGGATCCGGTCGCGTCGAACTCCACCGCTTGGGTCACCGCAACCGTCTCCGCTGAGACGGTGAAGACCGCGTCGGGTCGTGCGTTGGTGCTTACCTCGGCGCGCTCGGCCAGCGTCGCCCCACCCTCGTAGCGTGCCAGCCCGGCAATCTCGTAGACAATGTCGGTCTCGACGCTGTCGGTGTTCCATGACTGCCGGAAAGTCCGCCCCTGACCGGGGCGCACACCGGAGTAGGTTTCGCGCAGCTCCTCGACCAACTCGCCGGCCCGGCCTACCACGAACACCGCCGCTCCGGACAGGATGCAGTTGCCGGTGTTGTCGAGCCGGAATTCCATCGTGACCGGCTCGCCGCGCCGGAACGGGTCTGGCCCGGCCCGGAACCCACTCAGCTTCGCGTTCGGTCGGCCCACTCTCAGCCACGCCCGGTCTTGGTCAAGCTCGATGCCGGATGCGTCCTTCACCGTTACGCGCAACTCGAAGTCACCGGCGGTTTCCTTGCCCGGATTCCAGGTCAGCGCAACCGAATCGGCGCCGGCCAAGGTCAGCTTTACCGTGCTCAAACGCGCAACCAGGCGTTCGGCATTCGGGTCGAAAACCGCGGCCTCTACCGTCAGCGGCTGCGCCGCGCCCGTGTTGTCCAACCCGACCCCGACCCGGACCGTAGTGCCCGGCTCGAAGTCCGGCCGGTCGACGGCAATTCCGCTAATGCTCACGCCCGTCTCGATCCCCTCGGTCTTGAACTCGTAGCCGCGGAAGAACACACCGGTCCTGGTCTTCGGGTCAAAGTGGAATGGGAACACCGACAGCACCAGCACCGTTCCGCCGTCCGCGTTGTCAAGCAGCTCCCAGCGGAACTGCTCCTTCGGGAAGTACCCCGGCGTCATTGGCGGCGGGTTGTCCAGGTACGCGTTTATCTGCACCACCGGCAACATGATATCCTTGAGCGACTCTGGGGCGGCGACGTTAACCAGCTTCACGTCTGTCACGCGGAATCCTCTCGGGAAGGGAATCTCGCGCCGCGCGTACGGTACCTTGGGCCGCCCCTCTTCTTCGAGCAACATTCCCTCGCCCGGAATCGTCACTTCGGTGACTTTGCCGTGCATGGCTGTCTTCGGCTCCGGGAACACCATCTGCTGCACCGGCTTCTGGGCCAGGGCGCAGACCGCGACAAGGATGAGTGAGAGATGCCTCGCCATCGCCTACCTCCACACCTTGAACTTCGGGTCGCCGTACAGGTTGAACTGGTTCACGAAGTACTTGTTGCCCTCGTGGGTGATGCCCGAGCTCAGCACGTCGGTCTGTAAGTCGAACAGCACGTCACCGATGCGTTTGTTCTTGGCCCAGTGCTTCCAGAACAGCCCGGTCATGCACTCGGTCATGCGCGCGTAGGCCATCACCTCGGTCGCGCCGAGGTACGCCGCCGCGCCGTAGCGCAGGAAACTCTGGGGCAGGCCATTTACGCCCTGGTACACTCCGGTCAGGCACGAGAACCCCATCACTACCGGACGGCCCGACAGGTTGGCCGGGTTCACCGGAGCGTCCCATACCCCGCCCCATGTCGCGACGTTACCGTGCCCCTCCCACGCTATGATGTTGCGGTTCGAGGTCTTCACCTTCGTCATCGCGTTGCGCCACGTGTAGAGCACGCCCGGGTCGAGATAGGTGTACGGGTAGTCGTACCCGCCGCGCCCGGCACGCCCGTCCTGGATGCCCTCGGCGATGGTGATCGCCTGGGCGATGTCCTGCGCCTTGGTCGTGCTCGCGCCCTCGAGTAATACCGCCCACGCGATCGCCGCCTGCATGTTGTTGAACAACCCCTGGAACTTGGCCCCGGTCAGCCACAGCAGCGCGACCGCGTACTGGTACTCGGTCCGGCTCTTGAGATACGCGTTCAGCGCCGAGTCCGCCGGCGTGCCGTTCTCGTACAGCCGGATGAGTATGGCATGGTGCAGCTGGGTCGTCTTCGCCTCGACGTACTCGGTGTGCACCCGGTCGGTGCTGATGCCCTTGGCCGCGAGCACCGCCTTCCCGGCCTCCACGTCCTTGACGTTCGGTTCCCACGTCCCGTCCGGCCCGCCCACCAGCCACGCCTTCTGTCCCGGTGTCGCATCGTCGAGCGCGGTCTTGAGCGCGGGCAGGATGTCGTTCGGGGTTCCCGGCAGCCTGCCGACCCGCAACTCGGGCCGCAGGTCGCCGGTCAGGTTCGCGAACTGGAAATCCGACGTCCGCACCTGGCCGCCGTTGTACTCGTTGTACCACGTCGTGGTCGGCGTGAACGAAGCGATGATGTCCGAGCCGCCGACGATGAGCAGGTACCCGGTGCCATTCCCCCAGTTGGGGCACATCTTCTGGCCCCACATGCTCGTCTGCAGGAGTGCGAACTTCACGTCCGATCGCCACCACGACGTCGGCACGTAGCCCAGCACGCCCTGCTTGCGTGAGGCCAGCGCCGCCATTCCCGACAGCACCTTGTGCACGTCCGAGTGGATGTGCTTGCCGTACAACGCACCTGGCCGGGTGATGAGCAGGTAATCGGCCGAGCTGAACGCGGCGTTGATCTGCTGTGCGTCGCTCCACGCCAGGTTCGGGGAAAGCCCGACCCGGTTCGCCCCGATGTCGCACTCCACGCGCACCGAGTCCCACAGCACGCGCTGCGGCACCGGCGGCCCGCAAAGCACCGGCACCGCCATCGTGATGGCGAAAAAGCTCTCCCCGGGCGGGAGTTCGGACCGGGTCACGCTCCAGCGGCACTCGGTGCCGTCACCCGTGCTCCACAGGCTCTGGGTCGTGTCGTCCGCAACCCACTGGAACCCGATGCTGCGCACGTCGAGACGCACGTTCTTCGCCGTCGTGCCACCCTTGTTGCGCACCTTGTTAACGACCAGGAAGAACGTCCCGATGCGGCCAACGGTGCGCGTCACCTCGAGCGGACAGTAGAACGCGAGCGGCGGCCGGAACTTGAACTTGGTGAAGCTCCAGTTCTCGCTGCGCTGTGGCCTGATGCCGGAGCCGAACCCGGCGACGACCTCCCACGCGTAGCGCTTGCTCTTCTCCAGCCTCCGCGCCGACCGCGGGTAGCGTAGCGAGGTCGCACGGATGCCCCCCTTCACGAACCACGGCTGGTTCGCGCGCAGCGCTTCCTCCTCGCCCTGGCCGGGCAGTACCTCCACCACCCGCAACTCGTACTGGACGGGGCCGGTCCAGCCTCGCGGCCGGGTCCAGGCAAACACCGGGTCCAGTTCAAGGCTGTCGCCGCGGCGCGGCGACACCAGCCGCGGCGCCGCCGGGTCCGCGACGGTGAAGCGCACCGTGTCGCTGCCCAGGTCCGGCTCCAGCCACACGATGAATTCGTAGTCCCCGGCCGGTAGCCGGCCTGACCGTGCTATGAACACCTCGTAGCCTCGGGCGTGCCACTGGTCCTGTATCCTGATGTCCCGGTAGCGCTTGGTCGTCCGGCCCGGCGGCAGGTCGAACTTGTTCGAGTTGGCCCGGTAGACCGGTCCTCGCGTCGCCTCGTGCACCTCCCCGTGCAGCCACACTTCACGGTAGGTGTTCTGCGACCTGTTGGCCAGATCCACCCACCACAACCGCTCGAGGTTCAACTGCCCGGGCGGCGGCACGTGCAGCAGGACTGACACCTGTGCCTTGGCAGGCGGTGTTGTCAGAATGAAGCCAATGAGCAGCGGAAGAACACCCCGTCTCTTCATCAAGTCTCCTTTGTGCGCTGGCGGTTCGACGCCTTCCGGCTTCCGCAGCCGGTAAGCTGTAGTATCCGATATTCGCCCAGCTGTCAAATCCAATCTGAGGTTGACAGCGCCCGCCGACCGATGAAACTGGAGTCGTGCTGATACTGCTGCTGGCCGTCACGCTGTCAGGAACGCCGCCGGCATTGCTCGTCGTCCCGGACACTGACCTGTCGTCCTCGGGCGCACTGGCCGGGCCGGGAGTGATGACCGTCGGCCGCACCGATGCGTCCCTGCTGCTCGTTGACTCTCCCGCAAGCCGTGCCGCGCTCGCGCGCGCCGGGCTCGCGTTCGCCCCACTCGCCCCGGCCGAATCACTCTGCATCGCCTGGCACTCGGGCAGACCCCTGCCCGCCGCCCTGTTGTATGAGGACAGCGTTGCCCTCATTCCTCTGTCTTCGTTTCGTCCTTCGTCATTCGGGTTTCGTCATTACCTCCTCCCCGCTCCCTTCCCGCTCGTCGCCCCGGCGCAGTTCTCCTCCGCTCTGCCTGACCGGCCCGACACGCTCATCCAGCGCATCATTGGCCGCATCTCCGCCGACTCGGTGCGCGCCCATATTGCCCGGCTCTGCGCCGTGCGCACACGCTGGTCACCGACCGACTCCTGCCGCTCGTCCGAGCGGCAGCTTCCCGCCTACTTCCGCTCGCTCGGCTACGACTCGGTGTACCTGCAACCCTACCCGCAGGCCGGCGACACCTGGCACAACGTTGTCGCCACGAAGCTCG
>JAWOHG010000292.1:0-7902 GCA_046485245.1 bacterium
CCCGTGTGAATTTGCGGTTCGGGCGGCATATTACTCCCGAGAGTGCTTGTCCGTTGAGGTCCGAATCAGCAAAGGAGTTTGTGATGGCACGCAAGAAGAAGCCCGGGCCGAAGCCGGCCGCGCTGAGCGAGAGCGGCAAGGCGATGCTGGATGCTATCCGTAACTGCCCGACACCGCACCGGTTGTATGGATTGGACACCGTCGGGGGCCGCTATAACCACCGTTATAGTGGGGGAGAGTGAGTGGCGAGCAGTCGAACCTGTTGCAGGGTAAGGAGATACACGGACGAAGGCGCGGAAGGGGCGAAGCAGACTCCCCCACCCCGGGGGCGGTCTGGCAGGCGGTCTGTGGCGTGGCTTCGCAGGTGATTTGCGTCGTGGCTGCGAACGCGACCTTGACCGTGGCTTCGGACTGAGCTTCGATTGGGGCTTCGGTCCGGGCTTGGCGACGGGTCTCGGCCCAGGCTTCTGGCTGTGCTTTGAGAGAGGTTTGCGGACAGGCTGCGGTCCGGGTTTGCCGGTACGCTTCCGAGAGCGCCCTGGAGTCGGCCTCCGAAGTGGTTTGGCAGGCGGCTTGCCAATCGGCCCCGCTGACGGCTCCACAACTCACTTGCCCGGGCGTTCGCTCATGCATCGGCGCTGCCTGGGTTTGGGACACGGCCCCAATTGCCCGAGCGCATATGGGTCATGTCCCGCGCTCAGAGACGAGCCGCCCGGCATAGTGCCGGGCGGACTCGTTACAGGGCGGAGAGCAGGACCAAGTCAAAAGTGACCGCGGTACGCGGACGTCCAAAGCGAGCGGCGCGAGTCGAAGGACCTCGCAGGACCAAGCCAAATGCCAAAGCCGAGGACACCCGATACGCCGGGCGGCTCGTTCCAGTCAGTGGCCAGGCCTCAGCGTGTATCCGGTTCTTCCTCTTCTTCGGCGTCGGGCATCAGGCGAACGTCGCCGCGCGCGGTCTCGGGCTGGCCCATCGCGTCGACGTCGGGGAGCAGGTGGCGCGGCAGGAACGCGAGCGAGGCGATGGCCGTGGGTACGACCGCGCTGGCGATGACCGCCGCGACGAGGAATGAGTACTGCCTCGCGTCGACGATGCCGTGCGAGAAGCCGTATAGCGCCGATATCGTGCCGAACGTCAGGCCGGTGGACATCATCAGTGTGTAGTACCAGCGCTCGCGACTGTCGCGCCGGAACCGCGCGATGACCGGGTAGAGCCCGAATATCTTGGTCGCGACCTTACCGCCCAGGAGGGCGAGGAACACCAGCGGCGCGGACAGGAGCGCGGGCAAGGACACCAGCGCTCCGGCCCGGATGAAGTAGAAGGGGGTGAGGAACCCGACCGTGAGGGTGCGCAGGCGACGGATGAAGTCGTGGTCCATCACCTCGGTGCCGGCCAAGACCATCCCGATGAGGTAAGCGGGCAGGACCGCTTCGCTGCCCGCCCATAGCGCCAGCGCGCCCAGCCCGAACAGGCCGAGGTTGACCCACTTGGCCCGTATTGCCGCGGTGCGATAGGCGTAGCGCCGGGCGAGTCGCCGGGTGAGAAAAGGCCATGCTGCGAGCACGGCGGCGGTGGCGACGGCGAAGACTGCCGTGCGCAGGGTGAACGGGGCGAAGATGAACCCGAGCGCGAGCACCGTGCCGAGGTCGTTGACAAAGCAGGCGCCGAGGATGCCCTTGCCGAACTCGGTCTTGTTGAACCCGGTCTCCAGCATCACTGCGTAGACCACGGCCATCGAAGTCGTCGAGAGCGCGATGCCGGCAAGGAGGCTGGCGCGCCATCCCCAGTGAAGCAGGAAATGGGCCAGCGCGGTGCAGCCGAGGAAGGGCGCGAAGAAGCCGACCAGGCCGATGGCGGTGACTTCGCCGAGCTTGCGGCGCAGGATGGCCGGTTCGAGTTCGGCACCGGCGAGGAAGGTCAGGAGCACCGCGCCGGCCGACGCGAGGAACCGCAGCCACTCGGCGTTGGCGCCGAGCGAGTCCGGGCCGAACCAGCGGGTCGCGATTGCGCCGGCGACGACGCCGACGCAGATTTCCACCAGCGCGATGGAGATTTTCAGGTGATTGGCGATGATCGTGGCGCCGACGGCAAGGCCAAGCCACAGGGCAGCGGTCGCGAACGTCTCCTGCATGGAGTCCTCCAAAGGGTTGCGGGCCCACTCGGTCCTGCCGGACCACGCTTCGGGTCCGGGACTATGCAGGAGTCATCAGCCCGTGTGGGCGGTTAGGCGGGGGACTCCATCCCCGAGCGGGAGGGATTATAGCGGCAGGTTGGGTCCCGGCAACCCCGGCGGTTGTCCACTGCATACTGTCTGAAAGGGAGGGGCACGGTCGAAGCCCTGCCTCACAGACGAGCCGCCCGGCATTCTGCCGGGCGGACTCGTTACAGGGCGGAGGGCGGGACCAAGTCAAAAGTGACCGCGGCACGCGGGCATCCTGAGTGAGCGCAGCGAGTCGAAGGACCTCGCAGGACCAAGTCAAAAGCCAAAAGCCAAAGGTCAAATGTCAAAGCGGCCGAGGGACGAGGGCGTCCAGAGCGAGCGGCGCGAGTCGAAGGACCTCGCAGGACCAAGTCAAATGCCAAAGCCGAGGACACCGGATACGCCGGTCGGGTCGGGGTATTGACAACGTACGATTGCTACCGCACTATGGTTGGGCGGCGGGTGCCGCCCGCTTTCTGACTGGGGCCTGACTCCCGGAGGTGGCGATGAGAACCGTAGTCGTGCTCTTCTGCCTGGCGGCTGTGGCGGCGGCGGGCCCGGATGATCTGCGTCCGCGGCGCGAGGCCGCCAAGCCGTCCGCCGTGATGGCCGATTTCTCCCCGGACAACCTGAGGCTGGTCGGGTCGTGGCCCTTCGGGCCGGCCAATGACGTGGCGGTCGACCAGTCCCGGAACCTCGCGTTCCTGGGGTCGGGCGGCGCGGTACTGGTGATGGACCTGTCCGACCCGGCGCACCCGGTTCAGGTCGGGCTGCCGATGCTCACGGGCGGCCGCGTCGAAGGGCTGGCGCTGGACCCGGCGCTTGCGCGGCTGTACGTGTGCGCCGGGGGTGGCGGGCTGGAGGTGTGGAGCGTCGCCGACCCGCAGGCGCCGGCGCGGCTCGGTGCGTGGGCCGGCGGCACCGTGGTCGATGCGGCAACGTCCGGGTCGTACTGCTACGTGGTCTACGGCGAGCTTTTCGGGGTGGTCGACGTGAGCGACCCGGCGACTCCTCGGTTGGTAGGGACGTGCGGGTTTGACGACGTCGCGCTGTCGGTGGCGGTGTACGAGGACGTGGTGCTGGTGGGCGTCGGGGATGGGTTGTGCGCCTGCGACGTGAGCAACCCGGCCGCGCCGCGCGTGGTCGGCCGGCTGGTGACCGACACCGAGGTGTCCGACGTGGCGACAACGGCCTGGTTTGCCTGCCTGGCCGACGACGAGGGCGTGAAGGTCGTGAGCGTGGCCGACCCGCGCACCCCGCGGCTGGTGGGCACGCTGGAGATGGACTACTACGTGTTGACCGTCGCCGCGCGCGGGGCGACAGTGTACGCGGGTTGCGACGAGGGCGCGGTGGCGCTGGTCGACATCGCCGACCCGACCGCGCCGGTGCAGGTGGACGTGGTGGAGGACCTGGGATCGGTGGGCGGGCTGGAACTCGCGGGCAGCCGGGTCCTCGCGGCGACGGGTCGCGAGGGCCTGGTGGTGCTGGACCTGGTGCCGGGCGGCGGGCCGCGCATCGCCGGGCAGGCCTACACATTCGACGTGCCGATGGCCGTGGCCGGGCAGGGCGGGTATGCCTGCGTCGCCGACGGTTCCATTGGTCTGACCGTGATGGACGTGAGGTTCCCGGGCGCGCCGGAGATTGCCGGCTACTGCATGCTCGACGGCGAAGCGGTCGCGGTGGCGGTGAAGGACAGCTTCGCCTACGTTGCCGACGCCTACTGCGGGCTCCAAGTAGTCAGTATTGCCCGGCCCGATAACCCGGTCGAGGTCGGTTCGACGCCGGCGCTGACCGGGACTGTCGCGGTGGCCGTGTCGGCATCGGGCCGGTTCGCCTATGTGTTCGACGACGATTCCGGGTTTGTGGTGGTCGAGGTGGCACTGCCCAGTCTGCCGGTGCTGCGCGGGCGTCTGCGGCTTGCGGGCAACGTCGAGGAGATCGCGGCGTTCGGCGAGCATTGCGCGCTGGCCGCCGGGGGCAGCGGGCTGCGGTTGATGAGTGTGGCCGACCCGCTGCTGCCGGCCGAGGTCGGGCGGGTCGAGTCGCTGTTTGCCCTGAGCGTGGCGGTTGACGAGTCGAGCCGGACCGCTTGGGTCGGGTGCCTGGACAGCGTGGTCGCGGTCGACGTCGCCGACCCGGCGCAACCGGTCGTAGTCGGTTCGGTCCGGACAGGTGCGGGCGAGGTGACCGGGGTTGCGCTGTACGGCAACCTGTGCCTGCTCAGTTGCGCCGAGGGTGAGTTGGTGGTGCTGGACGTGACCGACCGGACGGCACCCGAGCCGTACTCGACGCTGACGATTCCCGATGACGATTACCCGGTCGCGGTCGCGATGGTCGACAGCGTGGCCTGTGTCCTGGCCGAGGAGCAGGGGCTGTTGACGGTGCTGGGGCTGGGCCAGCAGTCCAGCCGCGTGGTCGGCAACGCACCCGCGTATGATCTGAGCCGGGCCGTGGCGATGGCCGGCAGCCACGCGCTGGTAGCCAGCGGGTATGACGGCCTGCGGGTGCTGGACCTGTCGAACCGGGCCGCGCCGCGCGAGGCGGCGGTGCTCGACCTCGATGACCGGGTGTTGTCGGTCGCGGTCAGCGGCAGCCGGGCCTTTGTCGGCGGGTACTTCTACCTGTCGGTCGTGGACGTGGCCGACCCGGCGCGGCCGGCGCTGCTGGGCCGAGCGGCGTGCCTGCGCGCCAACGGCGTGGCCGTGGCCGACACACTTGCCTTTGTCGCGCAGGACAACCACGACTTTGTCGTGTACAGCGTCGCCGACCCGGCGCAGCCATACCGGATGGGCAGTCTCGAACTGGACGACGACGCGAACGACGTGGCCGTGGCTGGCGGGATTGCCTATGTCGCCGACGACAACACGGGCGGGCTGTATGCCATCGACGTGTCCGCTCCTTGGCGGCCGGTTAAGCTCGACAGCATCCGCACCGGGGACAAGGCGCTGGGCGTGGCGGTGCAGGGCGGCATCGCCTATGTCGCGGACGAGGACGATGGGTTGACTCTCGTCGACGTGTCTGACCCGGCGAACCTTAGGCTGATGACGACGATCGCGCTGACCGGCGACGCAAGCAAGGTGCGCCTCGCCGGGGCCCGGGCGTTCGTGGCCCTCGAGCAGGGCGGGGTGGCGGTCGTGGACGTGGCCGATACCGCGAACCTGGAGTGGGTTGGCTGGTACGACACGCCGGGTTCGGCGTACGGTCTCGCCCTGGACTTGCCGTACGTCGTCGTGGCCGACTACTACTGCGGCGTGACGGTGCTGGAGTATGAGCCGATCGGGCTGGCCGAGATGCCGGCTGCGCCGTCGGGGCATCGGCTCTTGCCTTCCGTGGTGCGAGGAGTGCTCAGCCTGCGGCCGTCAGCCGACGGCTCACGGCAGGTCCTGCTCGATGCCTGCGGCCGGAGGGTACGGGACCTGAAGCCGGGGGACAATGACGTGAGCCGACTGGCTCCGGGGGTGTACTTTGTGAGGGGCCAGGGGCAAGGGGTCAGGGGCCAGGGAGCAGACAGCGTGACCAAGGTGGTCATCACTCGCTAGCAGATTGGTCCAACAAGCGAGCCGCCCGGCCAATTCTCCTGGCGGCTCGCTGCATCTTGCTGCGGTCTAGCGGGCGACGGTGAGGCGCTTGACGAGCGCGAGCGGGCCGGACTCGACCGTGAGGAAGTAGACGCCCGGACTGCAGGGACCGAGGTCGAGGATTGCGCCATAGTCGACTCGCGCCTCGGCGCGACCGACGATGCGGCCAGCGGCGTCGGTGAGCCGCCAGCGGACCGGCGAGCATTCGGGCACCCAGCAGCGGACGCGGACGCGGCGGCGCAGGGGCTCGCTGACCGGTCTGAGGGCGGCAAAGACCATCGGTGCGAACCCGGCCAGCGCGGGCGGGGGCGGGGCGCAGCGCCAGAACTCGTGGCAGGTGTTGCCCTTGAGCGCGAACAGGGCCGAGTCGGCCAGCGTGATGTCGGCGCCGTAGTTGGGCCGCTTTATTCGGCCGGTGGAGCCGATAGACGGAACCGACTCGAGCTCGGTCCAGTTTGAGGCGGCCAGGTCGTAGCGCCAGAACTCGCCTGAGCCGTTGCCCTTGAGCGCGTAGATGGCGCCGTTCCAGTACGCGGCCGAGGAGCCGTCGTCGGAGCGGACGATGCGGCCGGATGAGCCGACGAGCGGCATGCCCGGCCCGGCCTGCTGCCAGGCCAGGGCGTCGAGGTCGTAGAGGTAGAACTCGTGGTAGTAGGACTTGTGGGCCAAGATGCGGCGGTCGTTGTCATAGACCAGCCACGAACCCTCGCGCCAGTACGCAGCCGCGCCGGCCGGGGCGTCGGCAAGGCTGTGCCAGGCGTATTGGTTAACCGAGTAGCGGTAGAACTCGCATCGGTTGCCTTTGAGCAGGTAGACCCAGCCGGAGTCGCCCTGCGCCACGAAACAGACGTCCGTCCCGCCCGTAACCGGCTCGCCGCTTAGCCCGAGCGGGATGTCGGCCAACTGAGTCCAGGAGTCGGTAACGATGTCGTAGCGGTGGAAGCCTAGCGAGTAGTTGCCCTTGACTAAGTAGATGTAGCGCTCGCCGTCGAAGCACATGCAGGCGCCGTCGTCGACGGGTCTGTTCTCGGCGCCGAGCGGCACGGACCACAGGACTACCCACCGGTTGCTTGTCGGGTTGTAGCGGTAGAAGTCGGTGGTCGAGTTGCCCTTGGCTGCGAACACGAAGGTCGTGTCGCCGATGCGTGCGGTGGTGAGGCAGCCCCCTGAGTGCACGGGCAGTCCGGACGGGGTGACAGGTACCGGGGCCATCTCCTGCCACGCGGCGGGCGTGGTCCCGGCCGCCAGCAGCAAGGCGAAGAGAAGTCTTGAGGCAGTCATGCCAACCTCAGGTGAGCCGGCGGCCGGGCTACTCGGCGACCACCGCCTTGCGGGGGGCACCGCCGGGTTTGCGCGATTCGAATTGGCGTGCAGTATGCGGTCAAGCGGGGTGGCATTGGTCCAAGCTCCACTTGCGCTTGCGCGTTCCATCACGGCGATTCTATGACGACGGCATTAGCTGTCAAGCCGCCGCTGCGCGGCCTCGCAATGACCGGCGTCGTGCCGCAATCCGTCGGCTTTAGCTGTGAGCCGCAGGCCGTCGGCTGTACGCCGAACCGCCGGGCGGGTCGCGTTCGGGTTGACTCGCGGCAGTCGCGGATTATCGTCAAGCCGTGAGAAGACGGCAGTGGTTCGAGAACCGGCGGTTCTGGGCCGAGTTCGGCCGGTTCATGTTCACGCCCGAGCGTGTCGCGCAGACGCCGGGCGAGGTCGACCGGCTGACCCGGCTGCTGCGTATCAGGCCGGGCGAGCGGATACTGGACCTGTGCTGCGGGCAGGGGCGGTTTGCGCTGGAGTTCGCGCGCCGGGGTCACCCGGTGACCGGCGTGGACCTGAACCCGGCATACCTGCGTGCGGCGCGGGGGGCGGCCCGAGCGGAGCGGCTCGACGTGGAATGGGTCGAGCGGGATATGCGGCGGTTCCGGCGCGCGGGGGCGTTCGACGTGGTGCTGTCGATGTACACGTCGTTTGGCTACTTCGAGGACCCGGCCGACGATGCGCGCGTGATGGCCAACATCCTGCATTCCCTGCGGCCGGGCGGGCGGCTGGTGCTCGAGACGATGGGCAAGGAGGTGCTGGCGCGCATCTTCAGTCCGAGCAACTGGGCCGAGCAGGATGGCGTG
>JAWOHG010000058.1:0-15373 GCA_046485245.1 bacterium
GAAATGTTAGCCTTAACTTCGCCGGAATTAAACCAAGGAGATTTTACATCCTGGGTGAAAGATGCCCTCACTCATTTTTGGGGAGGTCCTAAATTAACCCAGAACCCATTGCTACGCCTGCGCCTGGTCGAACAGGCAATCTCAGATGGTGAAGATAATCCCACGAAACGCCGATTTCGTGGCCGGGCTGCGCGTCATCAGCGTGGCCAACCCGGCCAACCCGGTCGAGGTCGGGTACAGCACGAGCGTCGGCGGCGCAAACGCGGTCAAGGTCGTGGGCAACCATGCCTACGTCGCCAACGCGGGCAGCGGGCTCGCTGTGCTAGACGTCAGCAACCCGGCCAGCCCGACCTACATCGGGGTCTGCTCGACGACCACCTATCCCCGGAGCGTTGCGCTCGCCGACACCTTCGCCTATGTGGCCGACGCCCAGGGCGGGATGCACACCATTAGCATCGCCGTGCCGGCCGAGCCGAGGCGGCTCGCGGTGCTGCCGACCGGGTTCGCCGTGCACGCCGCCGCGGCCGGGGGCCTGGTCTACCTCGCGGCCGACTCGCGCCTGACCTGCCTGGACATGGCCGACCCGCAGTCGCCGCAGACAGTCGCTTTCTACGACCTGCCTGCTACGACGGCAACACCGGCCGGCGAGCTCTGCTACGTCACCACCGGTACCGGTATCTCGATTCTCCGGTTCGGCCTAAGCGCGGTGTCTGAGAAGCCGGCCACGGCCGTTTCGGGCCAGGCCCTGCGCGTCAGCCCGAACCCGGCGCGCGGCGCGGCCAGGCTGATCTGCCCGGCCGGGGTCAGGTCGGCGGCAGTGATTGACGCGGCCGGGCGCACGGTCGCAACGCTCTGGCCGCAGGGCGGCACGGCCCTGGTTGCCGGCCTGGAGCCGGGCGTCTACTTCCTGCAGGCGGCGGGCAGCGGCGCACGGCCCGCGCGCCTGGTCATCCGGTAAGCAGTCGGGCCGGGACGACGATTGCCGCAGGCTGGCGGCGGGCGAGAGCCCGTCGACCGCGCTTCATCTCGGGCGGGTGGACGGGCGACCGTGCACCGGGAGGGGAATGCCCGGGGACAGGCGGGTGTATGTTCTAGCGAGGGCTTGACATAGGGGGTCTGGAACTTAGAATGTGCTGGCAGTCGAAACTGCGATTGTCATGTTTCGTAGGGACGAGTACGGCGGGGCTTCGGCCGGCGAGCCGAAGTGCCGCAGGAATGAGAAGTTGAAGCCGCCGGGTCACCAGACCCGGCAAAAGGAGGAAGATGTGAAGAAGATACTCGCCGCCGTGGCGCTCATCGCCATGGTTGCCCTGGTCGGTTGCCAGGACACCAAGAAGGTAACCGAACTGCAGGGCCAGCTTGACCAGTCCACCCAGAAACTCACCGAGATGGAAGGCCAGGTCACCCAGTTGACCGCTGAGAAGGACTCGCTCATGCAGGTCATTATCAACCTGACCGCCAAGACCCCGGTCAAGCCTGGGGTCAAGCAGCCCACCACGCCAGTCAACCCGCCCGGCAAGCCGCCGCGCACCGGCCGCTAGACCGCCAGGAGGAAACAAATGAAGAAACTGCTTTCTATCGCCGCCATCGCGCTGATGGCCACCACCGCGCTCGTCCTCGTCCAGTGCGACGTCATCGCCGGCGACGGTCCGACCGGCGTCAAGGTCGAGATGGACACGGACAGCACAGTGAAGGTCACCTGGAATTCGCCGGTGGCCGGCACGCCCGACAAGTACATCGTGTCTTTCAACGAGGTCGGGACGACGTCCTATACCATGCTGGGTGAGGTCACGACGACGTCATACATCCACAACCCGATGGGCAAAACCGGCAAGTACAAGGTTGAGGCCGACTTCGACGGCACCAAGTACCAGGGCACGACCGAGCCGACGACAGTGCCGGTGGCCAATGCCTCGACGACCGTGTCCGAGCTCAACGCGACCGGCAGTTCCGGCTACGGCTGGAACCTGAGCACCGGCACGGGCACGACCTATTCGATGACCCAGTCGGGCAACGCCGCGAACGTCGACTTCTACATCAGCGACTTCGCTGCCGGCTACTCCGGGGCGACCTACTCCATCGTCAGCCCGGACCTCGGTCCGTCCGACCCGGGTAACGTGGTCCCGTCCGGTTCGTGGAAGGTGAACGCGTTCACGAACGCGCTGACCAGCGAGCAGGGTCCGTTGCCGTCGCACAACCCGATCGTCTACTTCAACTACACCGACCTCGTGACTTCCCCGATCGTGGTCGGCTGCTACACCGACGATGGGTACTACGCGCTCGTGAAGATCAACGACATCAACACCGGCGCCGGCACCGTGCAGGTCCAGACCTGGTTCCAGCTCATCGAAGGGCTGCGCCTGGTCCAGCACTAGGTTCCGAGTTTCCCTTGCAGGCCCCGGCTCAGGCCGGGGCCTGTGTTTTGTCGGGCGCGCCTTGACAGTGGATTGCCGCCGAACTAGCCTCTCACAGTAGCGAGTGACCTTTCTCGAACACAGTGAGCGATGTTGAACGCAGGAGGATTGGCGTGAAGAAGATACTGTCACTGACCGGGCTCGGCATCGGCGCGGCGGCACTGGCCGTGTTCGTGCAGAGTTGCGGCATACTGGGCGGGCCGGCACTGAACGTGCAGGTCGGCGCCGCGACCGACTCGACCGTGCAGGTCGTCTGGACCGCGCCGGTCGAGGGCGCCGCCGACAACTACCTCGTCTACTTCAAGGCGGTCGGCGAGACGACTTTCGCCTTTGTCGGCGAAACGACGGCGAGCGTGTACGTCCACGACCCGCGCGGGTTCACCGGCACCTACAAGGTGACGGCGGTGTTCGGCAGCGAGAGCTACGAGAGCCCGGAGAAGCCCACGACGATACCGGTGCACGGCGACACCATCACGCTGTTCGAGCTGAACGCGGACAGCAGCCGGTGTGCATACGGCTGGGACCGCGATTCCGGGCTGGGCGAACACTACTCGATGGCGACGGTTGGCAGCGCCGGCGCGGTCGACTTCTACATCTCGGATTTCCAGACGGGCTATGCGCGCTCGCCCTATGCGCTGGTCAGCCCGGACAAGGCCGATTCCATCGACCTGGGCGCGGTCGGCATCGTGCCCGAGGCGGCTTGGCGCAGCAACGGCTTCTCGAACCTGCTGGGCGGCGAAGAAGCGCCCCTGCCGGCGTTCAAGACCGCGCCGCCGACCTACTTCATCTACACCGAACTGGTACAGCTCCCGGCGCTGGTCGGGGTGTACACCGCGGGCGACGACGAGAAGCACTACGCGCTGGTCAAGGTGCACGAAGCCAGCACCGTGACCGGGGCGTGCCGGGTCGAAACGTGGTTCCAGATGGTCCAGGGCCTGCGGCTGATAAGGCACACGAGGTAGCGGGCACGAGACCGGTCAGGATTCGGGCGTGAGGATGTACCTGTGACACTCTGCGGCCGCGGCGCAATCGTGGCGTTGGCCATCGGCCTGCTGGTGCTGGCCGGGTGCGGCCGCGACGCGCGCAGCCCTTTCAACGTCCGGCTCGAGGCCGACGCCGACAGCACGGTCAAGGTCATCTGGAGCGTGCCGGCGACCGAGACGCCCGATGCCTACGAGGTGTCGTTCCGGGCGGCGGGCGAGTCGACTTTCAGCCTTGCCGGCGAGACCACGGCCAATCTCTGGACCCACAATCCGCAGGGCCGGGCCGGGTGGTACCGCGTGACTGCCCGGTACGGCGAGGAGCGCCACGACGCCGAGCACGCGCCTTCGACCGTGCCGGTGTACAGCGACACGCTGGTGCTGGCCGAGCTGAACGCGTCGGGCAACTCCGGGCTGGGCTGGGACCGTTCAACCGGCCGGGCGCGCAGCCTGCCGATGGACCGGCGGAGCAGCGCGGCCGCGGCCGACCTCTACATCACCGACTTCAAGCCGCTGGGCATCGCCCAGCCGCCCTACTCGCTGGCCAGCCCGGAGATGGGGCCGGCCGACCCGGGCGGCGTCGTGCCCTCGGCCGACTGGCGCTCGAGTGAGTTCACCGACCCGATGCAGCCGGATACCAACGGCCTGCCGTCCTACTCGACGCTGGCCTGGTTCAACTACTCCGATGCGAACCCGGCGCCGTGCGCCATCGGCTGCCGGACCGGCGATGGGTACTATGCGCTGGTGAAGGTCTGTGCCGTGGCCGAGCCGGACCGCTGGGTCAAGGTCGTGACCTGGTTCCAGGCGGTGCCCGGCCTGCGGCTGGTGCCGCGCTAAGGCGATGGGCGAACGGGCGCGACCCGGCGGCGTCGAGGGGCAGCTGCGGGAACTGGAGGCGAAGGTGGCGGCGGTGCTGCTGCTGGTGGCGCGACTCAAGAAGGAGAAGGCCGAGCTGGCGAGCCGGCTGGCCGAGACGGCCAAGGTCCGCCGCGAACTGGAGTCCCGCATCAACACGCTCCTTGACAAAATTGACTCCCTGCCCTAGAGTCAAATTGACGGGAGCTTATGAAGTCTGTTGCTGTTAACGTTTTCGGAAGTGACTACAACGTCCGCACCGACGATCCTGCTCGGGTGCAGGAGATCGCCGGGCTGGTAGACGCGAAGATGAAGGAGATCGACAGCCAGTTCAGGCAGGTGACGGCGACGCGGACCGCGGTGCTGGCCTGCATGAGCTTGCTCGACGAACACCTCGACCACAGCCGGATTGACAATGGCGACGTATCGCGCCGGCTGGGCACGCTCATTGAAAAACTGAGCAGAGTTCTTTAGGCTCCCTGCGGTGCTCGTGATAGTTGGCTGAGTCTTGAGCTAACACCCGAGAACCGGGTGCTCTGATAGAGTGGCGGAGCGCGGGCCGGCAACGGCCTATGCGAAACCATCCTGAAGCGCCCAGTTGTATTCTTGGTTCAGAGACTTGACCCTACACGGCACCAGCGGGGTTTTTTCGTTAGTCCAGGGAGGCGGAATGCCGAGTAATGGAAGCAGTTGGATTGTACTTGTAGTTGTTTCGTTAGTGCTGGCCGGGGCCGGGTTCCTGGTCGGGCTCCTGCTCGCGCGCCGCGCGGCCCGGGGCCTGCGGCAGGCGGCCGAGGCGGAGAAGGAGCGGTTGCTGGCCGAGGCGCGCGAGGAGGCTGCCCGGGCGCGGCAGGCGGCCGAGGGCGAACTCAAGGAAGAGCGTTACCGCGACAAGCTGAAGTTCGAGGCCCAGACCGGGGCGACCCGGCGCGAGCTGGAGCGGCTCGAGGCGAAGCTGGCCGAGCGCGAGTCGTTCCAGGCCCGGCGGGACAGCGTGCTGACCCAGAAAGAGGCCGACCTCATCCGGCGCGACCGCGAGTCGGCGTCGCGCGAGAAGATAGCGCGGGCCAAGATCGAGCGGATGGACCAGCTCATCGCGCAGGAGAACGCCAAGCTCGAGCGCATCGCCGGGCTTTCCACCGAAGAGGCCAAGAAAGAACTGCTGCGCAACATGGAGAACATCGCCCGGCTCGAGGCGGCGCAGATCGTCAAAGACATCAAGGAAGAGGCCCGGCTCAAGGCGGAGGACTCGGCCCGTGAGATAATCGTGGCTGCCATCCAGCGCTGCGCCGTGTCGCACGCGGCCGACACGACCGTCTCGGTAGTCAACCTGCCCTCGGACGAGCTCAAGGGACGCATCATCGGCCGCGAGGGCCGCAACATCCGGACCTTCGAGACCCTGACCGGCGTCGAGGTGATGATCGACGACACGCCCGGCGCCATCATCATTTCCGGGTTCGACCCGGTGCGGCGCGAGATCGCCAAGCTGGCAATGGAGAAGCTCGTGACCGACGGGAGAATCCACCCGGCGCGCATCGAGGAAATCGTCGCCCGCACCCGCGAGGAGATGAACGCCATCATCAAGCAGACCGGCGAGTCGGTCGTCCTGGAACTGGGCATCGTCGGCCTGCACGTCGAGCTGGCCAAGCTGCTCGGGCGGCTGAAGTACCGTACGAGTTACGGTCAGAACGTGCTGATGCACAGCAAGGAAGTCGCCCTGCTCGCCTCGATGATGGCGCAGGAACTGGACTTCGACCCGCAGCTGGCCAAGCGCGCGGGGTTGTTGCACGACATCGGCAAGGCCGCGGACCAGTCGCTCGAGGGCACGCACGCGCGCATCGGGGCGGACCTCGCGCGGCGGTTCGACGAGGAGGCGACCGTGGTCAACGCCATCGAGGCCCACCACGAGGAGGTGCCGCTGACCACGCCCTACGCGTTCCTCGTGGCGGCGGCGGACAGCGTGTCCGGGTCGCGGCCGGGTGCGCGGCGCGAGAGCTTTGAGACCTACATCAAGCGCGTCGAGGGCCTGGAGGCGATCGCCTCGGCCTTCCCCGGCGTGGAGAAGGCGTATGCGATACAGGCCGGCCGCGAAATCCGCGTGCTTGTCGAGCCGGACAAGGTGACCGACGGCGGGACATCCGACGTGGCGGCCAAGGTCGCGGCCCAGATACAGGCCGAGATGAAGTACCCGGGGCAGATAAAGGTGATGGTCATCCGCGAGACCCGCGCGGTCGACTATGCCCGGTGATGAGGCCGAACAACTGAGGCCGGATGCGGCAGGCGCGACGAACCGGGAGAACCGACCGTGAGTGAAGCGTCCCGCGCGCCGCTGCGCGCGCTGTTCCTGGGCGACGTATGCGCCGAGCCGGGCCGCAGGATGCTGAAGGCGGCCGTGCCCGGGCTGAGAGCGGAACTGGGGCTGGATTTCGTGGCGGTCAACTGCGAGAACGCCGCGGCCGGGTACGGCATCACGCCGGTCATCGCCGAGGAGTTGCTAGGCTCGGGCATCGACTGCCTGACCAGCGGGGACCACATCTATGACCGCAAGGAGATATGGGATTTCCTCGCCGCGGACCACCGGCTGGTACGGCCGCTGAACTACCCGCCGCAGGCGCCGGGCCGGGGCTGGTCGGTGTTCGAGGTCGGGCAGAGCCGGGTCGCGGTGCTCAACCTCGTCGGCCGGGTGTTCATGAAGCCGTTGGACTGCCCGTTCCGGCGCGTCCTGCCGGTGCTGGACGAGCTCGCGCAGCGCACGCCGGTCGTACTGGTGGACATCCACGCCGAGGCGACCGCGGAGAAGCAGGCGCTGGGCTGGTTCCTGGACGGCCGGGTCTCGGCGGTGATGGGCACGCACACGCACGTCCAGACCGCGGACGAGCGCATCCTGCCCGGCGGCACCGGTTACATAACCGACGCCGGGATGTGCGGTTCGTTCGACTCGGTCCTGGGTATGAACAAGGAAGCGTCCCTGCGCCGGCTGATCGACGGCGTACCGCTGCGCCTGCGCGCCGGGACCGCCGACTTCCGCCTCAACGGCGTGCTGCTGGACATCGACCGTTCCGACGGCCGGTGCCTTGCCATCAGCCGGTTCGCGCGCCGGGTCGAGCTGCCCGGCTCTGATCCCGCACCGGTCTCAGGCTAGAGCGCCTGAGGTCAGCCGGCCAGCAGCCGTTTCAGGAAACGCCCGGTATGTGAATGGGGGTTGGCCGCGACCGCCTCGGGTGGGCCCTCGGCCACGACCGTGCCGCCGCCCTCGCCGCCCTCCGGTCCCAAATCGATAATCCAGTCGGCGCACTTGATGACCTCGAGGTTGTGCTCGATGACGACGACCGTGTTGTTGCGGCTGACGAGCTTGTCGAGCACGCCGAGGAGCAGGCGGACGTCCTCGAAGTGCAGGCCGGTGGTCGGCTCGTCGAGCAGGTAGAGCGTGCGGCCGGTCGCGATCTTGGACAACTCGCGGGCGAGCTTGATGCGCTGGGCCTCGCCGCCGGACAGGGTCGGGGCGGGCTGGCCGAGCTTGACGTAGCCCAGGCCCACCTCGGACAGCAGGCGCAGCTTGCGCTCGATGGCGGGTACGTTGCCGAAGAAGCCGAGCGCCTCGTCGACGCTCATCCCGAGCACGTCGCTGATGTCCCTGCCCTTGAACCGGACGTCGAGAGTCTCGCGGTTGTAGCGGCGGCCCTTGCAGACGTCGCAGGTGACGTAGACGTCGGGCAGGAAGTGCATCTCGACCTTGATGATGCCGTCGCCGGCGCAGGCCTCGCAGCGGCCGCCCCGGACGTTGAACGAGAACCGACCGGGCTTGAACCCGCGCACCCGGGCCTCCTTGGACTGGGCGAAGAGCTCGCGGATGGGGCCGAAGGCGTCGGTGTAGGTGGCCGGGTTGGACCGGGGCGTGCGGCCGATGGGGGACTGGTCGATGTTGACGACCTTGTCGACGAGCTCGAGCCCGGTGATGCGGTCGTGGGCGCCGGGCTTGTCGCGCGAGCCGTAGAAGTGGCGGGCCAGGGCGCGGTAGAGGATGTCGGACACGAACGTGCTCTTGCCCGAGCCGGACACGCCGGTGACGCAGACCAGCAGGCCGAGCGGCACCTCGATGTCGACGCTCTTCAGGTTGTTCTCGCGGCAGCCGGAGACCTTGATTCGGCCGGCACCGGGCGGGCGGCGCTCCGGCGGCACACTGACCGAGCGCGCGCCGGACAGGTAGGCGCCGGTCAGCGAACCCGGGGCACGACAGATGTCGTCGGGCGTGCCCTGCGCGACGATGCGGCCGCCGCCTTCGCCGGCGCCGGGCCCGAGGTCGACCACGAAGTCGGCGGCGCGGATGGTGTCCTCGTCGTGCTCGACCACGATGACGGTGTTGCCGAGGTCGCGCAGGCGAACGAGCGTGTCAAGGAGCATCCGGTTGTCGCGCTGGTGCAGGCCGATGGACGGCTCGTCGAGGATGTAGCAGACGCCGACCAGGCCGGAGCCGATCTGGGTCGCGAGCCTGACCCGCTGGACCTCGCCGCCGCCCAGGGTCTCGGCGGTGCGGTCGAGCGTCAGGTAGCCCAGTCCGACCGAGCGCAGGAAACCGAGCCGCTGGCCCAGTTCCTTGCGGATGTCGCGGGCGATGGTCTGCTCGCGCGCGTCGAGGTTGAGGCCGCCGCGGAAGTAGTCGTACGCGCGGTCGACCGACAGGCGGGTGATCTCGCCGATGTCGCGGCCGTCGACGCGCACGGCCAGCGCCTCAGGCTTCAGGCGCACGCCCGCGCAGGCCGGGCAGGGCAGGATGGACATGAACCGCTCGACCCACTCGCGGCGCGGCTCGGATTCGGTCTGCTTGTGGATGCGCACGAGGTAGGGCACGATGCCCTCCCAGGTCGCGTCCCAGGTCCACTCGTGTTCCTTGCCGTGGTAGCGGACCCGCATCTCCTCGTTTGAGCCGTGCAGGACGATGCGCCGGATGCGAGCGGGCAGCTTGCGCCAAGGCGTGTCGAGGCGGAAGTCGTAGGTCTTGGCCAGGGCGCGCAGGCGCGAGTGGAGCCACTCGCCGCGGTCGTTCACGTCGCCCCAGGGCGCTAGCGCGCCGTCGAGGATTGAACGGTCGGCGTCGGCGACGAGCCGGTCCGGGTCGACTTCCATCATCGTGCCGAGGCCGTGGCACTTGGGGCAGGCGCCGTAGGGCGAGTTGAACGAGAACAGCCGGGGCGTTATTTCCTCGAACGAGAAGCCGCAGTCCGGGCAGGAGAGCGCGGCGGAGAACAGGCGGTCACGGGGAGAATCTGCGATTGACGATTGACGATTGACGATCGCGGAATTCGGTCCGGGCAGGTCTCCGAAAGTGATGATGCAGCGGCCCGAGCCCTCGCGCAGCGCGAGCTCGACCGAGTCGGCCAGGCGCTTGCGGACCTCGGGCTTGACCGCGAGCCGGTCGATGACGAGCTCGATGCTGTGCGCCTTGTAGCGGTCTAGGGCCGGGACCGCGTCGATCTCGAAGAGCCCGCCGTCGACCCGCACCCGCAGGTAGCCGCTGCGGCGGTACTTGGCGAACAGCTCGCGGTACTCGCCCTTGCGGCCGCGCACCAGCGGCGCGAGCACGGCGAGCTTCGTGCCCGGCTTTTCGGCCAGCACGGCGTCGACGATGCCGTCGGTGGTCTGGGAGGAAATCGGCTTGTCGCACGTTGGGCAGAAGGGCCGGCCGACCCGGGCAAACAGCAGGCGCAGGTAATCGTATATCTCGGTGACGGTGGCGACGGTCGAGCGCGGGTTGCGCGAGGAGCTGCGCTGCTCGATGGCGATGGCCGGGGACAGGCCGGTGATGGAGTCGCAGTCCGGTTTCTCCAGCATCCCGAGGAACTGGCGGGCATAGGCCGAGAGCGACTCGATGTAGCGGCGCTGGCCCTCGGCGTAGATGGTGTCGAACGCGAGCGACGATTTGCCCGAGCCGGACAGGCCGGTGAAGACCACCAGCTTGCCGCGCGGGATGTCGAGGTCGATGCCCTTGAGGTTGTGCTCGCGCGCCCCGCGGATGCGAATCGCGTCGTCAGGCATTGGGCCGAGAGTCTACCCGGCGGCGGCGCGAAATCAACGGGGGTATAGGTCCAATGGGTCGCATAGGACCCATGCCGGTTTCGGGCGGGCGGCTTGACTGCGATGCCGGCCGGGTTAGACTCGGCACGGTACCGACCTGATGAAAGAAACCCGGCGCAACAACGTAGCGTGGCTCGTGGTCATGGAGCTGCTGTTCCTGCTGCTGGTTATCGCGCTCGGGCGCAACCTGCTCGTGCCCGAGTCGCGCGGGATGACCAGCGTGGCGATGGTCTGGGTGATACTGGCCCTCGCGAGCTACGTCGTGGGCGAGTTCGAGACCCCGGCCCGGGGCAGCTTCGGCCTGACCCTGCGCACGCAGGCGGCGTTCGGGATGACCTACGTCGCCTACAGCGGGCTCCACGCGCTGTGGCCCTGGTGCGAGCAGATGACGGTGCGGTTCTGGCTGGCGACCTGGGCCTACCTGTCGTTTCTGGCGCCGCTCATCGGGATGGGGATGCGCCGCATCACGCGCCAGGTCGCGCTGCTGGTCACGGACATCAACGCGCACCGGGTCGGGCTGCTGCGCTGGTGGGGATTCGAGTGCACCGAGGTCATCCCCATCGGCGACCTGCCCGACTGGCTGCACGCCAACGCCGACGACCACGGCCGCATCGCGCGGTACCACACCATCCTCGTCGACGCGGCCGACCCGCGCACCGAGTACGCCGTTGCGGGGATATCCCAGGACTACTTCGTCGACTTTGTCGGCATCCCGGCGTTCCGGATGGCGAGTTACCTCTTCGGGCCGCACCCGCGGCCGGTCGCTTCCTACTCGCTGAACGGCATCAACCGGCGCCTGAAGCGCATCGTCGACCTCGTGCTGTCGGCACTGGTCCTCGTCATCCTCGGGCCGCTGCTCCTGGCGGTCAGCGTCATCATCAAGCTCGACAGCCCGGGCCCGGTCTTCTTCCGCCACCGGCGACTGGGGCGCAACATGCGCGACTTCTTCGTGCTGAAGTTCCGGACGATGCACAAGGACGCGGCCCAGCGGCTGAAAGACCTGCTCGACTCGGACCCGGAACTCAAGCGCGAGTTCGAGGCCAGCTTCAAGCTCAAGAACGACCCGCGGGTCACGCGCGTGGGCAAGTACCTGCGCAAGTTCTCGGTCGACGAGTTTCCCCAGTTCTTCAATATCCTCGTCGGCCAGATGAGCTTTGTCGGCCCGCGGCCGATCGTCGAGGGCGAGGTGAAGTACTATAAGAACTACTCGCTTCTGATGTTCCGCGTGCCGCCGGGCGCGACCGGGCTGTGGCAGGTGTCGGGCCGGTCCGACGCGAGCTACGACACGCGGGTGGAGCTGGACACGCGCTACGTCCAGCAGTGGACGTTCTGGGACGACATCAAGATTATCCTCAAGACGATACCCGCGGTGCTGTCGCGCCGCGGAGCATACTGAGGCGAATTCCGAATGACGAATGACGAGTGTCGATTGACGGACAGCGGGCAAGACCGCAGATCGGCGGCAGGGTGATACTCGAACCCAATGACGTAGCGGCAATCCGGCTGGCGGAGACGCGGGGCCGGTTCGCGGCCGAGGTTGAGCTGGCCCAGGCAGGCCTGACACCCTCCGAGTTTGCCGGGCGACTGGCGCGGCTGAAGCAGGGCGGGTTGGTGCGGGGATGGAAGACGACCCTGGCCGTGCCGCCGCTTCTGGGCGGGGACTGGGTGCTGGGCGTGATGCTGGCGAGCCAGCCGCGGTCTTTGGGCGCGGCCAACGCGCTGGCCGCGAAGCTGCCCTTTGTCAGCGAAATCGTGCTCAACGACTGCCTGCCCGAGGGCACGGGGCCGGGCCTGGCCGTGCTGTTCTACTCCCGCGACTTCGCCACCGAGTCGCGCTTCATCGGCAACACCGTCGGGCTCGGGTACCACGAGGTGCACCAGCTGGCGACCTACGGTTTCCCGATGCGCGCGCCGATGTCGGAGGACGAGCGCGCCCTGCTGCGCTTCCTCTCGGAGCGGCCCGACTCGGACGCCGCAACCATCGAGGCGGGGCTTTCGCGCGACGGCCGGTGGGTGCAGGCCAAGCTCGACCGCCTCCTGTGGAGCGAGTTCAACCCGTCCGGCATCGTCCGGGTCCAGCCCGAGCTGGACTGGTCGCGAGCCGACAACTTCGGCCACTGCCACTTCCTGCTCGAAACCGGGCACCGCGCCGAGCAGCTCGGCCGGCTGGTCGAGGAGGCCGGGTTCAGGCTGGTGTTCGGGGGCAGGCCGTTCCGCGGCCGCCACGTGCAGGTCGAGGCCGACGTCTGGGGAGTGGCCAGGCTGATGGATGCGGCCGCGACGCTGGAGGCCATCGACGGCGTGCGCGTGGCCGGGGTGATGTGGAACCGCGAGGTCATCGTCCACAACAAGTGGGTCAGCGCCCTGCTGGGCTGACCGTTACCTGACGACAACCAGCCGGCAGATTTCGGGCGGGCGACCGGCCGGCTCGAACCGCACCGCGTAGACCCCGGCCGGCAGGCGCCGGGTACCGGGCCATTCGTGCCGGCCCGGCCCGATGCGCTCGGACGCGACGGCGCGGCCATCGGAGGAGAACGCGGTCAGGCGGCCCGGGCCCAGCACCGGCAGGCGCGGGCCGATGCGCGCGGCGGACAGGCGGGGCAGTGGTGCGGCCGGGGCCTCGGCGACGGCCGCGGGCGGGGTTGGACCGGTGCGCACGACCAGCGCGTAGGGCTGGCGCGGTGAGTAGACGTTGCGGCCGTACACGCGCGCGGTCCAGCGGCCGGGCAGGGGCAGGTCGAGCAGGCAGAGCTCGGCGGTGTTGCGGGTGTCCCAGAGCGGCGGGTTGGGCGCGGACTGGCCGTCGATCAGCGCGTTGCCGCGGTAGCGGTTGCCGTCCGGGCTGACCAGCTCGAGGTTGATGTCGTTGACCAGCGCGGCCAGCGGGAAAGGCGGGGCCGCGGTGTCGGTCCAGACGAGCGCGACGCGCAGGGGCTGGCGCCCGACCCGCTCGAACGAGTGCTCGCGAAACTCGCCGGTGGACAGTCCGACCGTGTCCTCGAACAGGTCGAGCTCGATGCTGTCGCCCTCGAAGTGCAGGAGCCGGCCGAGGTCGAGCCGGCCCCAGCCCACGTCCTTGTTGGGCACGAACTCGGTCCCGACGTCGGGGTCGGCCGCGGCCAGGGCGAGCCCGCGCAAGAGCGCGCTGGTGACGCGGGGCCAGGCGTGCTGCGGCTCGGGCCGGCCCGACGGGTGCCAGCCGTCGCGCAGGTACTGGCGCACGAGCGCGAGCGCCGCGGACACGCCGGGCGCGGAGAAGCTCGTGCCGTTGCGCGAGCGGTAGTTGCACGCGCTGTCGCCGTAGACCGTGAACACAGTTCGGCCGGGCGAGACGAGGTCGGGCTTGGTGCGCTCGTCGCGGGTCGGGCCGCGCGAGGTGAAGTCGGGCACTTCCCGCGCCGCGGTGCCGTTGCCGCACGCCCCGACGGTCAGCGCGCTCTTGGCGCAGGCCGGGTGGCCGATGTTGTAGGTGCCGCGGCCGAAGTTGCCCGCGGCCCAGACCAGCGTGAACCACTTGTCGTTCCACAGCGCGGCGTCGACGGTCGCCTCCTCGATGCGGTAGTAGCCGAGCGCGGTGCCCGAGCCGAACGAGCCCGAAGCCTGCCGGACCCGCTCGTCCAGGCCCCGGCCCAGGCGCACCGAGTCGAGCAGCTCGGTCAGGTCGGCGTCGAAGACGTAGGTGCCGTAGGTGGTGCCGTTGTCCACGAAGCAGACCCGGCTGTCGGGCGCGAAGCCGTCGTACTTGCTTGCGCCGCCGGCTGCCGAGTCAGAGCCGCACAGCGACCCGGCCACGGCCGAGCCGTGGTAACTGAAGAAGTTGTTGTCGCCGAAGTGGGCGGTGCGGTACATCTTGTAGGCGACGACCTTGCGGTGGGTGGGGAAGATGCCGGGCGCGATGATGGGGATGCGCTCGTCGCGGAACATGTCGTGCGCGGTGTAGATGCCGGAGTCGAACAGGCCGACGGTGATGCCCTGGCCGCGGATGCCGCGGTCGTAAATCGGCGTGGCCGTCGCGGGCGGCGGCGCCTCGGCCAGCCAGCCGCGCTGGAGCACCCACTGGACCGCGCTGTTGAACGGCTCGGCCGCGGGCCGCGGCTGGACCCAGGCGACCGCGTCGAGCGCGGCAAGCGCGATGAGCCGGTCGGCCGGGCAGGAGAACTCCAGCGTGTGTGCGCCGACCTGCGACACCTTTGCGCCCGAGGCGGCAATCGCGCCGGCGACGGTTTGCGGGTCGGTGCCGGGCCAGAGCGCGGCCACGGCCTCGACCAGGCCATCGGCCGGCAGGTCAGGGGCGAGCTTGGCCCCAGGGGGCAGGGGCGCGAGCCAGAGCGCGCAGTCGGGCGTGGTCGCGGGGATGTCGCGGCCGGCGCGGCAGACTACCGACTGCGGGAACACGCCGGCCAGCGGTTCGAGCCCGGCGGCGCGCAGCGCTTCAAGCGCGGTCGAGTCGACCGGACGGCGCAGTGCCGCGACAATCACCGTGCCGGTCGCGATGCGGTCGGTCGAAGCAAGGGCGGCTGTCGCGTCGATGCGCAGGCCGTTGGCGCAGACGATTGCGCCGACCTGCGCGTAGGGCTCGGGAACAAAGCGGCGGGCCGGCCCGAGACTGCCGAGTGCGAGGACTATCGCGGTCAGCAGCAAAGGGGCCAGCCCGCCTCCTTTCGGCGTCCGGTTTCCCGGGCGCAAACCGGACTAACCGAGCTTGAGGACCTTGACGATGGCGGAAGTGACTTCCTTCATATCGTCCATCGTCAGGTCGCCCATGTGCGCGATGCGGAAGGTCTTTTCCTTCAGGTCGCCGTAGCCGTTGGATATCTGCATTCCGAGCTTGGCCAGTTCGCCGTTGAGGTCCTTCACGCTGATGTTGCGGCTGTTGGCGGCGGTGGTCAGCGTGACCGACTCGTAACCCGGCTCGGCGAACGGCGCGAAGTACTTGGCGACCCAGTCGCGGGTGAACTTCGCCATCGCGAGGTGGCGTTCGTAGCGGCCCTTCATCGTCTCGGCGACGACGTGGTCGAGTTCCTTGTCCAGCGCCCAGAACAGCGACACGGC
>JAWOHG010000075.1:0-6978 GCA_046485245.1 bacterium
CGGCGGTACAGGTCATTCACCAACGCCCGGGTCGGCGAAACGTAGAGCACGGCGAGCCGGTTGGCCTTGGCGGGCAGCAGGCCCTCGACCACGGGCGCGACCACCGCCTCGGTCTTGCCCGACGCGGCCGGCGATATCACCACGGTGTTGCGGCCATCGAGGATGGCAGGAATGGCCGCAAGCTGCACCTCGGTCAGGTTGCCGAAGCGGGAGAAGAACGGGGTCCAGGTCCGGCGCAGGGCCCGCCGGATCTCAGCGGCGGTCACTGCAGGACGGCCGGCCGGCGCGGGCGCAATCGGGCGACGTCCAGCCCCTCGACCGTGAACTTGATGAACGCGCGCACGCCCTCGACGTTGTGCCGGCCCGCGTCGCGCAAGAGCTTCTTCTGTTCCAGCTCGGTCGTCTCAAACCCCGGGTAGGCGCGGTGGTAGATCATCACCAGCGCGCTGAACGCGTCGACCAAAGCCCGGTCGTCCAGCGGTTCGAGCTCGACGCGGTGCTTGATGCGGTTGGCCAGCTTGATGTAGGCGTAATCGTAAGGGCTGGGCGTGGTCGCGAACACCAGGAGCAGCGACGGGTCCTTGTAGATATAGGGTACCGGCCTGACCTGGTTGTGAATCATCCGGTTGTTCACGCGCTTCAGGTCCGGGTCGTTCTGCGCCGTGCGCACCAGCCCGTCCATGAAGTTCACGCTCTTGGTCAGGTAGATGATGTCCCACAGCCGCGTCACGGTCTCGGCCTCGTCGATGAGCAGCACGAACCCCTTCAGGCCCAGTTGCCGCGCGATCCAGGATATGCCCGACAGGATGTTGCAGTACAAATCCGCCGCGGTCGAGAAGTCGTACAGCGCCGGTATGCGCTGGCCGCCCCTCACCCGGTGCGGGCTCGAGCGCTCGGTCGCGTACTCCTTGGTGCTCTCGCCCTCGACCCACTGCCACAGCACCTCGGCCTGCAGCGTGCCGCGGTCCATCCGCTTCAGCCGGTCCAGCACCGGGCCGAAGAACACGTGGTCGGTCAGGTCCAGTTCCATCGCCGACTGCAGCAGGTCGCGGAAACCCTGCTCGCGGCCGTCCTTGATATAGCGCAGGTTGTGGACGATTTCGCGGTACACCCGCTTGGGCCGGTGCGGGCTGACCTCGCTCGGGTCGAACTGGCAGATGCTCGTGAGCATCCCCGAGGCCAGGGCCCGGTGGTGCGCATACTCGAGGATGTGGGTCTTGCCCGTGCCGTACTCGCCCTCGACCATGAACACGTCGCCCTGCCCGCGCTCCAATTGCCTGAGCGCGCCGCCAATGATTTCGACCTGCCTGGCCCGGCCGAACGTGAACGCCTCGACATCCTGGTGCGGCACGATGCCCAGCCGGAACGCCTCGACCATCCGCAAAGCCTGGATGCGGTCGATGGCCTCAAGGCCCGTGCCGCCGCTGCCCAGCAGCGAATCGTCCAGCTTCGACAGCAGGCGCAGCCGCCGTGTCGGCAGCCATAGTCGCAGGCCACTGGAGAACTTGACCAAAAGCTCGGTCCCGCGCCAGCGCGACTCGACAATCTCGCCGTCGCCGAAAACCGGATGCGAAACCAAGCGCCGTGAGGCATTTGCGATCGCCGATTTCCGATCTTCGATCGCTCCGCCGCCTGCGCTCACCGGCCTAGTTTCGTCATTCGTCATTCGTCATTCGTCATTCGGACTTCGTCCTCAGAACTCCTCGCCCTCTACTTCCGCCTTGTCCTTCTGCTCCAGCCGCTGGGTCGTCACGCGCAGGAGCTTCTCGGCGTCCTTGCGCCCGAACTGCATCCCCGGCTCGGCGCGCAGCCCGTGCAGCGCCTCGAGCAACGCGACCACGAACAGCCGCCGGTACGACACGTCGAGCACGAACGCGGTCACGGCCAGCTCGGCCAGGGTCCGCACCACGCCGTCGCGCTTGGCCGGGTCCAGCTTCACGTCGTACGCCGCCTCGAACAGGCCGGCCAGCCGCGCCCCGAGCGCGACAAGGAAGTCGGTCGGCTCGATGCCCAGCTTCTCGAGGTCTATCTTCACCCCGACCGGGTTCATCTCGGTGAACACGCTGCGCAGCCGCTGCTTCAAGGCCTCGTACACTCCGCCCGAGCCCTCCAGCAACAGGTTCTCATCCGGCACCGCGTACAGGAACATCGCCCCGGGCAGGCGCGAGTTACCGCACTCGTCCACCAACTGGCGCAGGTTGTCCAGGGCCCGGCGCTTGTCGCGCGACGATGAAATCGACATCCCGCGCTCGGCCTCGTCGAACAGCAGGACCAGTCCCGAGTAGCCGATGGCGTGCACCCACTGGATGAGCGAACGCAGCATCCGGAACGCGGTCGCCTTGTCGATGCGCTCGGAGATGCGGTGCTGGCTTCGCACGTCCTTATGCACCTCCTCGCCCTTCAGCCACTGCACGATGTCGGAGAACCCTGCCGAATCCTCGGCCAGCAGGCTCGAGAACGCACCGCGCACCGCATTGTGGAAGCTCGTGCTCTCGGTCGCTGGCAGTTCGTCCAGGTACGTGCGCAGGTTGTCCACCCGGCCCGCATCGGCCTTGCGGTCCTGGTACCACTTGCGCACCACCGACTCGATGCCCTTCGCTGCGTCCAGCCCCGGTGTCGTGCCCGGCTGGGGCGCGGTCAGGTTCGCGGCGATGCCCTTGTACACCAGCTCCAGCCGGTCGAACGGGCACTCGGTCGGGTTCAGGCTGACGTACGCCACGCAGTAGTTGTTCTTGAACGCGAGGTCGCGCATCACGTACAGGAAATGGGTCTTGCCGCCACCGTAGTTGCCGGTGATGAGCTTGAAGCTCGACAGGTTGAACTTCAGGATGCCGTTGAGGTACTCCTCCTCCAACGGCTTGGTGTAGGAGTCCAGCCCGACCGTGAAACTCTCGATGCCGAACTCGGGCGGCGTGCCGGTCGAGCCCAGCTTGTTGATGATTGCCTTGGCCAGTTGCCGGTCCATATCCCCTCCTCAGTCGCGCTCGGCGAACGAAAGATACGAGTAGTGCGTGCCGTCCCCGACTTCGTTGTCCGGCACCCACAGCGCGCGCGACTTCTCGGTCGTCGCGTCGAAGTTCGCCACGTGCAGCTTCAAGGTCGCCCCTGCGTGCTCGAACTGACCCGACTCCTTCAGCCGGAACAGGTCGTAGGAGAACCGCACGCGCGGGTACTCCACGAACTTCTCCTGCACCGGGTCCACTCGGAACCCCTGCGGCTGCACCAGCAGCACCACCTCGGCCAGTATGTCGGACAGAAACACCCGCGCCCCCGCGCCGAGATTGTTCACCAGCACGTGCCGGCGGTACGCGCTGTGCAGCAGCTCAAGCATCTTCGCGGGCGGCACCGCCTTCTCGACCAGCCGGTCGCGCCAGGTCCGAAGCGTCTGCGCCAGCTCGACCGGGTCCAGGCCGAGGCCGGTCTTCAGCTTCTCCACGCGCGGGCCCCAGAAGATTGCCGCCTTGCCCGCATCGAAGTCCGCGTCCACCGCGAACAGCCCGATGCGCAGTTGCGGCAGTTGGCCCTTCACCGCGAGGCCCGACCCCTCCAGCGCCGCGACCAGGTCACGGCCGAAGTCGTAGCGGAATTCGTCCTTGTGCGAGTTGACCGCGGCCTGCTCGGACTTGAGCCACTCCTGCAGTTGCGCCCGCGCCGCGGTATCCGGGAACTCGCCGATGACGCGCGCCAAGCGCGCCAGCGCGGCGTCGCGGGCAAACGCGTTCTTCACCGGCTCGGCGAGGAGCGACTGGTAGTCTTCGAGACTGCGCGCGAGCTTGGGCGCTGCCGCGCCAATGGCCTTCAGCAGGAAAACGAGTCCTTCCATAACCCTCCAGTATAAACACTCACGCGACAACGGTCAATCACCGTTGCACGCTGCGCGACGACTGGTCGCCCGTACGATATCCGCGGCCGCTCTGCCGGCGTCGTGTTGACACCCGCTCAGGGCGCAACTAGATTCTTACATGACAGCGCACCGACCGACACACCGGACACTCGTCCAACTCGCCATTCTCGCCGCACTTGCGGCCCCGGCCTTGGCCGCGCCGCCCCTCGACGGCGCGCGCTATCTTATCATCGCCCAGGACGCCTATGTCGGGCTGGTCCAGCCGCTGGCCGACTGGCAGACCGCGCGCGCGCTCGCCGCCCGCGTCGTGCCGCTCTCGGTCGCAGGCTCGACGCCAAGCGCTGTGCGCAGCTACATCCGCAACGCGTGGAGCAACTGGCCGGTCCGGCCCGAGTACGTGCTCATCGCCTGCTCGCCTTCCGCCCTGTCCGGCTACCAGTACTACGACGACACTTACTACGGCGATATGACCGGCGACTACCGGATGGAAATCCCGGTCGGCCGGTTGCCCGCCGAGAACGCGGTCGAGCTGCGCACGATGGTCGCAAAGACCCTTTTCTACTCGCTGCTGCCCGACACCACCGACCTTGAGTTCCTGCTCAAGGGCGCGACCGTCATCGGCGACGAGGACTCGCTCAACCCCGACCCGTACTACGTGCCCGACACCCGCGTCGCGCACCGCCACTGGCTCGACCACGGCTACACGCACATCGACAGCCTCTACAGTTTCCGCGGCGATTCCGGGCCCCAGGCCACGGCCTCACTCAACGACGGCCGCTCGTTCATCGGGTTCCGCGGCGTCGCCGGCGGATTCTGGGGCGAGTTCTGGGACTTCTACCCTGATACGAGCTGGCACAACGGTTCGCGCCTGCCGGTGTTCGTGTCGGCCACCTGCGCCACTTCCTCGGTCGCGCCCGGCGAGGACATGCTCGGCAACCTCGCGATGCGCTGGGGCGACCCGGACGAACTCGGCGGCGCGGTGGCGTTCTTCGGCACGACCCTGCTCGGGTTCGCGCTCGCGCCCTATCGCAGCGCCGCGTTCCGCGGCTTCTTCGACGCGGTCTACGCCGAGGACGCGGCCGACCTCGGGCAGGCCACGCTGCGCAGCCGGTTCCGCTGCGACTCGCTCTTCTCCGACCTCGAGCGTTACACCGAGTGGGCCCTGTTCGGCGACCCGGCCCTGCCCCTGTGGACCGAGCGGCCCCGCACGCTTGAGGTCACTCACCAGCCACTCATCCGCACCGGCGCGCAGAGCTTCGCGGTCAGCGTCCGGTCGACCGGCTCGCCCGTCGCGGGCGCCAAGGTCTGCCTCTGGCAGGACTCGACCGTCTACGCGGTGGACACGACCAACGCGTCAGGCAGTACCGCCATCGCCATCAACCCGACCCTGCCCGGCCTGCTGCGCGTGACCGTGACCGGACCCAACCTGCGCCCGTATCGCGGCGACTGCATCGTCGCGGTCAGCGGCGCACCCTATGTTCTCTACTCGCACCACGGCTTCAACGACTCGCCGCCCTCCGGCAACGGCGACGGCATCCCCGGCCCCGGAGAGACCGTCGCGACCGCGCTCTGGCTGCGCAACCAGGGCGACTCGGTCGCGCCCGACGTGCGGGTCAGCCTGACCACTCCGGACAGCTTCATCGTGATGCTCGACACCTCGGTCTCCGTCGGCACCATCGCCGGCCTCGACTCGGTTCTTGCCGGCCCGGCCGGCCTGCGCTTCCTCGTGCGCTCGACCTGCCCGGACGGCCGCGCCGTGAACTTCACCGTGCGCTGCACCGACAGCCGCTCGCGCACCTGGACCTCCGGCTTCTCCACCGTTGTCGGCGCGCCCAACGTCGTGCTGCTCGATACCGCATTCGCCGACTCCTCAGGCAACCGCAACGGCCGGCCCGACCCGGGCGAGACCGTGCAGGTATACGTCGAACTGCGCAACACCGGCGCCGGCGCGCTCACCGACGCAGTCCTGCACGTCGCCTGCGCCGACCCGCGCGTCACCGTCTCCGATTCGCTCGCCAGCTACGGCTCGCTCGCGCCCGGCGCGCGCGCCTGGAACTTGACCGACCCGCTCGAGATTCGCATCGGCACGATGGTGCCCGAGACCCGCCTGCCCTTTGCCGTGCGCATCACCGGCATCGGCTTCGCCGTCGAGGATACCGTCATCGTGACCTTCGGCCGGCTCTCGTCGCGCGACCCGATTGCCGACGGCCCGCGCATCCCGCCGCTCTACTGGGCCTACGACGACGGCGACACCGCCTACCCCGAGCACCCGACTTACGACTGGGTCGAGACCCGCGGACAGGGCGCCCGCCTGCCGGTCACGGTCGTCACGCCCGCGGTCCTGCCCCTGCCGGCCGAGTTCGGCCCGCTGGTCTACTACGGCCGCCGCTACGACCACATCACCGTCGCCGCGCACGGCTGGCTCGCACCCGGCACGACATCCTTCCGCGCCTCGCTCAACCAGCGACTGCCCAAGGGCAACGGCCCGGCGCTCATCGCCCCGGCCTGGGACGGCATCTACCCCGATTCGGGCAACGGCGTCTGGTACTGGCACGATATTGACAACCACCGGCTCGTCATCACGTGGGACTCCTGCCACTACTTTAGCCCGTTCTACTCCTACTGGGACCGGTTCCAGGTCGTCATTAACGACACCACCCGCGCGGCCCGCGACGGCAACAGCGAGTTCACTTTCCAGTACGCCACCGCGCGGCTGTTCCGCTCGGCCACCATCGGCATACAGGACTCCGAAGGCGACATCGGCATCACCTGCCTGCACGACACGTCCTACTTCCGCGCCTCCCAGCGCATCTTTGCCGGCCGTGCCATCAAGTTCACTACCGACGTACCGCTCTACGGCATCTTCGACGCGCCGGTCCAGCCGACGCGCGAGTCTGCATTGCGCCTGCCCACCATCCTGCGCGGCGACCTCCTGCGCCTGCCCGCCGACCTCGGCCCCGGCACAGCACGAGTGTACGACCCCTCCGGCCGCCTCCTCCTTCAGCAGTCGTTCATCACTCATCATTCATCATTCACCATTTCCCTCTCTTCTCTTCCCCGCGGCGTCTACCTCCTCCGCCTCGAATCCTCCGCCCCCGCACAGACCCACAAACTCATCCTGCTCCGCTAGGCCG
>JAWOHG010000156.1:0-3840 GCA_046485245.1 bacterium
GGGGCGCTGTTGGTGGGCACGGTCTGCTCGATAATCGGCGTGTTCGTGGTGCTGCGCGGGATGGCATTCGCCGGGTCGGGACTCGCGCACGCCTCGTTCGGCGGGGTCGCGCTCGGGTTCCTGCTGGCGCTCAACCCGCTGGCGATGGCGATTCTCTTCTGCCTCGGCACGGCCGGCCTCATCCAGACCGCGATTCGCCGCGCCCAGTTGCGTCCCGACTCTGCCATCGGCATCTTCTTCGCCTTCACGATGGCTCTCGGGGTGCTCTTCGTCGGGCTGATGCGGCGCTACGACGCGCGGGTGTACGGCTACCTGTTCGGCAACGTGCTGGGCATCACCACGGGCAACCTCATCCTGATGGCGGCGCTGGCCGTGGTGGTGCTCGGGACAATCGCGCTGCTGTTCAAGGAACTGCAGTTCCTGTCGTTCGACGAGGAGATGGCCGAGGCCGGGGGCCTGCGCGCGGGCCTCCTGGGCGCAATCCTGCTCGGGCTGCTCGCGCTCTCGGTCGTCATCGCCATCAAGGCGGTGGGTATCATCCTCGTCGAGGCGCTGCTGGTGACGCCGGCCGCGACCGCCTACCAGCTCACCAGCGACTTCCGCAAGATGTTCCTGTTGTCGTGGGCGGCAGGCGCGGTGTCCTGCGTGGTCGGGCTGGTGCTGTCCTACTACCTGCAGTTGCCGTCGGGCGCCGCGATTGTCATCGTCGCGACGGCGCTGTTCGCGCTGGCCGCGGTGCTGTCGCCCAACCGGCGGCCGTGCCCCGTCTGCGGCCTGCCGACGGCCTAGCGCGGCAGCGCGTAGACCGTGAGGATGAGCCCGCGCACGTCGAACCGGCGCAGGACTGTCGCCTGCGCGGTCTTGTCCGGGTATCTCTCGGCAAACAACCGGTAGTCGAACCCGTCGTCGATAGAGACGAAGTGGGTCACGCCGTGGCGGCCGACCGGGTCGTCGACGTTCGCCCAGTCGGTGATGCAGAGCGCGCGCTTGCGCGAGTCCATCATCAGGGCCGGGGCCCAGCCGCCGGCAAGCACGGCGTCATCGGGCAGGGCGGCGTCGAGCTCGCGCGAGTAGGCGACCATGTTGTGCGTCCGGTTGTCGTACCAGCGGGCGTACTGGCTCAGGTCGAGCTGGAGCGCGAGCAGGACGAGAATCCCGGCGACGACCACGCGGCCGGCGAGCGGCCGGATGCGGACAGGCGCCTTGATGCGCCGGAACAGCATGTAGAGGGCGGCCGCGAGAGCCAGCGCGATGATGCCCGCCAGGGTCAGCACGCCGCCCGTGGACTCGAGCGCGTACGCACGCCAGAAACCGTCGGTCAGGACCACGAACTGGGTGCAGACCGGCCAGAGCCACAGCGCGGCCAGCAGGGCCTTGACGAGCGTCGGCCTGAGCCGGGGCAGGAGCGTGCCGTCCTCGAGCAGCCGGGCCAGGGCGGCGGCGGCGGCGATGGCCAGTGCCGGGATGATGATGATTTCGTAGCGCGGCGGCCGGTAGTTCATGTAGCCGAGCAGCAGCATCGCCATAACGAACCACGTCGCGACGTAGCGCAGGGCCGGGCGGCGGCCGAGGGCCAGCACGGGCAGGGCCACGATGCCGACAATCGCGGTCCAGGCAATGCGCGGCACGATGCGCGAGAACACGCCGACCGTGAAGGTGTTGAAGACATAGTCGACGAGGTTGCCCGGGTGGCCGGCCGGCGATTCGAAGGAGTGGCGCAGCACGTAGCGCAGGTAGTCGGCGCGGTGGGGCAGGAAGACCAGCACGAGCCAGGCGACGACCGCCCCGCCGATGCCGGCGCAGAACAGGCCGAGGCTGCGCAGCAGCGCGGCCCGGGTGGTCCGGTCGCGGCGGTCGGAGAACTCCCACGCGAATACGGCCAGCATCACCGGCGCGACGAAGATGGCCGATATCTTCACGAGCAGGATTGTCGCCGCGGCGAGAAACCCGGACAGGGCCATCAGCCACGGGCGGGTCAGGCCGCGGGCCCAGGACCAGCCGGTAAGAAGGAGGAACAGAATCTGCACGGTCTCGATGAGGCCGAGCCGGCCGTACATCACCAGCGGGTACGACGTCGCCACCAGCAGGGCCGCGACCATCCCGGCAACCGGGCCGGCCGCCTCGCGCGCGAGCAGGAGCGCGGCGACGACGCCGAGCAGGGCGGCGAGCAGCGACAGGAGCTTGACCTGCACGAACCCGATGCCGAAGAGCTTGAAGACCAGCGCGACGAGGTAGTTGACCAGCGGGTAGACGACGAACGGGAAGAAGTCGTCGGTCTTCCACGCGCCGTACAGGACGAGGTTGCGTGCCGAGTAGGTGTTCAGCCCCTCATCGGTGTAGGGCGCGAAACTCCAGCTCAGGTCGGGCGGCGGGTCGGCGCGCAGGTCGGACGCGCGCAGTCCCAGGCCGGCGAGCGCGATGATGACGGCGACGAGCAGGCCCCAGCGGCGCGCGAAGCTCTTCAGCCGATTGAACTCGGGGACCGGCCGCGCCTTCGGCGTCGTGCGGACAGGTTTCTTCACGGCCGGATGATAGGCCGCGCGCCGGACGCGGTCAAGGAAACTGGCCGGACTTGTCGGGCGCTAGCGCGCGAGTTCGAACTTGGCCGCGACCGAGTAGCTCGCGCCCTGCATCCGGCAGTAGTAGGTGCCGGCCGGGACCGCTCGTCCCGTGCCGTCGGTGCCGGCCCACTCGAGCAGCGCCGGGCCGCCCGGGGCCGCTCCTTCGTAGAGCCGGGCGATGATGCGGCCGGTCACGTCGAGGACCGTCACGGTTGCCCGGCCCGGACGTGCCGGGTTCCAGTGAATGCGTGCCACGCCGCTCTGGACGTTGACACGCAGGTTCGGGTTGGCGGCGAACTCGGCCGGTGACTGCCACGCAACGCCGGTGCTGCGGCAGTCGGCGCAGTAAGTATCAGACACATACCCGCCGCTGCCCCACACTTCGCCACCGAAGATGCAGAACAGGTCGTCCGGGCCGCGGAAACCGGTGAGGTTGCGGCGCGGCCACAGTTCAGCGCCGCCCGCGCTGACCTGTGTCCATGTGAGGGTCGTGACGTCGAGCCGATACAGGTCAGAGAAAAAGTCGTAGGCATCCCAGCCGGCCGCGATGTAGAGCTCGGACCCGGCCGCATCGGCCGCATACGCGAACCCGCACCGGCCAGATGGGACCTGGCCCGCCTGATTGAGCTGGGTCCATTGCTCGGAGCCGGGGGTAAGGTCGAGCGCCCAGAGGTCGCTGAGAAAAGTCCCGCCGCTGCGGCCGCCGAAGACGACCATCCGGTCCTCGGCCTGGTCGAGGCAGCAGGCGGCATCGTAGCGCGCGCTGGGCGGCGTGCCGGAAGGCGATAGCTGGCGCCAGACCAAGCTGTCGAGTTGCAGTTCCCAGACATCGCCCAGTTGCGTCGAGCCGGACCAGCCGCCGTAGACGATGAGCGAGCGTCGGCCCGGATGGTAAACGGCCATCGCGTAGGCGCGTGCCGCAGGCGCGGCGCCGGACGGCGTGAGCCGCTGCCAGGATTCCGAGCCGCGCACCAGGCCTAGTTGCCACACGTCATTCGTCACGAGGTAACGGCCGGGCGAACCGGCGAAGAGCAGCATTCTCTGGCCGTCCGGGTCGTAGACGAAGACATGGTCGGCACGGCCGGCGGGCGGGGTGCCGGAGGGCGAGAGCAGTCGCCAGCCGCGCGGGCCGGTGTTGGCCCAGTCAAGGACCCAGGCGTCATTGTGGTAGCCGTCGTCCGCGTAGACGCTGGTGCCGCCGAACAGCACTGCCCGGTTGTTGGTAGAGTCGAATGCGGCCTTGGCCGCACAGCGCGGGGTCGGGGCCAGCGGCATCCAG
>JAWOHG010000206.1:0-2921 GCA_046485245.1 bacterium
GACCGTCCGCGCAGGCGTTGCGCGCGGTCGGCCCGTCGGCGAACACCATCGGGCATCTTTGCCGACAAGCGTGACGGCAAAGACGCTACGCCCGCCCGGCGCGGACAGCGCCAGGCCCAGCCCGCTGGCCAGCGTGTAGTCGCCCGCGATCAACCGCGCGCGTGCCAGGCGATACTCGACCCCGGCGCCGAGGAAGTCGGCCCAATCAGTCTCTCCGGCGTCCTTCTCGGCAACGACCGCCGCATCCCAGGCGGAACCGCCGGCGGTCAACCGACTCAGCGCCGCGACGGCCCGCCCCCCGCCGGCCAGTGAATCGGTGCGCGCGGTCACGAGCAATCGTCCCTGCACCGGCACCGGGACCGGCGCCGCGCGGGCCGCGACCGCCAGCGCGGCCAGGACCGACTCGTCGACTCCCGGCACGCGGGCAACCTCGGACAGGTTATCGAAACGGCCCAGCGAATCCCGGGCGCGGAGTATCGCCGCGGCAACGCGCGGACTGAGCCAGGGAATGGCGAGAAGAGATTCGAGGTTGGCCGAGTTGACGTCGACCGGTGACGCGAAAACTGCCTCGGCCTCCTCAATCCAGACGCGGTCCTCCTCCACCAACGGCGGGCCGTAGAACTCCGCCGGCAGGGGAGTGAAGGCGACCAACAACAGCGCTATTGCCACCGAGCCGAGACCTCGAGCGAATGCGTCGCACCCAGGGCAGGGTTCAGTTCCAGGCAGTAATCGACGCCGTAGCGGCTGGCCGCGAGACCGACCCCCGCCGCATATCGCAGCGGCGCGACCCCGACCCCGGCCCGGACCCCGACCGCGGCCAGGGGCCGAAACTCGCAGGCGGCCGCGAAGTCCTCGTCTCCCCGCTCCCGGCCCACCTCGGCCGTCGCGGCGAACTGCGGAACCGGCTGCCAGCAGCCGGACAGGGCCAGCCGGGCCGGTACCTCGTCGCCGCCAAGCAGCGGCGAGTTGAGGCGCAGGGCGTCGATGCCGGCGGCGAACCGCTGACCGGTCCAGCGGGCGCCGACGTCGAACGCGGGCGCCAGCGCCGCGCCGGTCTGCGGGTCGACAAGCAGCAGGACGTGCAGGCCCGTGCCGACGGCAAATCCCCGCGTGGCAGTCCCGACCGCGACGTGAAAGTCACTCTCGCTGTAACCCGCCAGGTGCAGTGCCTGGACCCCGCCGGCCAGCCCGACCGCGCCGACCCGGCCACCCAGTGCGATTCGGCCGCAGTCGATGCCGGTCAGCCCGTAAGGGCGGGCGTACCCGGCGACACCTGCGAACCGCGGTGCGACTGCCGCCTGGGCCGGGCTCGAACGGGCGAGCCGCCAACTCTGCAGGCTCACCCCGGCCAGGCCTTCGGCGGCCGGTGCGGCCCAGCCGGCGTACTCGAACGCGGCCAGCAGCAGGACGACAACCATGGACACCTAATACGTGTAACCGAGGCTGAGGTCCAGGCTCGCGTCGGACACCGCTGCTTCACTGTCCAGCGATGCGCGCAGGGTCACGCAGGATGTCAGGCCGCGCAGTCTCCCACCCAGGCTCAGTTGTCCGAATGGACCCTGCCCGACGCGCCACCCGACGTCAGCCCCGAGCGCGGCGGCGCGCAGCACGCGCAGCATCAGGCGCGCAGCCCCGAACGTGCCCGGCAGGTCGGTCCCCGCGACCCCGCCGCCCACACCCCCGACCAGGGCCGCGCGGAAGGTCTCGCTGCCCACGAACCCGACGCCCAGCGTCAGGCGCCCGGGCAGGCTTGTCGCGAACCCGGCCGCGGGTTCGAGCGAATCGCCGGACCGGAACACCGAATCGATGCTGCCCGACTCCAGCAACCGCATCACGTTGACGGAATCCAGTTCGACCGAGTAACGGCGCGTCGCGCAGCCGCGCGTCCACCAGATGACTGCGGGCGCGTCGGCAAGCGCGATGGCCGCGCGCCACCGCTGGCCCAGCTCCGCGACCAGTCCGTAGCCCAGCGCGACACCGTCCCCGCCGCTCGAGCGCCTGGCCTCGCGCGCGTAATGGCCGGTCACATACTGGCTGGTCGTTACCAGCCAGCCCTCGGACCGAACGACCTGCTCGGAGCGGATGCCGCGCAGCCACGCCGCTGTGAACCCGGCCTGGACCCGGATGTTGTCGGTGCGATACACGGGAAACCCGGTGCCGACTGCCGTGCGCAGGTACTGCAGCGAATCCTGGCCCAGGCCCTCAAGCCGGTAGGTTCGACCCACGGCGTTCCCGAACAGCACGAGGTCGGCCACGTCGCGCGGCACGCCGAACCTGACGCGGTCCTGCAGGGTCACGGCGCCGCCCACGTGCCAGGCGTGGAAGTGAACCAGCCGCAGGTCGATGCCCGTCTCGAGCGTGCCCAGGCCGTCGTCCATCCTTCCCAGCAGGCCCGCCTTGGCCGCGCTGTCCAGGTACACGGGACGCGTCAAGGCGCGCCAGGCCAGCGGCAGGGTCAGCACGTCGCTCTCACCCGCCGCCCCGATGCCGACGAACCGGAACGACGCGGGCGGCCCGTCACCGATCCCGATGAGCGCCGGGTTCTCGCTCACCGCGTCGCACCCGCCGGTCAGCACAGGGTCGGGCAGGAATCCCGACAGGGTCGGGTCCCACAGGGCCAGAAGAAGCAGCAGCGTCATCGTTCCTGTACGTCCACTTCGAGCCGCAGCAACGCCGGGTCGACCTGGAAGTAGTCGACCGAACGCAGGGCCACGGTGTCGGTCTCCGGGAACTGAAGCAGCAGCGCCGCGAAGCAGGGCTCAAACTGCAGCACCGCGACGCCACTGCTGTCGAGGCTGGCGACAACCGTGGTGTCGACCGGCGCAACGACCCAGCCGCCCGCCGGGTCGAGTCGCGGCGTCGGAACGTCAATCGGCACGCGCACCGTGTCTGTCCCGCCCGACCAGAGCAGCAGTTCGGCC
>JAWOHG010000269.1:0-4829 GCA_046485245.1 bacterium
ATCGTGATTGTCTGCCGCAACCCCGAGAAGGGCGAGTCGGTCCGCGCGGAGCTCGTCGAGCAGCACGGGGTCCGGGTCGACACGGTAATCGCGGACTATAGCGACCTGGAAAGCGTCCGCAAGGCGGCGGCAGTACTGCTGCGGGATTTCCCGCGTATCGACGTGCTCATCAATTCGGTCGGGCTGCACTCGACCGGGCGCACGGTCACGACAGGCGGGTTCGAGACGGTGTTCTGCGTGAATCATCTCGCGGTGTTCCTGTTCACCCACCTGCTGCTTGGCCGGCTGCGCGAGAGCGCGCCGGCACGCATTATCCAGGTGAACTCCGAGGGCCACCGGTTCGGCGGGCTGGACCTTACCGACCTCGATTGGTCGCGCCGCCGCTACAAGGGACTGAAGGGCTACGGCGCATCCAAGGTCGCGCAACTGCTCACGGTCTGGGAGTTCGCCGACCGGCTCGCTGGCTCGGGCGTGACGGTCAACGCGATGCACCCGGGCGATGTGCGCACCAACATCGGCAACAACAACGGCTGGCTCTACCGCTGGTGGCTACACAACGTGACCTGGCACCTGCTCCGCGACGTCGCCATCTCGGGCGAGGCGCTGTACTACCTCGCGGCCGCGCCGGAACTGGCCGAGACCAGCGGCCGGTTCTTCCACCTGACCATCGACGAAAAGCCGGCCAAGCACGCGCTGGACCGTGAACTGGGTCGGGCGGTGTGGAACCTGAGCCTGGAACTGACCGGCCTCGCGCCGGGCTGCTGAGGGCCGCGCGTGATTCCGGCCGGGCTACCTGCCCGGCCGTTTCAGTTCCACGGTCCCGTTTGGGGCATCCAGCGTCACGACGAAGTGCCGCAGCACGTTCCACCCGAGGATGCCGTCGGCCTGCACGGTCATGTCCGACTCGGACAACGAGCGCACCGGCAAGGACAGGCCTGCGACGGTCTGGCCAGCACAGGTGATGCTCGCCTTCGGGATGCGCTGTTCGACGTAGGTGCCGCCGCCGCCCGCGCCGGCGCGGTAGCCGGAATGCTCTTCCAGTTTCGGCGCCCGGGCCAGCCGGTCCAGCCCCGGCCCAAGCAGGCAGGAATTCCGCGCGCCGGTGTCCAGGATGAAGTGCAGCGGGCCGCTCGCGTCCACCGCGACCTCGACCATCGGCATGCCGAAGAACGCGAGGTTTCGCGCCGAGCCTGCCGTCCGTGCCTGGGGCAACTCGACCGTCATGGTCTGCGCCGGGTAGTCGAACGTCACGCGCAGGCGCGCCAGCAGGGGCCAGCCGACGATGCCGTTGACCCGCAGCGTCTCGCCCGTGGGCAGCGCCAGTTCGAGGTCCTCGTCGGGCACGACCATCACCGGCACGGCGCGCGCCGTCACCCCGGCGATGATCAGCGAATCGACCAGGCCCACGCGGAATGACACCTGCCGCTCGGTCGAGGTGCCGGTCGCGCCTGCCTCCCCCGCGAGCAACGGCACGCCGCAGCGCCGCGCCGTGCCCTCGGTGAGCACGCTCATGCTCGCGCCGGTGTCGAAGTAGAAGTCCTGTGCCGGGGCCCCGTTCACCGCAACACGCGCCACGGTCTGGCCGAACTGCGACGGCTCCAGCACCGCGCGGCTCGCCGTCGGCGGCCCGGTGATGGTCGTGCCGCCGAAACCGGCCCGGTTCAGCGTGCCGGAAACGACGCGATTGTCCGAGCTGGTCTCCAGGTTCTCGGTCCATGCCTCCAGTGCTACCGACTCCAGCGCCGCGTACCGCCCGTCTTCCAGCAGGATGCTCTGCAGTCCGCCGAACGCAAGGTAGCGGACCGAACTGTCGCCCGGGACATCAAGCGCCCGGCGCAGGCTCGATTCCGCGGCGGCGACCTCGCCCCGGTACATCTCGAGCAGCCCGCGCGCGGCGAGAGCGGTTGCCGAGGATACGTCAGCGCCGGCTTCCAGCCGGGCTGCCAACTGGTCGAACGCGCCGAACCGGGCCAGCGTGGTGACCGACACCGTATCCGGCAGCGGTCTTGTTCGCGGGGCAAAGCCTCTCGGCGCGGGACGCACCGTCGGCCCACGCGCGCACGCGGTCATGATGGATGCTGTCGTTGCGACCACAAGCATGAGGCGAGCAAGAGCCGGCGATTTGCGTATCATCGGACGCATCGTATGTTCTCGGTCGTGCCGTGTCAACCCGGGCCGCCCGATCATTCCCCGCCGGCTGACCGGGATACCCCGGTGGCATAGAATCGGCGCAACAAGATGAACCGGGCAGCAAACGGATGTGGCGGATCAAGTTCTGGGCCGTGGCCCTGGCTGTGCTCGCCATCGTCGTGTTCAACGTGCAGGGCTGGCTCATCGTGTCGCGCACCTGCTCCGCGACGTCGCCATCTCGGGCGAGGCGCTGTACTACCTCGCGGCCGCGCCGGAACTGGCCGAGACCAGCGGCCGGTTTTTCCACCTGACAATCGACGAGAAGCCGGCGAAGCAGGCGCTGGACCGTGAACTGGGCCGGTCGGTGTGGAGCCTGAGCCTGGAGATGACCGGGCTTAAGCCAGGTCTTTGATGATGCGGTCCGCGGCGAGCTTGCCGGTGAGGATGGAAATCGGCAGGCCCGACGGGCTGAACGTCCACTGGCCGGCCTGGTAGGTGTCCGGCACCGGGGTCAGCACCGAACTGGCCACGCGCGGCAGCTTGCTGACCGCCGGGATCGGTCTGTTCGTGAACGCCCATCCGGTGATCGCGCCCTCGAAGTTGCCCGAGACATTCTCAAGGGTCAGCGGCGTCGAGGTGAAGCTGTCGATGACGGCGGCCTTGAGCCCGGGAAAGACTTTCGAGTCCAGCAGGTCGACGATGTGGTCCGACATCAGCCTGCGGAACTCCTCGTACCAGCCCAGTGCCTGGATGTGGCGGGCCAGCGAGTAGTCGAAGAGCAGGCTGACAATCAGCCCGGTCTTACCTTCGGGAGCGAGACAGGCGTCGCGGAGCACCGGGAAGGATATCTCAAACGTGTTCAGGTCGATGAACCGCTTGAGCCAGGCGACAATCTTCGGTTTGTCGGCGGTGAATGCCGTCGCGCCCTCGCGCAGTTCGTCCAGGCCAACCGGCGACAGGCCGGACAAGGACGGCGTGTAGAAGAAATGCGGGCTGGCGATGCGCGCGAAGTACGACTTGTCCAGGTTCGCGGTGACGTAAACGGTGAAGATGGAGTCGTTGCCGGTCTTGCCGGCCAATTCTTCCTGCCGGGCGCGGATACGCTCGGCCGCGCGGCTGTGAGCGAGGGGCCCGAGGTCGAGGACCCGGTAGAGCGTTTTCATATCCGCTGCCCAGAGCAGCCTGCGGTACCGGTATTCGTTGCCTTTGGCGTCGGTTGCCTCGTGCGCGGCGGGGTCGATGCGCGTGATTTCGGTTTCCGTGAGGATTTTGCCGCCGCTTGAGAGCACGCACCGCTCCATTGCGCGGGGCAGCGCGCCGGTGCCGCCCTTGGGATACTGGTAGTCGAGGTAGAGGCTGAAGTAGCTCAGCGCAAAGAACGCCGGGGTCTCGCGGAAGAAGTGCTGTGCGATGATGTCGACCAGCGCCTTGTTGGACGACAGGCCGGACACGTGTTCGTACACCGGCCGGTTCAGGCGCGCGACCTTGGGCATCGCGAGCAGGTACTTCAGCAGCCAGGGCAGGATGGTCCGGAACACGTAGCGCGGGTTGCTCTTGAGGTCGAGGAACAGCGGGTTGTCGATGCCGTAGAGCACCGCCATGTAGTCCATCACCTTCTCGATTTCCCGGATGATGGCCGCGACGTCGCCTTTGCTGTCGGGAAAACACTTCTCCAGCAGTCGCTGGTAGTCGGCCAGGCTGTCTCGCGAAGAGACCCGGACCACATCGCTGCCGATGCCGACGGACACGGTGCTCGGGATGAACTCGACCTCGACTTCCAACTGCCGGAGCATCGGGAACACTATCCCCGAGTTCTCGATGGCGCGGATGCCCGCGTCGAAGGTGAACCCCTTGTACTCGAAGGAACCGACCAGGCCGCCGGCCTGCCTGGCCCGCTCGCACACCAGCGTTTTCAATCCGGCGCGCGCCAGGTAGGCCGCGGCGGTGAGCCCCCCCATTCCCGCGCCGACCACCAAGGCGTCGACGGTGCGGACTTCGCTGTCTGTCGCCACCGGTTAGCGCCCCCTGTCGAGTATCAGCAGCGCGGCGTTGCGGCCGTCGGCGACAGCCTGCACCGCGGAACAAGTTCCGCGCACGATGCTGCCGCCCGCCACGATCTTGCCGCCGGCCTTCAGGCCTTCGCCGGCCAGCTCGAGGTTTGCGACGAGTGCCTGTGCGCCAATTCCGGCCGCGACGAACACCGCGTCGTGGGACCGGGCCAGTTGCGCGACGTCGTCGACCTGCCAGCGTCCGCCGAATGCCGCGCACGCCCGGCGCACGCCGGCGATGTCGCGCCCCAGCGCGTCCTGCGGCAGGAGCGCCGGGTCAACGTCGAGCAGGCTGCCGCCCGGCTCGGGCCGTGCGTCCAAAAGCGTCACCTGCCAGCCGGCGCGGCCGAGAGAGTAGGCGCAACCCAGCCCGGCCGGGCCGGCGCCGATTACCGCCGCGGTCTTGCCCGCGGGTTCGGGCGCATCGGCGGGCCAGCCGCGCTCGCCGGCTTCCCTGCACACCCACGATTCGAGTTCGGCGATACGCACCGGGCCGTCGGGGTTGATCAAGCGGAGATAGAGACAGCCCGGGCCGGACCGGGGGGGCAGGAAATGTCCTGCCAAACAGGAAATGTCCCTTTTGAGAGGAAGATTTCCGCGCTGGGAAGCGGATCGATCGGCCTGGCCGGCAGCCTGTTTTGACGGACGCTT
>JAWOHG010000278.1:0-5828 GCA_046485245.1 bacterium
GACCACGCAGGGCGCGGTCATTGAAGCGAATGGCATTCCGATTGCCCCGACCGGGGTCCACCAGCGGCTGCCGGCCCTGGGCTTCGACGGCACCGACTATCTCGCCGCCTGGACTGACAACCGCAGCGGCCGTGCGGACATCTTCGGGGCGCGGGTGAGGCCGGACGGCTCGGTGTACGGGGGAGGGGCGGTCGTGGTGCAGGAAGGTGAACAGCTTTGGTCGGTGCTGGCCCGCGGCCCGGGCAACCAGATGCTCCTGGCATTCCAGGGATGGGCCGGCGCTTTCGGCGGCGACACCTGCGGCGACTATCGTATCTGGGGCAGGATGAACCCAGGCCCCGCCGTCGCAGAGCCCGCGATACCCGGAGTGCGGATGACCAGTAGCGTGCCGACCATCGTGCGCGGAGTGCTCAGCCTGCCGGCGTCGAGCGTGCAGCGTGGAGCGTCGTGCGTCCTCCTCGATGCCTGCGGCCGGCACGTGATGGCCCTGCGCGCTGGCGACAACGACGTGAGCGGGCTGGCTCCCGGTGTCTACTTCGTGAGCGGTGTGGCACGAGGGGCGAGGGGCGAGGGGTCGAGGGTGAGACAGGTCGTGGTAGCAAAATAGGAGGAAGATGTGAAAGCGCTGTCTTTGCTGTTGCTGCTCGTGGTCGCCAGCGGTTCGGCATACTCAAGTCTCGAGCCCGCGCCGCCGCATCCTGAGTTCGACAACTTCCTGGCGCGTCCGGCGGCGCCGACCTACCGGCCGGCGGTAACGAAGAAGCCCGGCCACTACACCAGGACCGACTGGCAGCTGGCAATCGACTCGGCCTGGGGCGAAGGCCTGCCCCGCGACACTGCGCTTGCCGTGCTCGACAGCTTCTACGCGATGATGAACCACTCGTTCGGCTGCTTCAACAATCTCGACCCAACCCGGTGGGATTCACTGTACGCCGCCTACCGCGTTGAGGTCGAGGACACCGTGAGCCGCGGCAGGTTCGCCGCGATGATCAGTCATATGGCAATGGCCTTGCAGGAACCACACACGTACTTGGACGATATCCTCGTCTGCGAGCAGACCGCGCTGCTGCCCGGCGTGCCGGTCTTCGTCCTCGCGGGCTGGCGATGGGACGACCACTTCGGCGCGGGCCTGACCCCGCTTGAGGACAGCTCGCTGCTGGTGTACGACGTGGCCGACAACCATCCGCTGGGTCTTGTCCCGGGCGACTTAGTCCTCGGCTACGACCGCAGGCCCTGGACCGAGTGCTGCCGCGAACTGCTGGAGGCCCAGCTGCCGGTACGTCGGCGCTATCACTGGGCGGCCGGGGAACGGTCCATCGCCCACACCCTGCTGGTCAGCGCCGGCCAGAACTGGCACCTGTTCGACACCATCGACATCGTCAGGTATGCAGGCGGCGACACCGTGCACCTGCCGACCGCGCTGATGGTCGGCTACGAGCCGGACATCGTCTGCTGCGAGCAGATCGACATCCCGGGCGTCCCCAAGCCCAATCTCGATTCGTTGAAGGCGGCAAGCTGGGGCGTCATCGACGGCGACAGCATCGGGTACATCTACGTCTGGACCTGGATATGGGACGCCGCCAGACAGTTCCGCCTGGCCTGCAGCACGCTCGCCGCCGCCCCGTCACTCAAGGGCATCATCATCGACTACCGCTACAATGACGGCGGGCAGGATGGCCGCGAGCCGATGGGCGGATACCGCTTTCTTTTCAGCAGCGAGACGACACTCACGTTCTGCGGCTGCGCGCGGAGCGACCCGGGCAACCGCACCGCGATGCGGGTGCTGACGCAGCCGTGGTTCTACGCGATTGCCGGCAAGGACGCCGGCTACTCCAGGCCCGTAGCCGTGCTGACCGGGCCGGGCGCCTGGAGTATGGGCGATTGGGAGTCGCACCGAACCGCGCTGCTCCACTCCGCCCGGACCTTCGGCAAGCCGACCAACGGTGCCTTCATTGCCGGCAGCGACATCATCTTCATCCACAGGGACTTCCGGGGGCGGTACGCCAATCGCGACCTTCGGCGGTACGACGATTCGACCGGGTACATGACACACGTCGCTTTCGAGCCGGACACGCTCGTCTGGCATACCCGCGAGGCGGTCGCGCAGGGCAGGGACGCGGTCGTCGAGGCCGCGATTGCGTGGATCAACGCCGGAGGCGGAGTCGTTGAGGCTCGGACCACACCGGACGGTGCACGCATCACGCCGGGAGCGACAATCGTCCGCGGGGTGCTGCGCCTGCGGCCCTCACCTCACCCTCTCCCTGAGGGAGAGGGACAAGGGGTGAGGGGGCAGAGCCTGTTGCTCGACGCGGCGGGGCGGCGCGTGATGGTCCTGCGCGCCGGGGTCAACGACGTGAGCGGACTTGAACAGGGCGTCTACTTCGTCCGTCCGGCGTCGTGCGTCGAGCGTGCGGCGTCCAGCGTCACCAAGGTCGTAATCGCGCGCTGAGGCGAGGCCGCAGTCGTTTCGTCGGCCGGGAGCGCGTGCTCCCCGCCGTGCTTCAGACGCTGCAGATGGGGATTGGACACCAGTGCCGGGGAAGTGTATCATCCGTCAAACAGAGGAGGCCCGATGAACAAGACCGTACTGCTCGCGCTCGCCATGTTTGCCGGCGTCGGCTCCGGCCAGTGGTACGAGACAACCGTGCCGGCCGACAGCCAGCCGTGCGCGCTCTGCCACAACCAGCAGGACGACTACGTCTACTGCGCCAATTGGGGCGGCGACAACGTCACCGTCATCGACGGCGCGACCAACGCGGTGGTGACGACAATCACCACCGGCGACCAGGCGCGGGCGGTCATCTACAGCCCGACCAATAACAAGGTCTTCTGCCTGAACGAGGGCGTAAGGAACGTGAGCGTTATCGACGGCGCGACGAACGTCGTGGTCGCGACCGAGACGCTGGGCACCCGGCCGTGGGACGGCCTGCTCTGCCCGGCGAACACCAAGCTGTACATCATCGGTCGCAGCCCGAACCGCGTCGTCGTACTCAATGCTGAGACGTACGCCATCGACGCGACCGTCGCGCTTCCCGCCGGGCCCTACGGGATATGCTACGATTCGACCGACAACCGCGTCTACGTCGCGACCCGTGACGACAGCACCGTGCGGGCGATCGACTGCGCGACCAACACCATCGTGGCCACCATCGGAGTGGGCCCGGCGCCGAACAAGCTCTGCTGGAACTCGCGCGAGAACAAGGTCTACACCGCGACGGCCGAGGCCCTGGACTCGACTGTGGCGATCATCGACTGCGCCAGCAACACCGTCGTCGCGACGCTCAAGCCCGGCCGTTACCCGCACCGAGTCGGCTACGATCCGGCGGCGAGCCGCGTTTACGTGGCCTGTTACTCCGGCAATGTCATTGCGGTCATCGACGGCGCTACCAACGCCATCGTCTCGACCGTGCAGAGCGGGAGTTCGCCGCACGGCTTCTGTGTGGTGCCGGAGCACGGCCTGGTGTTTGCCGCAGTCCATAATGACACGGTGCTCGTCTTCGACGCGGCGAGCAGCAGTATCGTGGCACGGGTCGGCGTCAACGGCGGCAGCCCGGAGTGGTTGGTCTATAACCCGACCGACGACCGGGTCTATGCTACCAACTACTACCACGCGTCGGTGGCGATACTGCGCGCCTCCAGCGGCGTCCTGGAGCAGCCGCGCGCCGGGCTGCATCCGTCCGGGGCAGCGACTGTCGTGCGCGGAGCCCTCAGCTTGCAGCTACCGGCTTACGGCCTACGGCAGGAGGCGGCGCTGCTCGACGCGGCGGGGCGGAAGGTGATGGACCTTGCGCCCGGCCCGAACGACGTGCGGGGCCTTGCTCCGGGGATTTACTTCCTACGCGGGGCATCAGGCGCCGGGCGTGTCTCCAAGGTGGTCGTTACCAGATAGGAGCACGAGATGAAGAGCAGAACACTCTCAGTGATGTTCCTGATGCTGTTCGTCAGCGCATCCGGGCTCATGGCCGACACCATCCCGGGCGGAAACGTGTCCGGCACGTGGTACCAGTCGCACTCACCGTACTACATCGCGGGCAACATCACCATACCCTACGACAGCACCCTGACCATCGAACCGGGCGTCCGGGTCAACTTCCTGGGGAGCAGTTCATTTACCGTGCACGGCTGGCTGGAGGCGATCGGCACGGGAACCGACTCCATCCACCTTGCCGGCAGCGATTGGGGTTCGGTCTTCTTCAATGATGCGCAGGACAGCAGCCGGATGAGCTACTGCTCTGTCAGCGGCGCCAGGATCGTCGAAGTGTATTGCCGCGGGAGTTCCAGTCCGGTTATCTCTCACAGTTCGTTCATCGGCTCGGCAAGTGCAGCGATAAGAGTGCTTGAAAGCAGCAGCCCGCGCATCTCCGACTGCCGTATCACCGGTTCCGGCAGGGGTGTCAGCTGGGAGAGCAGCGCCGACGGGACCATCAGCGGCTCAACCATCCGCGGCTGCCGCAATGTCGGCGTCTACAAAGAGACGAATGCAAGCCTGACGCTGGTTGGTTGTATCATCGACAGCAACCTGACCACGAACCTTCACGGTGGTGGTGGGGTCTTCTCCAGGGCCGGCAGTCTCACGCTCACCGATTGCACGATCAGCAACAACTTCTCGGGCCAAGGCCCGGGGGGCGGGGTTTGCTGCCGCAACGGCTCCGTGGTCCTCACCAACTGCACGATCAGGGGCAACTATGCACACGACGGGCAGGTGCTTCTCGGCGGAGGCGGCATCGGTCTCGTTCGTGCAGCCGCGGTTCTTTCCTATTGCACTCTCTACGACAACTTCGCCGACTATCGCGCGGGCGCGATTGTCATCGACTCCGGCAGCCTAGACATCGACCATTGCACCATCGACAGGAACGAGTCGAACTGCGGGTATCCCCCCGCCGGCGCCGCCATCGTCATCCTGGGCGGGGCAACCACTGCCGGTATAACGAACAGCATCATCTCCAACAACTACGGTATACACAATATGGCCGCCGTATACAATCAGGGCACGCTTGCGGTCGCCTATTCGGATTTCTACAACAATGACTCGTGCGACATCCTTGGCATCACGCCGGCCGGATTCGGTGTTCTTGATACCATCAACCGCAACGGCGATTCCTGCGACGTCTACGGCAACATCTTCCTGAACCCGATGTTCGTGGACACGCTCAATTACGACTATCACCTCGCCTCGGGTTCGCCCTGCATAGATGCCGGCGACCCGGCTTTCCCGCCCGACCCGGACAGTACGATAACGGACATGGGGGCGCTGTTCTTCTTTCAGACCGGGCTGGAGGAAGGCTCCCTGCCGCAAACCGTCCACTACCGCCCCGGCCCGACCATCGTCCGCGGCGTGCTGCGGCTGCGGCCCTCACGCAACCCTCTCCCTGAGGGAGAGGGACAAAGGGTGAGGGGGCACATCCTGCTGGTCGACATCTCTGGTCGCACGGTGATGAGCCTGCGCGCGGGCGACAACGACGTCTCGCGGCTGGTCAGTGGCGTCTACTTCGTCAAATCGACAATCGACAATCGGCAATCGCACACCGCCCGGGTAATCATCACGCGTTAGGAGAACGGGGTTCGGCAGGGCAGAGCCGCGATGAAAGGGATTCTGCCCGCGGTTTTGGGAGCCACGATGGAAACCACGATGGAAGCCACGATGGGAGCCTACGCCAAAGCCGCAGTCACAGCGTAGCGACAAGCCTCTCTCGTGGCGTTGTTACCGGCCGCGAAACCGGCCACAAGCACAGGGTAGAGCATCGTCGCGGCGATTGTCACCATAGTAACCAGAGGCAAAGCCACGGTGAAAACCGCGGTCAGAGCCGCCGCCGAAACGGCGTTCGAGA
>JAWOHG010000132.1:0-2655 GCA_046485245.1 bacterium
GGGCCGGCTAGCGGCCGGTTGACGCCGCTGGTGCGGCGGCTAGTATCAGGCCCGATATGAAGGAAACGCCATCCTTGCCCGCCGGTCCTGACCGGGTGCTCGTGGTCTACACCGGCGGCACCATCGGCTCGATGCCGCCGGTGTAGACCACGAGCACCCGGTCAGGACCGGCGGGCAAGGATGGCGTTTCCTTCATATCGGGCCTGATACTAGCCGCCGCACCAGCGGCGTCAACCGGCCGCTAGCCGGCCGGCTGGCTGAGTTCGATGAGCACGCCGCCGGTCGCGGACGGATGGATGAAGGCGACGCGGGAGCCGTGGGCGCCCGGCCGGGGCGTCGAGTCGATCATCCGCACGCCGGCGGCGGCGAGCCGTTCACAGAGTGCGTCGATGTCGTCGACCTCGAAGCAGATGTGGTGCAGGCCCGGGCCACGCTTGGCGAGGAAACCGGCGATGGGCGCATCCGGCGAGTCGGGCTGGACCAGCTCGACATTGGTGTCGCCGACCGGGATGAAGCCGACCGTGACTTTCTGGCTCGCGACCGACTCGCGGCCGGTGAGCTTCAGCCCGAGCGTCTTGGTGTAGAACTGCGCCGCCGCGTCGAGTTCGGGCACGGCGATTGCGATGTGGGCGACCCTCTTAACCACGGTGACCTCCAGTCGAATGGACCCCGAATACGCTGCGCAGGGCGTCGGATACCTCGCCGACCGTGGCGCCTGAGCGCACCGCGGCGATGACGGGCGGCATCAGGTTGGCTGCTCCGCGGGCGGCTTCGGCCAGGTTGGCCAGCGCCGACCGGAGCGCGGCCGCATCGCGGCGGGCGCGGTAGTCGCCGAGCAGCGCGGCCCGGCGTTCGCCCAGCAGCGGGTCGACCTTGAGCAGGTCGAGCTTCGCGGCACCGGCGTCCGAGTCGGCGTACTTGTTGACGCCGACGACGGTGCGCTCGCCGCGCTCGACCGACTGCTGGAAGCGCCAGGCACTGTCGGCAATCTCGTCCTGCAGGAAGTTGCGCTCGATGGCGGCAACCGCGCCGCCCAGCGCCTCGACCCTCTCGATGAGCGCGCGGGCGCGGGACTCGATCTCGTCGGTCAGCTTCTCGATGCAGTAGGAGCCGGCGAGCGGGTCGGCGGTGTCGGCGACGCCGGTCTCGTGGGCCAGCACCTGCTGGGTGCGCAGGGCGATGAGCGCCGACTCGGCCGAGGGCAGGGCGAGCGCCTCGTCGCGCGAGTTGGTGTGCAGGCTCTGGGTGCCGCCGAGCACCGAAGCCAGGGCCTGGTAGGAGACGCGGACGACGTTGTTGTCGGGCTGCTGGGCGGTGAGCGTGACGCCGCCGGTCTGGGTGTGGAAGCGCAGGCGGCAGGAGTCGTCCGAGGCATCGTGGCGCTCGCGCAGCAGCCGGGCCCAGAGCCGCCGCGCGGCGCGGAACTTGGCGACCTCTTCGAGCAGCTCGGAATGGGCCGCGAAGAAGAACGACAGGCGCGGGGCGAACTTGTCGATTTCGAGGCCGGCGGCGAGCGCGGCGCGGACGTACTCCAGCCCGTCGGCGATGGTGAACGCGACTTCCTGCACTGCGGTGGCGCCGGCCTCGCGCATGTGGTAGCCGGACACGCTGACCGGGTTCCACTTCGGCACGTGGGCCGCGCACCAGGCGATGATGTCGGTGGTGAGCCGCAGGGAAGGCCGGGGCGGGTAGATGTAGGTGCCGCGCGCGACGTACTCCTTGAGGATGTCGTTCTGGACCGTGCCCTGCAGTTTCTTCGGTTCCACGCCCGCTCGTTCGGCGAGCACGCAGTACATCGCGAGCAGTATCGCCGCGGTCGAGTTGATGGTCATCGAGGTCGAGACGCGGTCAAGCGGGATTGAGTCGAACAGCACGGCCAGGTCGTCGAGCGAGGATATCGCCACGCCGACCCGGCCGACCTCGCCGCGGGCGAGCGGGTGGTCGGAGTCATATCCCAGCTGGGTCGGCAGGTCGAACGCGACCGACAGGCCGGTCTGGCCCTGCTCGAGCAGGTAGCGGAAGCGGCGGTTGGTTTCCTCGGCCGAGCCGAAACCGGCGTACTGGCGCATCGTCCAGAAACGCGAGCGGTACATCGTCGGCTGGACCCCGCGCGTGAACGGGAACTCGCCGGGCAGGCCGGCGTCCTCGACGTAGCTGAACCCGGCGTTGTCGGCCGGGGTGAAGGCGCGCTCGAGCGGGATGCCGGAGACGGTCTCGAACCCCGGCTTGCGCTCGGGCGCGCGCCCGAGCGACGGCTCGACAATCTCCTTGCGCCAGCGGTCGATGCGGCCGGGCAGACCCTTGTCGTCAGCCATCGTCAGAGCGGGATGTTGCCGTGCTTCTTGGGCGGGTTGGCGATTTGCTTGGTCCGCAGCAGGGCGAGGCCGTCGACGATGCGGCGCCGGGTGTCCTCGAACTGGATGACCTCGTCGACGAAGCCGAGCTCGGCCGCCTTGAACGGGTTGGAAAAGTTCGTCTCGTACTGCTCGACGAGCTCCTTGCGGCGGGCGGCCGGGTCGGACGCCTCGGCGATTTCCTTGCGGAAGACGATGTTGACCGCGCCCTCCGAGCCCATCACCGCGATTTCGGCGGTGGGCCAGGCGAAGTTGAGGTCGCCGCGGATGTGCTTGGAGGCCATCACGTCGTAGGCGCCGC
>JAWOHG010000140.1:0-4516 GCA_046485245.1 bacterium
CCCGCGGTCATCGAACAGGGCCTGCGCACCTGCGACGAGATGGGCGGCCACCCGTCGATGGCCCGCTACATCGAAGAAGGATACGAGGTCATAACGCTGTGAGCCGATTGCCGATTCTCGAATGTCGATTGTCGATAGAACCGCAACCGCGAGGAAGCTATCGACACTCGACAATCGTCAATCGTAAATCATCGTGACCGACTCTCCCTTCGATTCCCTCGCCGCGCAGTACGACGCGTGGTACGACGGCAAGGGCAAGGTAGCGTTTGCGACCGAACTGGCCGCGCTGCGCCCATTGCTTGCTCGCCTGCCCAAGCCGTGGCTTGAGGTCGGGGTCGGCACCGGCCGGTTCGCCCAGGCGCTCGGCATCCCGCTCGGCATCGACCCGTCAGTCGAACTGCTCGCGCTTGCGCGCTCGCGCGGCATCGAGACCATCTACGGCGAAGGCGAGGAACTGCCCTTCAAGGCCGCGAGCTTCGGCACCGTGTTCCTGCTCACCACTTGGGCGTTTTTGGCCGACCCGGCAAAGGTGCTGGCGCAAGTGCGGCTGGTGCTTAAGCCCGGCGGCAGGCTCGTCAACGCCTACCTCGACCGCGACGGCAAGTGGGGCGCAGGCTACGCCGCGAAGGCCGAGGCCGGGCACCCACTGTTCAGCCGGGCGCACTTCGCCGACCACGAAACGGTCAGGCGGCTGACCGAGGCAGCCGGGTTCGTTGTCGAGGAGACCGTCTCGACCCTGCTGAGCGGGCCGGGGGAGACGGCCGCGGTCGAAGAGCCGAGAGCGGGCTATCATAAGGGCGCCAGCTTCATCGTCATCGTCGCGGCCAAGCCGGAGTGAGAACAGCGGGCCGCACGACCTGCCCGGGCGCAGGTTCGCCGGGTCGGGCCGGCTCGGGTCGAACCGACAGCACCGGTGCGGACTGCGGAGGCAGCTTTGGCCCGAGCTGCGCCAGGGGGACTAAGGGAAGCCTGAGGGGTTGGCCCGGCTCAGGCACCGCGACAGACTAGACCGGCTGGGCAGCTCCAAACGACAGTCGTGGGACACGAGGAAGCCTCGGGAGTGAGGCTGCCCGAAACCGGCAGCCGAGGGCTCAGCCAAGCCCGGCCGGTTGTCCTGACCGTGGCTCTGCCGGTTGTCATTCGGGTTTCGGGTCTCGTTGCGGCAATCGATGTCGCGAGGGAGACCGTGGGGGGAGTGGGGGAGTCAGAAACGCCAAATGTCGGCCAAGGCTCGCACCTGCGAAGCTTAGGTCCATTCCAGCCTCTCCCGGCTCTGTAGCATACAGGTTACATTTCGGTTCTTGCGCCGGGCCGGGCCAGGAGCTCTCTACCCCGCCAAGGCAGGCCGCCGGCCGACTATTCGGTCCTGACCCACCTTTCCTGCGTTCTGCCGATGTCGGTGCTCAGTTGGATGGAGTGCACGCCAGCTCAGAACGCTCTGTCGCCGAGACTAAGTCTATGGCAGTCAACCATTTAGAAAAATGTGAAGCGTCCCTCATTTCCAGCTGGTGCGGGTCCGGGGCCGCGACCGCAAGCGGATTGCGGCGGCGATCATCCTGCGACTGGGGCCGCTGCCGCCCGCGGCACGCCGGACGTTGACCCTGGACAATGCACTCGAGCACGCCTGTCACGAATCCGTGACCGCGGCGCTGGGTATCCGTTGCTACTTCTGTGACCCGTACTCGGCCTGGCAGCGTGGCACCAACGAGAACCGCAACGGGCTCATTCGCCGCCACTTCCCAAAGGGAACAGACTTCGCTAAACTGACTCGGGCCGAGATCGAGCGAGCCGAGTCGGCAATCAACAATCGGCCGATGAAATGTCTGGGCTTCAAAACACCGCTAGAGGCCGCCGCCCGCTTTGTTGCACTTCGAGCTTGAATGTGCCACCGGCACGATCTCGGCCGCTGAGCAGGTTCTGGGGCCGCGGCCGGTTCACCGCGAACCGGGCGGTGCTTCCTTCATCCAAGCGGGCACGGTCGCCGCGCGCCCTTGACGCCATTGACCTGCGGCTTACAATCGGGCTGGAGGATATGCTGTGAAGTCCGGCTTCGTGTGCCTCGCCTGCCTGCTCGGCGCGTCTTCTCTCGCGCCGGCCTTCGAGCGCACCATCATCCTGCCCGACTCCTTCGGCGGGCAGCGGTTCCCGTTCGACGTCGCCGTCAACCCAGTTCTCAACAAGATCTACGTCGCCGGCGAGGACGACCGCATCGTTGTCATCGACGGCACGACGCACGAGCGGGTCGGTGTCATCGAAGTGCCTGCCGACCTCGGCGTCGAGCGCATCGTCTGCAACCCGGCAACCGGCAGACTCTACGGCATCGCCGATGGCGGCGATGCGCTGGTCGTGATGGACTGCCGCACCAACACCGTGCGGTGCACGCTGAACCTCTACCCTAGCATGGCCGCCGCCCTGGTGGCAAACCAGGCCAACGGCAGGGTCTACTGCCACGTAGATGGGATTGGGGAGTACGGCGGGTTGCTGGTCATCGACGGCGTGACAGACACTGCGGTCGACACCATCGTGACGTCGTGGCCGATAGAAACCGACTACTCCCGTGGCCTCATAGTGGTCGACAACCGGCGCAACCGGCTGTATTGCCCGTGCGAGGACTCGCTCACTGACGCCACGCACATCGACTTCGTCGACTGCGCTGCGGACAGCGTCGTGGTCACGGTCGACCTGGAGAGTGACGCCTGCTTCGGCCTTGCGCTCGACACTGCAGGCAACCGGCTGTTCGCCGCCTGCTATGTCGATGGCTGCCCGGACCCATCGCTGGCGGTCATCGACGCCAGCACCGGCGCGCGGCTCGACACCATCGACCTTGGCGGCAGCATCGACGACATCGTGGACGTCTGCTATAGCCCGGTCACTGACCGCGTCTACTGCCTCGATGTGAGCGGCATAGTGGTCATAGTCGACCCGGACCGGCGGCTGGTCGAGGACCTCATATACCTAGCCGGTGGCCAGGGAGTGCGTATGGAGCTGCACCCGGACGGCACTCGGCTCTACTGCTTTGGCGATGAAGGCCGTTTCTATGTGGTCGACTGCCCGACGCGCAGCGTCGTCGCCGACCTGATGTTCAACCGCTTCCTGACAGCGCTCGCGGTGAACCCGCGCAGCGGCGTGGCTTACGTCACGGATGAGGAGTGCAGCGTCGTCCACGTTCTCGACCGAGAGGGCAACAGCGTCCGCGACATCTGGACCGCGTACCGGCTCGGCTCGGGCATCAGCGACGACCGGCGCGGCCGGCTGTACTACACGAATCTTTCCCGCAACAGCGTTCTCGTGCTCGACGCGCTCACCGGCCGGACGATTGCCGACGTACCGGTCAGCGGAACTCCCGGCGCGCTGCTCTTGAACCCCAACCATCCCCGGCTGTACTGCGCCAGCACCAGCCGGCACCTGACCGTCATCGACTTCTCGACGATGGCGCCCGAAACCACGCTGCGAATCGGCCGGGCGCCCGAGAACCTCTGCTACGACCGGGCCGCGGACCGGCTCTACTGCGCAAGCCGCACCGATGATGTCATCGATGTCATCGACGGGCGCACCAACGAGGGTATTGCCCGGATACCCGCCGGCGACAAGCCGTCCGGGATGTGCCTCGACCCGCAGGCCGGCCGGCTGTACTGCGCGCTGTCCGGCGACGACAGCATTGCCGTGGTCGACTGCAGCACCGGCACGGTCGTGGCCCGCCTGCCGGTCGGCAGGGACCCGCGCGCCCTGTGCTTCGACCCGCACCGGCGCAGAGCGTACTGCGCCAACTGGGGTGACAGCAGCATCACGGTCATCGACGCCGACTCGCTATGCATGGTCGCGCAGGTCCGGCGCGTCGGCGCCAATCCGGTTCTGGTCGCGCTGGACACGGCGCTCGGCCGGCTCTACTGCCGGACTCCGAGTTCGATCGTAGTGGTCGACTGCGCGGCAGACAGCGTGGTCCGGCGCATCCCGTTCGACGGCGTGCTCGCGGCCGCGCTTGACCGAGCCCGCAATCAGCTGTTCGTCGTCCAATCGAGACCACGGTCGGTCGTGGCGCTCGACGCGGCGACCGGACGGGTCATCAGGACCTGGGACGGTGTCGAGGATGCAAGCGGCATCACGGCACTCGAGGACGGCGACCGGGTCTACGTCACCTCGTCACTCAGCCAGCTCTACGTCCTCGACAAGCCGGAGCAGTTCCGGCCCGTCGACAACCAGGCCGACCCGACACTGTTCCGCGCCGAGGTCCTCCTGCTCGGCACGCGGGCCGCGACCGTGCACGACATCACCGGCCGCCGGGTGGCCGACTTCTCTCCCGGCCGCAACAGCCTCTCTCGCCTGCCCGCCGGTATCTACTTCATCCGCCGCGAAGGCGAGCAGCAGACCGCGAAGGTCGTCGTAACGAGGTAGGTGGACGTGAACCGCGGCCTGCTCTGCGCACTCTGCCTGCTCGGCGCGTTTTCGTTCGCGCCGGCCTTCGAGCGCACCATCATCCTGCCCGACTCCTTCGGCGGGCTGGAACGGCTCGTCGATG
>JAWOHG010000053.1:0-5369 GCA_046485245.1 bacterium
ACCTTCCGACCGCAGGCGTCGAGGAGGACGCTTGACGCTTCACACCCGACGCCTGCGGTCGGAAGGTGCTCGACCTGAAGGCCGGCGGCAACGATGTCTCGCGCCTCGCGCCGGGCGTTTACTTCGTGCAATCGACAATCGACAGTCGTCAATCGCACATCGCCAGGGTCGTCATCGCGCGGTAGGCGGGAGGGTTCGGGCGCCGGCCGCGCGGGGCGATGGGATTTGACCGCGGGTCGGTTTGGCGGTAGGCTGGGCAGATGTTAGGCGCTCTGCTGAAGTCGATGCGGCCGAAGCAGTGGATAAAGAACCTGCTGGTGTTTGCCGCGGCCATCTTTTCCCGCAACCTGTTCCACGTCGAGAGCTTCCTGGCCACGCTGGGCGCGTTCGCCGCGTTCTGCCTCGTGTCGGGCACGGTGTACATCGTCAACGACCTGGTGGACCGCGAGGGCGACCGGCGCCACCCGACGAAGAAGAACCGGCCGATAGCGTCGGGCAAGCTGGGGACTGGGCCGGCGGTCATCGGCGCGGCGGCGGCGCTGGTCGTGGGGCTGGGCGGCGGGTTCTGGCTGGACTGGCGGTTCGGCCTGCTCCTGGTCGGGTACCTCGTGATGCAGCTGGCCTACTCGTTCCGGCTGAAGCAACTGGTGGTGCTGGACGTGATGATTGTCGCGGCCGGGTTCGCGATGCGCGCCATCGCCGGGACGTTCGTGGTGCACGTTGAGCTGTCGCCGTGGCTGTTTGTCGTGACCATCCTGCTCGCGCTGTTCGTGGCCATCGCCAAGCGCCGGCACGAGCTGATGTTTTTGGAGGGCGGCGGCATTTCGCACCGGACTGTGCTGGGCAAGTACTCCGAGACCTTGTTGGACCAGATGATGGCGGTGGCGACCTCGGCCACGGTCATCGCCTACTGCCTGTACACCATCGCGCCGGAGACCGTGGCGAAGTTCGGCACGAACTACCTCATCCTGACCGTGCCGTTCGTGCTCTACGGCATCTACCGCTATCTCTACCTGGTGTACCAGAAAGAGATGGGCGGGTCGCCGGAGAAGGTGTTCCTGACCGACCTGCCGCTCATCATCGACCTCGTGCTCTATTTCGTGAGCGCGGTCCTGATTGTCTACCTGAAATTCTAGCGAGGCCAGGCGGGGCAAAGGCGCGTCAGGGCAGCCGGCACTCGGCCAGCCTCGCCTTGCCGCAGGCGGCCTTGTCGCCGAACGGGCCCTGTCGAATGGCGGCCAGTTCGCACCGGGCCGCGCTGAGGACTTCCTCGGCCTCGGTGCGGCATTCGCCGCGCAGGCAGAGCGCAGCGTGGGCGCCGGCGAGCCGGCCCTCGAGCATCGCGGTCGAGGCTTCCTCGATGCCGGACACGTCGCCCGCGACGTAGACGCCCGGCACCGTGGTCATCATGTTCTCGTCGTGCCAGGCGACCTGGCCGCCGAGCTCGCCCACCCAGACCATCCGGCAGCCGAGCTGGCTGAGGGTCTCGATGAGCGGGGTGAGCCCGACCGCGAGGCAGACCGTGTCGACCTTGATGCGGCGGGCGGTGCGGCGGATGGGGCGGAACCGCTTGTCGACGCGGCAGATGGTCGCGGCGCTGACCCGGTCGCTGCCGTGGGCCGCGAGGATGGTGTGGCCGGTGAGTATCGGCACGCCGAGCCGGGCGAGCTTGGCCGCGTGGACGTGGTAGCCGCCGATTCTGGGCAGGGCCTCGACCAGCGCGGCGACCTCGATGCCGGCCTGGATCATCTGGTAGGATACAATCAGCCCGATGTTGCCCGAGCCGACCATCAGCACGCGCCGGCCCGGCTTGACCCCGTAGACGTTCATCAGGGTCTGGACCGCGCCCGCGCCGTACACGCCGGGCAGGTCGTTGTTCTCGAAGAGGATGCTGTTCTCGGCCGCGCCGGTCGCGACGATGAGGCTGTCGTAGCGCAGGCGCTCGAACCGCTCGGCTGAGGCGATGCCGAGCACGCGGTCGCCGTAGCAGCCGACCACGGACCAGCCGGCCCGGACCTCGGTGATCGATTGGGCGAGTTCTGCCTGCAGCAGGGCGGCGATGTCCATCCCGCGCGTGCCGCAGTAGTGGCTCTTGGAGCCGAAGAACTTGTGGGTCTGCTTGACCAATTGACCGCCGAGCCGGTCCGAGTCGTCCAGCAGGGTGACTCGCGCCCCGAGCCGGGACGCGATGATCGCGGCGGACAGCCCGGCCGGGCCGCCGCCGACTATGGCAACTTCGGTGGCGTTCACGGCAGCTTCCCGCGGCCCGACTGGCGCTCGACCCGCACGCCCGCGCGCAGGGGCTCGACGCAGACCATCGTGTTGGGACGGCCGTCGACGACCATCAGGCAGGAGGAGCATTTGCCCACGGCGCAGAAGAAGCCGCGCGGCCGGCCGGTCTTCTCGGCGTGGCGGAACACGTCGACGCCGTTGGCCACGAGCACGGCCGCGATGGTGTCGCCCTGCTTGCCCGTCATCCGCTTGCCCTCGAAGGTGAACTCGACCACGGCAGCCTCGGGGAACTGCAGGACCGGGTGAGAGGTGATGCGGTTCTGCGAGGGCCTAGAGCGTGGTCTTGGCATACTTCACCGCGTTGTAGAAGAGCTGGATGCCGTCGACGCGGACGTTCTCGCTGCGCCAGGCCGGGTGATGCTCGCGCATCGTGAACCGCTCGGGGTGGGGCATCAGGCCGAACACGCGGCCGGTCGGGTCGCAGATGCCGGCGATGTGCTCGACCGAGCCGTTGGGGTCTTCCGGGTACTCCGGGGGCTCGCCCGACTCAGAGGTGTAGCGCAGGGCGACCTGGCGGTTGGCGTTGAGGCGGGCAAGGGTCGCCTTGTCGAGCGTCACGAACTTGCCCTCGGCGTGGGCCACGGGCAGGTAGATGGGCGAGGGCAGGCCGCGCGTGAACACGCAGGGCGAGTCCTCGACCGCGAGCCGGACCCAGCGGTCTTCGTACCGGGCCGAATCGTTCCAGTCCAGGGTCACGGTCTGGTCCTCGAAGGGCCGTTCGAACCCGGGCAGGAGCCCGGACTTCACCAGGACCTGGAAGCCGTTGCAGATGCCGATGATGAGCTTGCCCCGCTCGAGCAGCCGCTCGACCTGGTCGCGGAGGTGGTGCTTGATCTCGTTGGCGAGGATGCGGCCCGAGGCGATGTAGTCGCCGTAGGAGAACCCGCCGGGTATCGCGAGGATGTCGTAGCCGTCGAGCGTGACTTCCCTGGCCCGGAACCGGTTGATGTGGATCGTGTCGGGTGAGGCGCCGGCCACCCGGAAGGCCCAGGCGGTCTCGGCGTCGCAATTGGTCCCGGCGGCGAAGAGGACGCACACGCGCACCATATCGGTGAGGAAAATACCGGACGTGCCGCACAAGTCAAGGCAATGCCGCGGGCGGGGATTGACACCCGGCCCGGTCAGGCCGACACTGTCAGTGTCCTGAAGAGGAGGACTGTGATGAATAGAACCCTGCTTGCCCTGTTGGTGCTGGGCGCGGGCTTGGCGTCGGGCGCGTGGCAGTCGGTCGGGCCGGATGGCGGCTACATCCAGGCAATGGCCATCGACCCGTCCGCGCCGGCGCGGGTATACGCCGTGCCCTACGAGTACCCGGCCAACGCGCGCGTGTTCCGGTCCGAGGACCGGGGCGCGAGCTGGTCGGTGGCGGGTACGATACCGTACTACAGCGTGACCGCGCTTGAGGTCGACCCGCACGACTCCGACCGGCTGTATGCCCTGGCTCGGGGCACGATGCTGTACCGCTCGACCGACCGCGGCGCATCCTGGACCGGCGTGACTCTGCCGGCGTACGCGGCCGGGATATCGCCCGACCCGCTGGTGGCGGGCCGGGTCTACCTCGCCGGGTACTACAGCTACGGTGGGGCGTATCGCGGCGCGGCCTACATATCGACCGACCACGGCCAGACCTGGGGCGTTTCGATGCCGCGGCCGGACACGACCGGCTACGCCTATGCCGTCGCGGCCGACCCGGTGGACACCGGCACGGTGTACCTCGGCGCCGCCTACTCGCAGCTGTACAAGTCGACCGACGCGGGCGCGACTTGGTCCCGCGCGAGCAGCGGCATACCGTACGCGGCGTCGATCCAGGGTCTGTCCGTGAACGGTTCCGACAACCGTGTCGTGCTGGCCGCCGTGTCAAGCGGGATGTATCGCTCGACCGACGCGGGCGCGAGCTGGACCCCGGTCGGCTCAATGACCGGGGTGATGAGCGCGGCGTTCTCTGGGGCGGACCCCTCGGTCGCCTACTGCGTCGGGCGCAGCGATTCGATGCGGGTATGGGTGTCGACCGACGCGGGCGCAAACTGGACTCTGCCCGTGCCCGGGTACACGACGCTCAAGACCACGGCCCTGCATCCCGACCCGGCCGAGCCGGCGGCGGCCTGGCTCAACACTCAGGTCGGCATCTTCCGGTCGACCGACCGCGGCACGAACTGGCACACCGCGCACGACGGGCTGCGCATCGCGAAGATTTCCTGCGTCAGCGCCAGCGCAGAGGACCCGTCCCGGCTCTACGTTGAGGTCGCGGAGAACGGCGTGTTCAAGACCCCGAATGCGGGCGCGACGTGGACCCGGTGCAGCGACTTCCTGTCCTGCGGCAACATCTGCGGCATCGGCGTCGCGCGCGGTGGTGGGCGGGACGTGCTCTACGCGCTCGAAGGCTCGGGCTGAGGGGACGCCGAGCTCTTCCGGAGCTCGGACGGCGGTGCCGTCTGGACACAGATTGACTCTTGGCTCGGCGAGGGCGGGTGCTGCATCGTACATCCGCAGGACGACAACCTCGTTCTCTACGGCGGGCAGGGCAACTCCTCAACCTCGAACTGGGCGTTCGGCCTGGCCCGTTCGACCAACGGTGGGACGAGCTGGAATCGGACCTTCATCCAGCAGACAACAAACGGTTACTGCTACGCGCTGGCGGTGTCGCCGTCCGACCCGGACCGAGTGTACGCCGGCGGCCGCATCGGCGCCGTGGGCGCGGTGGCAGTCTCGACCGACCGGGGCGCATCGTGGGGGCAGACCGCGGCTGCACCCGCAGACACGGTCACCGGCATCCTCGTGCACCCGACTGACCCGGCCCGCGTCCTGGTCGCGACCTCGGGCGGCGTGTGGGGCACGACCGATGCCGGCGGGACCTGGTCGCGGCTGTGGACAGGGCGCGGCCTGCGCAGCCTGGCCGGCCACCCGCTCGGCCCGGACACACTGCTTGTCGCGGGCTCAGACGGCGTCTGGAAGAGCACGAACGGCGGCGCCAACTGGGCTGAAATGAACGGTGGGCTTGGCGTGCGTTCGGTCAATTGCCTTGCCTTTGGCGGGCCGGGCCGGGCCACGCTGTTCGCCGGCACGGCCGGCGGCGCAGT
>JAWOHG010000059.1:0-9597 GCA_046485245.1 bacterium
GTAGCAGCGCTCCAGCCGCCGGAGCGCGACGATGTAGGCGGCGGTCCGCCAGTCGACATCAAACTCCTGGGCCGTGCTACGCACCCTGCGGTAGGCGGCGGTTATCTTCTTGTACAGCTTGGCGTCAACCTCCTCGAGATCCCAGAACTCGCTGCGCTTGTTCTGCAGCCACTCGAAGTAGCTCACGATCACGCCGCCCGAGTTGGCCAGGATGTCGGGCAGCACGTCGATGCCTGCCTTCTGCAGCAGGATGTCGCCGTAAGGGTCGGTCGGGCCGTTGGCGCCCTCTGCGACCAGCCGGCAGCGCAGGCTCGAGGCGGTCTTGCCGGTAATCTGGTTCTCCAGCGCCGACGGGATGAAGATGTCGGCCTCGGTCGCGAGGAACGTCTCGTGGTCGATCGCGCTCGCGCCGGGGAAGCCGTAGACGCCGCCCTTCTGCTTGGCGTACCGGGCGAGCTCCTCGGCGTTAAGGCCGTCGGGGTTAACGATCGCCCCGGTCACGTCCTCGACCGCGACTAGCTTCGCGCCGTGCTGGTCCATCAACCGCGCGGCCCACGAACCGACGTTGCCGAAACCCTGGACGAAGTAGGTGGTCTTGGCGAGGTCGACGCTCTTGCCCTTCGCCCACTCCTCGATGCAGTACACGACGCCCTGGCCGGTCGCCTTCTCGCGGCCGACCGACCCGCCCAGGCCGACCGGCTTGCCGGTGACGACGTGAGTGCAACGCCCGCGTTCCTGCGGGTGGACCGAGCTCAGGTAGGTATCGAGAATCCAGGCCATGACCTGGCCGTTGGTGTTCACGTCCGGTGCGGGAACATCGTATTCCGGGCCGATATTCTGCCCCAACGCCCACGTGAAGCGCCGGGTGATGCGCTCCAGTTCGGTCTTGCTGTACTTGGACGGGTCGAAGCAGATGCCGCCCTTGCCGCCGCCGAACGGGATGTCGGCGATGGCCGACTTCCAAGTCATCCATGTCGCAAGAGCCTTCACCTCGTCGATGTCGGTGTCGGGGTGGTAGCGAAGCCCGCCCTTGAAAGGACCGAGCGCATTGTTGTGCTGTACCCGGTAGCCGGTGAACATCTCGACCCGACCGTCGTCCATCCGGGCCGGGAAGTGCACCGTGATCTCGTTGATTGGCACGGACAGTATCTTGCGGACGTTCTCGACCAGGCCCATCAGGTCGGCCGCGCGGTTGAACTGGCGGACGACGTTGTCGTAGACGCTGACCTTGGCCGCGGTATGGGCTGCCGTGCCTATCGCTGTGTCTCTCTGGACCATCTTGGTTTCCTTTGCTTTCTCGTCCACGGTTAGCGGTACTCCTCACAGTGCCAGACGCCGCCGTCGCGCTTCGCCCAGGCACAGGACTCGCGCAACGCGCAGTTCACGCACAGACCCTTGGATGCGGGCAGCTCGGGCCGCAACTCGGCCGGGTCGAGGCGAAGAACCTCGCTCAGGTCAGCTCGGGCCGGCTCCTCGGAGTAGCCGTCGTACATCTCACAGAACTGCACCGGCTTCTTGGCGCTGCGGGCGTAACTGCAGTGCTCTGCGTTGTTGCAGTTGGCACACAGCCCGGCGAGCTCGATCTTGCTGCCGGCGGCCTTCTGCTTTGCACCGGTTTCCATCAAAGACATCTGAACCTCCTGTAGTTGTGCCGTCCCGAAGTGGACCGGCTAATCTCGTGGTTAACGTGGCTTGGTGCGTTGACAAACATCGACCAGTAGAATTGCAAGGAGTATGCCAACGACAGAACCCACCAGCGACAATTCGCTCGTGAGGCTAACTATAGAATCAGCAGTAGTTTAGCAAGCAGACGTTGGACGTGGCCAGCCAGAGAGACTGCCGGTGGCGGCTCAGAGCATGGAGAGAAAACGACCAGCGGGGAGAGAATCCCCGACTAGCCGGGTGTTGTGTGGTCGGACTCAGGCGCCTCACCGAGCTTCTTGCGGAGTGTCTTTCGATCGATGCCCAGCACCTCTGAAGCGCGGCTCTTGTTGCCCTGAACGCTTGCGAGGACATTGCGGATGTACTCGACCTCGATCTCGGCCAGCGTGCGGGTCAGGTCTGGCGGCTCGGCCACCGCGAAGCGCATATGCTCCGGCAGGTCGAAGACATCTATCGTATCGCCGTCGTGCATCACTATCAGCCGCTGGATGAGGTTCTCCAGTTCGCGAACGTTGCCCGGCCATGCGTAACCGGCGAGCACGCGCATTGCCGCCTCAGTCAGCGCCGGCGCGGCCCGCCCGTACTCCCGGCTCGAACGGTCCACGAAACGGCGGGCAAGCAGGGGAACATCCTCGCCGCGGTCCCGCAGAGGCGGCACGGCGATAGTGATGACGTTCAGACGAAAGAACAGGTCCTCGCGAAAGGCGCCCTTGCGAACGTGGGTGAGCAGGTCCTTGTTCGTCGCGGCGATAATCCTGACATCTACCTTGCGCGGCCGGGTGTCGCCGACCATGCACACTTCCTTGTCCTGAAGTACGCGCAGCAGTTTGACCTGCATGTTCAACCCGGTCTCGCCTATCTCGTCCAGGAAGATCGTCCCGCCCTCCGCGGTCTGGAAGAAGCCGGCGCGGGATTCGTTCGCGCCGGTGAACGCGCCCTTGACGTAACCGAAGAGCTCGCTCTCGAGCAGACCTTCGGGAATGCCCCCGCAGTTCACCGGCACGAACGGCGCAGAACTGCGTGGGCTCGCATAGTGTATCGCGCGGGCGACGAGTTCCTTGCCAGTGCCGCTCTCGCCGGTGATCAACACGGTCGCCTTGGTGGCCGCGGCCCGCTCGATGACCCGAAACACGTGGCGCATCGGTGCGGAATCCCCGATCAGCCCATGGGGGGCGCTGGCGGCGCCGGCCGCCGCACCGGTTCCGGTTCGGCGCAGCTGCAGCCGGGCGAGGCTGCGGCCGACCGCGGCGAGGAGCTCCTCCGCTGTGAACGGCTTGGAAAGGTACTCGCCCGCCCCGATCTTCATCGCTTCGACAGCACCGCTGACCGACGCATAACCGGTGATCATCATCACCTCGGTATTGCGCTTGTTCTCGCGGACGTGGCGCACGAGATCGAGCCCGCTGACCCGCGGCATCTTGAGGTCGGTTATCACCAGGTCGACATCGTGCTCATCGAGAAGCGCAATTGCCTCTGGTACCCCAAGCGCTGTCAGGACCCGGTGACCGGCCGACTCCAGGTTGCGCCGCAGTACCTCGAGCGTGGATACGGAATCGTCAACCGCCAGTATCAACGCGCCGTCCTGGCTCTGGCTCTCGCTCACCGGTCACCTCCTGTCCTGCGCGGCAGCCGGACGGTGAACGTGGTGCCCACGCCCACCTTGCTCTCGACGTCTATCTTGCCGCCGTGCGCCGTCACGATGCCGTGGACAACCGCCAGACCGAGGCCGGTCCCCTCGTTCACGTCCTTGGTCGTGAAGAAAGGCACGAACGCCTGCCGCAACACCTCGGGCGACATCCCGACGCCGGTATCGGCGACACGAAGGAAGACCCAGTCGTCCTCGCGGCCGGTCGCGACGGCCAGCCGCCCCCCGCTGGACATCGCCTGGACCGCGTTTACCACGAGGTTGATCAGCACCTGCAGTATCTGGCTCGCGTCCGCCTCAACCTCGGGCAGCCCCGGTGCAGTCAGGCGGACCAACTCCACATCGCTCTTCGCGCACCGCCCCTCAAGAAACAGCAGGCCGTCGAGCACAAGCGAGTTGAGATCTACCAGGCCGGTGCGCGGAGGTGCCTGCCGGGCAAAGAGCATCAGCTTGCGGATGACCTCGCGGGCGTGCAGCGCCGCCTCCTCAATGTGGCGGGTGTCGGCGCGCGCCTGCCCTGGCAGCTCGGCTGAACCAGACAGAAGCTCGGCAAAGCCGAGGATGTTGGTCAGCGGCTCGTTCAACTCGTGGGCCACACCGGCTGCGAGCTGGCCGATGGTCGCCAGCCGGTCGGCGTGCCGAAGTTGCTCCTGGAGACGGTTCTTCTCTGCCTCAGCCTCGGACCGCTCAAGCAAGAGCGCCAACTCGCGGGCCACCGCGGCGAGCAGCACCGACTCCTCGGGAAGAAACGGGTCGAGTTCCAGGCTGACATCGGGCTTCGGGTAACTGACAATGACCCGGCCGCGCTCACGGCTGCCGACCCTGACCGCGACTTCGAGCTTCGGGCCGCCCTCGCGCCAATCCGTGGTGCAGACCTCCTCGCCGCCAAGGACCACTCGCACGGCCGCCAGTTCGGGGTGTTGAAATCCCGCGCGCACGTGCTCGACAATGCCGGGCAGGAGTTCTGGTGAATGCGGATCATGCAGTTCGCCGAGTCGGGCGATACCATAAAGGCAAGTCAACTCCTTGACACGCTCCCGCAATGCTGCCTGGGCCCGGCGGTCAGCAATCGCGAGGCCGAGGGTCTGGGCTATGCCCTCGTAGTGCTCGACCTGATCCGCTTGAAAGAGCCCCGGCTTGGCACTCTCCAGCAGCAGCAGTCCGGCGTTCTTATCGTCAACCGTGAAACCGATCAAACACAGCGAGCGCGTGCTGTCAGCCACGCCCAGGTCGATCGCCGCCGCGCCCGGCTCAAGCACAACCGGCAGACGGGCGTCGGCGGTCCAGAAACTGCCATTCGGTGTGAAGCCAGGAGAGGCCGCCGAACACGCCTGTCGGACCACCATTCGACATACGCGCTCCAACATCGGGTGTTGCGGATACCGACAGGCTTGCTCGCTGTCAGCCGGGCAGTCAAGGAATTCGACCTCTTCGCGGCCATCGCTCCAGGCCTGCCAGCGCAGACAGACATCATCGCCCCAGAGCCGAGTCTCGATACCATCGCAGCCGGACAGCTCGAGTACCAACCGTGACACTTCGCGCATGAAATCAAGCCGCGGCGTCCCGCGGTTGGCAAACCGCAGCAGCCGGCGCGAGATCAGCCAGGACCGCCGCGCGAACGATGTTCCGGAGCCCGAGCCGGGTTGGGCAATCGGTCCGCAGCCCGGCGCGCCAGGATCGTGCGCACCCGTCGCGCCGACCACGCGGACGTGGCCGGCCTTCGACTCAATACCGGGCGCATCCGCCGCGTCGAGGTGACGCATCGGCAGCCGCTCTCCGCTGTGCCCATCAGCCACGGTGGATTGTAGCACTTCCCCGGGCTCGGTCAACTGCCCGTCCCGGCCGTCTTGACTTGCCGACCGGTTGTTCAATACTTCGCTATGCCTCCCAGAATCGAGAATGAAGCCCGCGTCCAGCGCCTGCTCAAGGCCGTTTTGGCGTTCGCGCGCGCCCGGGTCGAGTACGCCGACATCCTCTACGAGCGCGCGGTCCGTATCGAAATCCAGCAACTGGCCGACGGGCTCATCCCCAAGCCCTTCAATGCGCGCGCGCGGGTCCAGCTCCGGCTCGTGCATAAAGGCCGCAAGGCCGAGGTCAAGGTCGGCACCCTCGACATCGACCTGCTGAAGGAATCCGTCGAGCTCGGCCTCAAGCTGCTGAAGGCCTCGCCGATGCCCGCTCGGCCCATCCGGCTCGCCCCGATACCCAACCCGAAGAAGCAGCACTACGGCCTGCGCGCGCCGCGCGCATTCCCATCTGCCGCCATCTTCGAAGCGCTCGCCGGCGGCATCGCGGCGCTCGCCCGCCGGGCCGAACGGGCCCACCCCGGCATCGAGGTCAAACCCGAGTTCTGGTTCTTCTCTCAGCGCGAGGAGAAGGCCGTCGCCGACACCGCCGGCGTGTTCAAGACCCAGGTCCTGCCCCGGACGTTCCTGCAACTAGTCACCCGGGTCAAGGGCCCCGGCGGCCACCTGACCCAGACCCGCTCGCGGCTCGGCAACGTCAAGTCCTACGACTACATCGTCGCGCGCAACCGCCAGGGCCGCCTCGCCCTCGCCCCCGCCGCGGCCCGCAACGCCACCGAGTGGATCGGCAAGACAATCGAACTGCAGGACGCCGTCACCCTTTCCTCCGAGCAGGTCCGCTCGCTCAGCCACCTGGTGCTGCACTACACGACCGCGGGCGTGTTCGTCCACGAGGCGCTGGGCCACAACTTCGAGGCCGACATCGTCAAGGCCGGCTCGTCGGGCATCATCGACGCGCAGGGCACCCCCCGCGGCGAGGTCGCCTGCGCCGACGTGGACATCCTGGACGGCCCGCTCGACGACGACTTCACCGAGGGCTTCGGCACCGAGTTCATCGACGACGAGGGAGTCGAGGTCCAGCCCAAGCTGCTGGCCGCGAAGGGTCGCGTGGTCGGAATGATCCACAATCGTGAGACCGCGGCCTACTTCGGCGTCGAGCCCAATGGCGGCGCCTTTTCCGAGTCGGGCGACATGCGCATCCCGCGTATGTCCAACACCTACATCAGGCCCGCGACGCGCGAGCGCTGGCACCGGACCCTCGACCGGCTCATCGCTGACGTGCCCCGCGGCATCCTGCTCGTCGGCACCAGCGGCGGCGCGGTGTCCAAGGACGGCATGTCGTCGTCGGTCCAGCTCGGCTACCTCGTCGAGAACGGCAAGGTCACGCGCACCGTGCGCCCGTCGAACTTCGCCGCCAAAACGCTCCAGGCGCTGCGCCACGTCGACGGCTTCGCCGGCCCGGTCCAGATCGACGACGTCGGGTTCTGCGGCAAGGGCCAGACCCGCTACGTCGGCGACGGCGCCCCGACCTGGACCCGCATCCGCAACAACGAATCGATCAGCCTGTCGGTACAGGGGTAGGTCATGGACATCGACAAGTTCGCCGATTCCGCCCTGAAGCTGGCCGCGAAGCTGCGCCTCGACGACATCGAGGTCCTGCTGTCCGATTCGCGCACGCTCAACGCGCGCATCGAGAACCGCGACGTCACGCTCGAACTGCAGTCGGGCGTATTCACGGCCGCCGTCCGCGTGCTCAAGCGCGGCCGCATCGGCTACGTGCCCCTGACCGAGCCGGATCCCGCGGTGCTCGCGGCCGGCATCAAGGCTGCGCTGTCGCGCGCCCCGGCCGCCCCGTTCCCGGCGTTCGCCCGCCTCGATGAACCGCTCCCTGAGACGCGGACGTTTGACCCCGCGGTACCGCGCCTGATCGGCGACCCGGCCCGCGTCAGGGGTATCGCCGAGGACCTCATTCGCCGCGCCTACGAAACCGGCCGGGTCGAAACGCTTGAGGGTGGCATCAGCGTCGCGGTCGAGCACCGGCTGTTCGCAAGCCTGCACGGCCGGACCACGGTCGCGGCTGAGCGCACCGGCGTATCGGCCTATGCCGACATCGACTCCAAGGATTTCGGCGTCGTGGTCGGCGGCGCGTTGCCCGACCTCGACCAAATGACGGGACTTGGCGCGACGACCGCCGTCGGACTACCCAAGGCAAGTTCGACACCGGACTCCGAGGGCGTCAGGGGCCGAACCCTGCCCGTCATCCTGCACCCGCTGATGGTTGAGCAGCTTGTTGGACGACTGGTCGCGGAGCATCTCTACGCGTCCACGCAGCAGGACGGGATGTCCCGCTACTCGCTCGACGAGCAGGTCGCCTCCGCGTTGGTCACCCTCATCGACGACCGGACCGACGACTTCGGCGCCAACACGTTCCCGACTGACGACGAGGGCACGCGCTCGCGCCGCAGCGTGGTCATCGAGTCAGGCGTGCTGAAGACTTTCCTGTACGACCGCGCCTCGGCCGCGCGCGCGGGCGTCGAGTCGACCGGCAACGGCCGACGGCGGCCCGTGCTCATCGAGGAACCCCACGAGGCGCCGGTGCGCTGCGGCCTGAACAACGTCTCCATCTCCCCCGGCGCCACGCCGCTGGCCGAGATGCTGTCGGGCATCGAGCGCGGCCTCGTCGTCAAGACGCTGCTCGGTTTCCACACGTCGAACAAGACAACCGGCGACTTCGCCAACACGCTCTACCACGGCCGCATCATCCGGGACGGTGCCGAGGCTGCGCTGCCCGAACCCGGTGTCTGGTCGGTCAAGGGCAACGCACTCGACTGCCTGCGCAACGTCAGCGCGGTCAGCCGCGAGACGCTGGCGACCGGCTCCGGCAGCCTGCCCTGGCTGCTGACCGAACTGGCAGTAGGTTAAGCGGAGAACACGCGGCAGCACAGGCCCCGGCGTGCCCGGGGCCTGTACCTCAGATGTTGAGCCAGCGGACCTGGCGCAGTATGGCGAGCACCTCGATCCAAGTCCTGAAGTAGAGCAACTCCCGCGCCACCCAGGAATACATCATCGCCTTCGCAACCTGCGGGTGGCTCCGTCCCAAGAGGTTCAGCGCAACGCGCAGCACGACATGGCCCATCGCATAAGCATAGACCACGCCGAGCACCAGCGCGAACACGTAGTTGAACATCCCCAGGCTGAAGGCCGCGGCGCGGTTGAGCAGATTGGCCAGCACCAGCCCGGTCACGAAGAAGACGACAAACAGCACGATGTAGACGACCAGGCCGTGGACGTGCGCCAGTTGCGACAACGGCCCGTAGAGACTGTTGGTGCCGGCCACCGCCGCGATGAGGAAGCCGGTCTCGTACAGCACGCGTGAGAAGTCGCGCACCCCGCGCAGGAACTGCACCGCGGTGCCGGTCGCCAGGATGAAGATGCCGACGTAGTCCATCGGTGTGTAATGCATCACCATTGTCGTACCTCGCCGGCCGTCTGCGCTACTCGGCTGAACCCGGCCGCGCCCGGCGGAAGAACAGCACCGCGCGCGTGATGATGCCGGTGTGTTCGCTGCCCGCGACCACGGATACCAGCTCCCATCCTTCGGCACCGAGCGTGTTGATGTGGTCCTCGACGCCCACCATCGTCGTGCGCGGCTTCTTCTCGCCGGGCACCTCGACGCCCCATCGTGCCATCCTCAGGATGGGACTGATGTTGAGGTCGATCTGCTGGAACTTGTACTCCCATTTGGTCATCGACGGGCTCCTTTCAATGGCGAATCGTAGCCCAACCGCCCGGCCAGTCAAGCCGCCCGCGATTGACAGCCGCCCACGGTCGCGCCAGTATTGCTGCCGTGAGCAACTCTCGGGACCTCGTTTCGCTCGCCCGGCCCTGGCTGCCGGCGGTCGCCGGCACGGCGCGCGAACTGGCCGCACGCGGCTGGGCCGAGGCCAACGCGGGCAACCTGTCCCTGCGCATCGCCGCGCCTGCCGGAACCCGGGGCCGCCCCATTGACCTGCCGGTGCCGGTCGAGCCGCTCGCCGGCCACTGCCTGCTCATCAAACGCGCCGGTGTCAGGATGCGCGACCTGGCCTGCTGCCCATCCGACGGACTCTGCGCGGTGACAATCGGCCGCGCCGGCGGCGCACGGCTCATCGGCGATTCACCCTCGTCGGAATTGGCCGCGCACCTCGCTGCCCACGCCGTCCTGGTCCGCTTCAAGCCGGCCGACCGCGTGTTTCTGCACACCCACCCCACGAACCTGGCCGCGCTCTCGGTCATCGTCGCGCACCGCTCCCTGCCCCGACTGCTCGTGCGAATGCACACCGAGGCGCCGGTCCTGCTCCAGGGCCTCATTACCGCACTGCCCTTCCACCCGCCGGGTAGCCTGGCGCTCGCCCGCGCCACGGCCCGCGCCCTGCGCCGGTTCCGCGCCGTGGTCTGGGCCAGTCACGGGCTGGCCGCGTCCGCGCCCGACCTCGCCGCCGCGCT
>JAWOHG010000065.1:0-6571 GCA_046485245.1 bacterium
CCACCGCATTGGCGAATTCCTGTGTTTCGGTGAGGGCCAGCGCGGCGACGCCCTCATGATGACCGTGGTCAATGCGCCCGCCTTCGATGACGCGGTCGGCCCAGAGCAGCTCGCGGTTGAACCAGACCGGCGTGCCGAATCCCGTCTTGCCGGCGAAGAACAGCTTCGTTTTGTCCTGCGAGTCGTGGCAGCGGATTTTTGCCCGGTGGCGGTCGTAGAACCCCAATCCGAATATCGAGCAGTACTCGTCCGCAGTCGGCGGGCGGTGGGTGCCGGAGCAAACAAGGTAATGGACGTCACGACCGGCGAGCGCGGGTGTCAGGGCTTTGAGCACCGTCGAGTTCGGTGTGGGGCGGGTGTAGTCGTTAACCAGGACCAGCACGCGGCGAACATCGCCGAGGAACGCGGCGGAGTCGATGGCCACCTGGCCCAGCACGGCGGCGGTGTCGTGGAACGGGCAGCAGTCGTTCGGCTCGAGGACCCGGATGAGGTTGCGGTCGGCTACGGTCAGGGCCTGGAAGGAGTCGCCGAACGCAAGCTGGAACTGCATCGTGTCAGTATAGGGTGCCCGACCGGGCCGTCAACGGGGCAACAGCAGAACCGGTCATAACCGACACGGGTGGCCCGGCTACTCGGGCACCTGCCAAACCGAGTCCAGCACCGTGCCGTCAACCCACTTGCAGACCGCAACGGCCTTGTCCAGCAGCCGGGGTGGTTCGGGAACGCCGCAGAGGCGTTCGACCTCGGCTTTGATGTCGGCGATGGGGCGAATGGGCAGGCCCTTGCCCTCGACCGCCGCGAGCAGGTCGCTCCGGCGTGGGTTGATGGCGATGCCCAGCTCGGTCACGACGACGTCGACGACTTCCCCGGGCGCGCAGAGCGTGGTCACGCGGTCGACGATGACCGGCATCCGGTCGCGCATCGCCGGAACCGACAGGATGGTGCAGTGGGCGAACATGCAGTTCTGCCAGCCGCCGATGCCGTGGCGCAGGCGACCGTCCGAGTGCGTGATGACGTTGGCATTGAAGTCGAGGTCGACCTCAGTCGCGCCGAGCACCGCGACATCGAGAAGGTTGATGTAGTTGCCCTTGGCGTGGTAGTTGTAGCTGGTCAGGGGACTGACCGAAACGTGGCCGCGGTTGACCGAGATGGAGCGGATGGCGTCGGTGTCGAAAGCCTGGCCGTCGACGAGCGCCCGCGTGAGGCCTTCCTCGAGCATCCGGACAAGGTGTTCCGTGGTGCCGCCGTGTATCCAGCCGGCCCGCGTGCCGGTGTCCTTCATCATCTGCTCGAGGTAGGTGGCGAAGGCGAGCGAGACGCCACCGGCGCCGCCCTGGAACGAGAAGCCGTTGCGCAGAATCCCCGAGTCGCGGATGAAGCGCGCGGTAAGCTCGGCGATGAGCAGCCGGTCCGGGCTGCGCGTTAGCTGGGTGGTGCCCGACAGGATGCGTTTGGGGTCGCCGATGGAGTCCTGCCGTACCACGCGGTCGACGTAGCTGCCGGACAGCTGGGTCGGGATACAGGGGAACGGCACGAGGTTGTTCGTTACCATCATCGTGCGGTCCGCGTAGAGCGTGTCGGGCAGGGCATACCCGAGCACGCCGCAGGCGGCATCGCCGTGGATGCCGTTGGCGTTGCCGAACTGGTCGCAGCTCGGCGCGGCGAGCACCGCGAGGTCGATGTGGACCTCGCCGTCCTGGATGGCCTGGGCGCGGCCGCCGTGCGAGCGGAGGACGCCCAGCCCGCGCATCTTCCCGCGCGTGCAGTAGTCGCCCAGCGGGCCGTTGAGGCTGCCCTCGATGTGGTGGATGACGCCGGAATCAAGGTGCCGGGTCAGCGGCGCATGGCAGGGGAAGGCGGCCGACGGGAACCAGACGAGGTCCTTAAGTCCCATCGCGGCGCAGGTGTCGAAGAGCTGGAGCGGCAGCGTGTCGCCGTCGCGGAAGTGGTGGTGGGTGGAGACGGTCATCCCGCTGCGCAGGCCGCATTGCTCGATCGCGGCGCGCAGGTCGGGTACGGTCTTGTTCCCGTCCGAGGGGTAGTCGATGCAGGTCGGGATGGGCGGGGCGGCCTTGCGCCCGGCGGGCCGGTGTTTGCCGACGCCGGCGAACGGGACTGCTGGTCGGCCGTTGACCTCGTCCGGGACGAGCCGTCCAAGCGCGTTGGGCTGGAGTTTCACTTCGCCTCCCAGTCGGTGGCGAGGCAGCCGCAGGCAACCGCCAGTTCGATGGTCCTGAGAGCGCGCTTGACCACCGGCGCGTCGATCATCTTGGAGCCGACCGCGACCACGCCGAGGCCGCGCGCCTCGGCGTCGCGGAATGCCAGCACGATGCGCTGTGCCCGTTCGACCTCGTCCTGGGCCGGTGTGAACGACCGGTTGACGACCGCGACCTGGCGCGGGTGGATGCAGCCCTTGCCCTCGAAGCCGAGTTCTCTCGCGGCCCGGCAGCTTTGGGCCAGCGCGGCCAGGTCGTCGACGTCGCCGAACACCGTGTCGATGGCCTGGACCCCGGCCGCGCGGGCAGCGTTGACTAACTGGGAACGGGCCCACAGGCTTTCGAACCCGGCCGCGGTCTTGGTGCCGCCGAGGTCGGCGATGTAGTCCTCGAGGCCCCAAGTCAATGCGACGACGCGGTCCGACGCCCGGGCAATCTTGTGTGCCTTGAACATCCCGCGGCAGGTCTCGATTATCGGCATCAGCCGAACGTCGGTCTCGCCGCCGGCCTTGTCGATGCGCTCGGCGACCGCCTCCACTTCATCGTCGTCCTCGCATTTGGGGATGAGCAGGAGGTTGGCGCCGGCCCGCACCAGCGGTTCGATTTCTTCAAGCCCGCGGGGCGACTGGTTGATGCGCACCATCCGTTCGCAGCCGCCGAAATCCAAGGCGCGGAGGGCGTTACGCACCAGCAGCAGCGCCGCGTCCTTATCGGGTGGCGGCACCGAGTCCTCGAGGTCGAGGATGACCGCGTCGGGCGCGTGGAGCCGGGCTGAGAGCATGAACTTGGGTTCGTTGCCGGGCAGGTAGAGCCGGGACCGGCGCCACCGGTCACGGGCCGATGGTTGGGCAAACGAGGGGCCTGGTTCGGGCAGCCACTCGGGCACGTCCTTGCCGGGCCGGGCGCGGCGCACCGCGGCTTCGATCCGGGCCGCGATGACAAAGGGCAAGGCCCCGGCGTCTTCGACCGCAACGCGGGCGTGCGCGACCCCGAGCGTCTTCAGCAAGTCGAGGATGAGCGAGCGGTTGGCCGCGCCGTACATGAAGTCGACCTTGCTCTTGACCCCATGCTCGATGCCGCTCGAGTCGCGAAGTTCGAGTTCAACCCACAGGTCGGAGCGGACGTCAGGCCCCCGCCGACCGGCGGTAACGGTGCTCACCTGGTCTCCTTGCGGGCGCGCAGCTTCCGGCGGGTGAACTCGAGCAGCCCGCCGGCCTGGCAGATGGCCAGTATCTCGGGCGGCAGACCGGGGAAGCTGTAGGCCGTATCGCCGACCTTGATGGTGCCGGCGGCGGCGTCTAGTTCGACCGGCAGGCCCGGCTTGTACGCCGCCACCGCCTCGGGCGCCTCGACGAGGAGCAGTCCCTGGTTGATGGCGGCGCGGTAGAATATCCGCGCGAAGCTTCTGGCCACGATGGCCTGGACCCCGACCGCCTTCAGCCCGACCACCGGCTGCTCGCGTGACGAGCCGCAGCCGAAGTTCTTGCCGGCAATGATGATGTCGCCGGAGCGCACGCCCTGCGCGAATTCCGGGTCGAGGTCCTCGAGCAGATGGGGCCTGATTTCGTCCGGCTTGGCGCAGGTGTAGGTGTACTTGCCCGGGAATAGCATGTCGGTGTTGATGTCGTCGCCGTATTGCCAGGTTCTCATTTTACATCACCTCTCTCGGGTCGGTGACCTTGCCGGTCAGGGCCGATGCCGCGACCGTTGCCGGGCTGGCCAGGTATATCTCGGCGTCCTTGCAGCCCATCCGGCCCTTGAAGTTGCGGTTGGACGTCGACAGGCACCTCTCGCCCGGCGCGAGGATGCCCTGGTGGGCGCCGAGGCACGGGCCGCAGCCGGGCGGCAGGAGCACGCCGCCGGCCGCGACAAGCGTCTGGATGTCGCCTGAGTCCATCGCCTGCTGGAGTTCGGCCCGCGACGCGGGCAGGAGCAGGAGTCGAACCCCGGGCGCCACGCTCTTGCCGCAGAGGATGCGCGCCGCCAGTTCGAAATCGCTGGAGCGGCCGTTCGTGCAGGTGCCGATGAGGCATTGCTGGATTTCCAGCCCGGCGACGGCCGACACCGGCTTGACGTTGTCGACTTTGTGCGGCGCCGCGACGACGGGCACGATGGCGGAGAGGTCGTATTCGAGTTCCTGCCGGTAGGTGGCACCCTCGTCGGCCCAGACCGGGTTCCACTTCGTGCGGTGGACACCGATGGAGTGCAGGAAGCCCTTGGTCAATTCGTCGACCGGGAAGGCAGCGTTCTTGGCGCCCATCTCCACGCCCATGTTGGCGATGGTGAAGCGGTCGTCGATGGTCAGGTGGCCGATGTCGCCCCAGAACTCGACCGAGCAGTAGTCGGCGCCGTCCGCGCCGATGCGGCCGATGATGGTCAGCACCAGGTCCTTCGCGGTCACGGCCTCGGGGAGCCGGCCCCTTAGCGTTACCTTGATGGACTCGGGCACCTTGAACCAGGTCTCGCCGGTCAGGATGAGCGCGGCGGCCTCGGTGCGGTCGATGCCGGTGGCGAAGGCATTGACCGCGCCGTACGAGCAGGTGTGCGAGTCGGAGCCGACCGCGAGCATCCCGGGCAGGACGAGGCCCTTCTCGACCATCACCTGGTGGCAGACGCCGGTGCCGATGTCGAAGAAGTGCCTGATGCCGTACTTGCCGACGAAGGCGCGGATCTTCTTGTGCCCGGTCGCGGTCTTCTCGTCGGCGGCGGGTATGACGTGGTCGAGCACGATGACCGGCTGGTCCGGGTCGGCCACGCCGAATTCCTCCAGGTCTTTGGATATCTTGTCGGTGATGGCGGCGGCGTTGTCGTGCATCAGCAGCCGGTCCGGCTTGCAGGTCACTATCTCGCCGGCCCTGGCCGACGCGCGTCCGGCCTTGGCCGCGAGCGCCTTTTCGGCAAATGTCATTGGCATCGAATCCTCACTTTGTCATCGCAGACTGTGGCGAATTATAGGCAGGCCCGGGCCGGGTGCAAGTCGGCTGGCTGGTTGACGTCTGCAACAAGCTGGTCTATGATTGCGTCATAAGCACGATGGAAGGCTTTCCCGGCATACTGCTGATCGGCACGCTCGGCTGGCTGTGGTTCGCGCTGGTCCTGTTCGGGACCATCGTCGGGCTGATGGGCACGGTTCTGTGGATATGGATGCTCGTCGAGGTGCTCACCAGGGAGACCGACGAGAACAACAGCCGGCTGGTCTGGGCTTTGGTCATCGTGTTCACGCACTGGCTCGGGGCGCTGATATACCTGTTCGCCCGGCGCCCGGACCGCGTCAAACAGCAGGGGAGGTAAGATGATCGGTTGCGCACCGCACTACGGTCTGGGTTCGTGGCCGCTCGGCCGGCATCACTGGGGCGGGCCCTTCGGCGGGTTGCTCGCGCTGTCGGCGTTCGTGCTCTGGGTCTGGGTGCTGGTCGACGCGCTGACCAGGGAAACCGACGACAACAACCAGCGGCTCATCTGGGGCCTGGTCGTCGGCTTCACCGGCATCGTCGGCGCGCTCATTTACCTTTTCGTGCGCCGGCCGGAACGGCTCAAGACCCTCGGGCGCTAGCGCCGGTTCGCGCCGGCTCAGCCGAGCAGGCCGCCGCGCAGGTAGATGGCCAATTGGGCTGGGGGCAGGGGCCGGCCTTGAACCTTGCGGCCGGTGGCGAGCAACTCGACCGCGCCGGTTTCCAGGTTCACCCTGATTTCGTCGCCGTCCTTCAGCCCGGACTCGACCAGGTCGGCGGTCATCACGCCGAGCCCGGCGTTCACCGCGTTGCGGAAGTAGATGGCGCCGAAGGACCGGGCAATCAGCAAGCCGACCCCCAGGCTCTTGAAGCAGTCGACCGCCTGCTGGCGCGACGAGCCGGCACCGAAATTGGCGCCGGTGACGACGATGTCGCCGGGCTTGGCCTTCCTGGCGAAATCCTCCCATCCCGGCAGGTTGCCGAACGTGTGCTGGCCCATCTCCTTCACGTCGGTGATGGCGAGATGCCGGTTGTGGAAGATCATGTCGGTGTCGATGTTGTCCTTGTTCACCACCCACACACGGCCGGTGAGCACGGTCGGGCGCGCCTCCGGGGTCTGACGCGTCTGACCTGTCGGACTGGTCTGACCAGGGCCGGGTCCGAACACGGCCGGCTGGGCAGGGATACGGTCGGCGGTGGTGATGGCGCCGGCCACAGCCGAGGCCGCGGCGGTGGCGGGGGAGCAGAGCCAAACCTCGCCCTTGCCCTGCTTGCCCGCGAAGTTGCGGTTGCCGGTCGAGACCGTGACCTCGCCCGGGCCGTTCTGGCCGACCTGGCCGGCGGCGCACCCGGCGCAACCGGCGTTGCCGATGAGCGCGCCGGCCGCCTTGAACGTCTCGAACA
>JAWOHG010000085.1:0-7524 GCA_046485245.1 bacterium
TCATCGCCGACTACCAGACCATCGCGGTGAAGCTGTCCGACGGCAGGCTGGTCGGCAACGGGCGCGTGCGGGTTATCGGGCGCGACCCGGCCACCGACCTCGCGGTGCTGCGCCTCGACGGCGTGAGTGGACTGGACCCGGTCGAGTGGGGCAGTTCCGACGCGCTGGAGCCGGGCCAGGCCGTGCTGGCAGTGGGCAGCCCGTTCGGGCTTGAAGGGTCGACCTCGGCCGGCGTGGTCAGCGGGCTGTCGCGCTGGGGCCTGGCCAAGAGCTCCGGTCCCGACTTTCAGGACTTCATCCAGACCGATGCGCTCATCAACCCCGGCAACTCGGGCGGCCCGCTGGTCGACGCCCGGGGCCGCGTCGTCGGGGTCAACAGCTTCATCCGCACCAGCGAGGGCAAGAACACCGGCATCGGGTTCGCCACGCCCGGCGACCTGGCGCGCGGCGTGGCGCGGGCGCTGGTGGCCGACGGGACGGTCCGGCGCGGCCACATCGGTATCAGCACGCAGCCGCTCACCGACCCGATTCGCTCGGCGCTCGGCCTGGCCGAGAGTGCCGCGGGCGTGCTGGTGGCGTCGATTGTCTACGACGGGCCGGGGCTGAAGGCAGGCCTGAAGCCGGGTGACGTCATCGTCGAACTCGACGGCAGGCCGGTCCCCGACGTGAGATGGTTCCAGAACGCGGTTGCGGAGCGCGAGCCCGGGTCCGGGCTGCGGCTCGGCTACCTGCGGCTGGGCCGCAAGACCGAGGTGGACGTCACGCTCGGCGCGTGGCCGGCCACTTCGACCGAGCCCCGGCCCCAGGTCCAGCCGACCAACTGGCTCGGGCTGAGCGTGCGCGACCTCGAACCGGCCGACCGGACGCGCACCGGGCTGGCGCTCGGCGCGGTGGTCAGCGCGCTCGAACCGGGCGCGAGCGCGGCCGACGCGGGCCTCGCGGCGGGCGACGTCATCGTGGAAATCAACCTCGCGCCGGTCGGTTCCAAGGCCGACTTCGGCCGCATCCGCCGAACGATGCTGGGCATCGACCGGCCCCTGCTCGTGCGCGCGTTCCGCGGCCGCGGCGCCTTCTACACCGCGGTTGAGCCCTAGGCCGGCCGCACCGGTCCGGGCTGCGGTCCCGTCCTGTTGACAGCGCTCGGTACCACGTTACAATCGCGACGGGAAAGGCCGGCGCGCAAACGGCGTCCAGCCCCAGCGCCCTGCCGTTGGTCGTGGGCAAGGTTGTCGTGACAGCAACAGGAGGAGTTCATGAGGCTGGTTATCATCGGGTTGTTCGCGCTGGCTGTTGCCGCGCCCGGTCAGTGGATTGACACAACGCTGGTCGTGCCCGGGACTCCGTGGCGGCTCTGCTACAACCCGTCTTCGAACAAGGTCTATTGCACGCTGTATGACAGCGCCCGGGTGCTGGTGATCGACGGTGCGAGCAATCACATCCTCGCGTCCGTGCCGGTCGGGGAGCACCCGCAGGACGTCGCCCACGTCGTGACCGGCAACAAGATATACACCGCGGACCAGGACAGCTTCCGGCTGACCGTCATCAGCGGGGCGGGCGATTCCGTACTCAGGACTATCAGCCTCGCGGGCCGGCCGCACCGCCTTGAGTACAACCCGGTCAACAACCGGCTGTACGCCTGTTACCTCGTCGCCTCGTCGCGGGTCTACGTCATCGACTGCGCCACCGACGTGGTCATCGCCGCCATCACCACCGGCGCGGCCACGCGCGCGCTGCTGCACAACCCCGGCCTGAACCGTCTCTACTGCGCCAACAGCGGCGACAGCTCGCTCTCGATCATCAACTGCGCGACAAACAACGTCATCCAGACGCTGCGCGTCGGCAGTGAACCATTCGCGCTTTGCCTTGACGAGTCGCGCAACCGGGTCTATGTCGCCAATGGCGGCGACGGCACGGTGTCCGTCGTGCGGGGTTCGGCCGGCGCCCCCGACACGGTTATCGCCACGGTAGCGACTGGTCACCGCTCGTACGCGCTGTGCCGCGTCCCGCTCAACGATCGGGTGTACGTGGCCAACTTCGAGGATTCCAGCGTGTCGGTGATAAACTGCACGACCAACACGGTCGTCGCCACTATACGGGTCGGGCAGCGGCCAAGCGACATCATCCTCGGGCCCGACGGCAGGCGCGTTTTCGTCGCCAACCGCGAGGACCGGTCGGTCTCGGTCATCGACTGTGCCACGAACCGCGTCATCGGCACCGTGCCGGTCGAGCCGACGCCGAGCTATCTCGGCATCAACCGGCGCAACAACAAGGTGTACTGCAGCAACGTCGACGGCCGCACGATAACCGTCATCACCGACCACGTCGGTGTGACCGAGCCGACCGGCGGCCGACGCCGGCCGATGGACCCCGGGCCGACGGTCGTGCGCGGAGTCCTCAGCCTGCCGGCGTCGAGCGTGCAGCGTGGAGCGTCGTGCGTCCTCCTCGATGCCTGCGGCAGGCGTGTGATGAGCCTGCGCTCGGGCGCGAATGACGTGAGCGGACTCGCGCCGGGAATCTACTTCGTGGTCACCCCTCACCTTGATCCTTTCCCGCAAGGGGAGAGGGAACGGCTGTCAGCCGTCAGCCGTGCGCCGTCGGCCGTTGTGAAGGTAGTCATCACGCGTTAGGGGCACCGGGTGCGGCAGGGCAGAGCCGCGATGAAGGGGAATCTGCCTGCGGCTCTGGGGGGGGCGTGATGGAAGCCACGGCGACAAATGCCGTGTCGAGGGCAGGCACAGTGCAGTGACCTGCGTCGATACCGGCGTCACTGCCGGTCGCGAAGCCGGCCAAGAGAACAGGGTAGGGCATCGTCGCGGCGGTTGTCGTTACGGCAAACGAAGGCAGAGACTGGGTGAAGATCGCAAGGAAGACCGTCGCAAGAATTGCGTTCGAGAGAGTCTTGAAGATGGCTGACAGGGCAGGGGCAGGCGGTCTCCCGGGCCGTCGACTTGTCGCGCCTCGCGGCGAAGTTCAGGTTCAATCCCGCCCGCAGGTGTCCGAGAGTTGTTCTCCTGCTCGTGCGCGCGTTCCGCGGCCGCGGCGCCTTCTACACCGCAATCGAACCCTAACGCTTCTGTCCCTGTAAGCACGCGCCTCCCGTTGCCGGGAGGCGCGAGTACTTGCAGGCAAATCAGTCCACGATGACAACCCTGGTCCGGGGGCCGGCAGCCGCCGTGCGGATGAAGTAGACGCCCGGGGCAAGAGCCGAGACGTCGTTGGCGCCGGGATTGAGGTTGAGCACCACTCGGCCCGTCACGTTGAGCAACGCCGGCCTTGGGACATGATCCGAAATGCCGGGCATTTCGGCCATGTCCCGCGGCAGGACCAGGACGCTGCGGACGATAGTCGGTCCGGGCGCGATGCGTGAGGCGTGCGGCGTCGGGCTCTCTTCCGCCAGCCCGGTCATCGAGTCGCGCAGGATAGACAGGCTGGACGAGAGTGCGTTGGCAACGTAGACCCGGTTCTGGGCCGGGTTGTGGCAGAGCGCGACCGGGCCCGAGCCGGTGGCGATGCTCGCGGTCACCGAGTTGAGTCGGCCGTGCACGACCGTGACGGTGCCGCCGCCGACCGTGCTGGCGCAGTAGACCTTGTTGTTGCGCTCGTTGTAGAGCAGGCGGCGCGGTCCCGCGGCGACGGGCACGGTCGCGCGCCATCGCCCGGTCGTGCCATCGAGCACGGTCAGGTCAGAGGCGCCCGAGTTGGCGCAGTAGACCTTGTTATCCTGCGGGTTGTAGCAGAGCGCGACCGGCCGCGCCCCGACCGCGACTTCGACCAGCTCGGAATCGGCCACAGGGTCGATAACGCTGACGGTGTATGAACCGGCGTTGGCGCAGAAGAGCAGGTTGTCGGTCGAGTTCCAGCAGAGCGCGACCGGCGAGTCGCCGACGGCGACCGTGCGCAGCAGCGAATCGGCCGCGCCGTCAATCACGTAGACGCGGTCTTCGTCCATCGAGGCGCACCAGACCCGGTCACCGCCCGGCCCGACGAGCAGCGCGGTGGGCTCAGGCCCGATGCGCACGCCCCCGACGCGCAGTGCGTTGGACCCGCGGTACACAAGCAGGCTGTCGCGCCCGGCGCAGGCGCAGTAGACCTTGTTGCGGTCCGGGCTCGATGCCAGCAGCACCGGCCGGTTCGCGGTCCCGACGCGGCCGAGGCTGGTGTTGGACGCGCCGTCGATGATGGTCAGGCTGTCGGCGTCGGTGTTGGCGACGTAGACCCGGTTGGCCGGCCGGAAGAAGCAGAGTTCCGACGCGCCGCGCCCGGCCTCGACCTGGGCGATCTCGCCGTTGCTCGCCCCGTCGATGACCGAGACCGTGCCGTCGTAGCCGCTGGCGCAGTAGACCTTGTTCGCGCTGTCGTTGTAACAGAGCGCGGCCGGCTCGCGCCAGGTCCGCAGCATCGCCAGGACGCTGCGCGACGCGACGTCGATGACGGTCAGCGCGCTGCCGTTCTTGCTGACACAGCAGATGCGGGTCGTGTCGCCGGAAACCGCCAGTGCCACCGGGTCGTCGGCAACCGGGATGGTGTCGTTGACGACGTTGGTGAACCCGTCGATGACCGTGACGGTGTTGTCGTAGCGGTTGGCGCAGTACACGCGGTTCGTCGCGGCGCTGATCGCGAGCGCGACCGGGCGGCGGCCGCAGCGCACCGTGGCGACAACCGAATTCGACGCGCCGTCGATGACCGTGACCGTGTTGCCGGCGGAATTGGCGCAGTAGACCCAGCCGCTTGCCGGGTTGTAGGCGAGCGCGGCCGGGAACGCGCCGACGTTGACCGTGGCGATTGCGGTGTCGAGCGCGCAATCGATGACCGTGACCGTGTTGCTGAAGTTGTCGGCGGTGTAGAGCCGGTTCTGGGCCGGGTTGTAGGCGAGCGCGACCGGCCCGTTGCCCACCGCGATGCTCTTGATGATGCTGTCGCCCGCCACGTCGATGACCGCGACCGCGTCGCCGTAAGTGCAGGCGACGTAGAGCCGGGATTCGGCCGCGCCGGTGCAGAACGCGACCGGGCCGTCGCCGACGTCGAGCGTGCGGATGACCTGGTCGTCTGAGCGGCGGACCACCGTGACGCGGTCGGCGTGCTGGGACGCGACGTAGAGCCGGTCCGGCCCGCGCGGGCAGAACGCCGCGACCGGGAACAACTCGGTGGCAATCGTGCCGATGACCGTGCGCGTGGCGGTGTTGACCACGGTCACGCGGTTGTCGGGGTAGTTGACGCAGTAGGCCTTGTCCGAGCCGGGAACGACCGCCAGCGCGCTCACCTCGGAGGTCATCGGGATGGTGCCGAGCTGGTGGTTGGCCGCGGCGTCGAACACGAGCACGGCATCGCCCGAATCGCCGCCGCAGAGCAGCGTGTTATTGAAGCTGTTGTACTCGGCGCAGAACGGCTGCTGCAGGCCGCCCCAGAAGATGGTGGTCTCCAGCCACTGGGCCGGGGCAGGCGTAACCGCCGCGAGCAGGAATACGGCGGGCATGACTTGACGCAGTTTCATCCTGTTCCTCCTGGGAACAGAATAGGCCGGGCGGGACGGCTGTCAATGCCCCGTGGATGTGCCAGCAAAGCACGCGCCTCCCGTTGCCGGGAGGCGCGCAAGTTTCGGAGAGGTCTAGTCCAGGGCCTGGATCAGGCGCGGGACGAGCAGGAAATCGATGCCGGTCACCGCGTTGCCGCCGCTGATGACGATGAGCTCGGGCCACATCGAGCAGGCGTAGCCTTCCTTGGCTGCCTTGGGCCGGTACGAGCCGTCGGCGAGGTCGCCGAGCGTGTACTCGCCAAGCTCGTTGGTCATCACGTAGTAGTGGCAGTTCAAGAAAACCTTGGCGTCGACCACCGGCAGGTTCGTCGACTTGTCGTAGACGATGCCGGAGATCGAACCGTCACCACCGCCGCCGCCCTGCATCGGGCTCAGCGCGATGTCGATGCCGGTCACGGCCTGGCCTTCCTCGACGCGCACGGGCGTCGGGTAGGACTTCATGACGTACTCGCCGCACTTCATCGCCTTCACCGCGTAGGAGCCCGCGGCGAGGTCGGCGATGGTGTAGTTGCCGTCGGCGTCGGTCCAGGCAGACCGCCCGCCGCACCGGCCGGCAGTGACCTTGGCAGAGTCAACCGGCAGGCCGGTCACCGAGTCGGTGATGGTGCCGGAAATCGAGGCGGTACCCAGAAGGGTGCAGCCGTCAGTGCAGGGCTGCGACGCCGCAAACGCGACGGTCGCGAGGGCGAGGACAGCAAGCAACTTACGCATCAGGCCTCCTGTTAGGTTCGAAGTCAGCCGGACATTCTCGGCCGCCCTCGTCCATGTGTCAAGCCGGGAGTTGACTTATCGGACAGTCCGATGGGTCGGACCGGGGAGCAGGTGAGGGGTTGCGAAGCCATGCAGGCTCAGGTCCGGTAGCGCGCCCGCTTGAGCGCGCGAAAGAGCTTGTCGGCGGTCTCGCGCTCCATCCCGGCCATCACCTCCACCGACCCGCTCGCGGTCGTTACGCGCAGGCTGTAGCGGGTGCGGGCGGCAAGTTGGAGCGCGATGCCGGCCATCAGCACGACCAGCCCGAGAAAAGTGAATTGGCGGCCGTGGAAGATGACCGCGCCGAGGATGACCAGGAACCCGGCAATGATGAGCAGCATCGGGGCGGGCTGGACCGGCCGGGTCGATGACAGCGCGGCGCCGGTGATGTCGGAGACGGCAAACGATGCCTGCGGAAACTCGGCCCGCTCGCGCGTGACCGTTACCCCGGCGTCGTCGGAGTAGAGGACTTCGGTCTCGGGCGCTTCTGGACACATTCGGCAGGATAGGCCTGCCAGCCGCTGCGTCAAGCGTGAGGCGTCAGGAGAGGCCGGACGAATGCTGAAGTCAGAAGGCAGAATAGTGAATGCAGATTCGCCGACGCGAGGTCAGAGGTGAGATGTCAGAGTCCAGATGTCAGATTTGCCTGCCGGAAGTCGTGAGCCGAGCAAACCCGGGATTGTCCCTAGCGGACCAGGGCGACGGGACTGTCCCGTGGTTTGTGGCCGCAAGTCGTGCGCCATCAGCCCACCAGTCACCGCGAGCGCAGCGTGGCGGTCTCACTCGGAGGATTGCCGCGGCCGCCAGAGCGGCCTCGCAATGACCGACGTCCTGCCGTCAGTTGCAAGCTGTAAGCCGGGAGCTGTCAGGGGCGGTCGGGTGCGGGAGCGCAGAGCCACAGTGAAAGGGATTCTGCCCGCGGTTTTGGGAGCCGCGTTGGAGGCCACGATGGAAGCCACGATGACAATTGCCGTGACGGCGGCAGGCACAGGGTAGCGACCCGCGTCGACACCGGCGTCGTTACCGGCCGCGAAACCGGCCACAAGCACAGGGTAGAGCATCGTCGCGGCGATTGTCACCATAGTAACCAGAGGCAAAGCCACGGTGAAAACCGCGGTCAGAGCCGCCGCCGAAACGGCGTTCGAGAGGACCTTGAAGATGGCCTGGAAGGCCGCGGAGGGGACGGGAGGGGTGTTTTCACAGTCCTCAACGCAACCAGCGAAAACCGCAAGGCTTAGGTC
>JAWOHG010000191.1:0-7858 GCA_046485245.1 bacterium
GCGTCGGCCGCCAGCAGCAGGTCGATGTCGTGGACGCCCTGGCCGGCCACGCGCAGGTGCTTCTTGCCCTGGCGGATGACCTCGCGCACGAGCGACATCGGGGCGCGGACCGTGCCGTAGAGTTCGGTGCCGAGGTAGTCGCCGTCAGCGACGAACCGGCTGACCGCCTCGGACTCGGTCATCAACTTGTCGACCATCCGGGTGTTCTTTTTCGTGTGCACCCATTCGCGGAACTTGTCCGGGTCGGGCGGCTGGAACAGATCACCGAGGCCCTTCTCAATAACGTCCATAAGCGATGCCTCCTGGAGCGCAATCTGCGATTATCAAGGTTGTCAGCATTGGCAGGGGATACTAGTCGGGAGTGCCACCCAAGTCAACCGCGGTCGGATTGGCCCGCAACCTTTGCAGGACTGGTTTGACAACGGGGTGGCCCGAGTGAGAATGGCGTTGTCAATGGAGCCTATGGGTCGGCACACCACCAAGCTTCCCCGGCGCGCGCTCGTGGCACTGGCGCTTGCCGCGACCCTGCTGAGGCTCGGCCTGGTGCTCTGCTATAGGACTCACGAGTTCCACTACCCCGGGATCGCTCACTGCCCCGATGAGCTGCGTCTGCTCCGGACCGGGGCGACCTGTATCGATCCGGACCAGTACTTGCGGTTGGGACAGAGCATCCTGACTGATGGGCGGTTCTGGCTCGACGGTCGCCCGAACGCTTTCCGTACTCCGGGCTACCCACTGCTGGTCGCGGCCACCGGAGCGAACATCAAGCTGCTCGTGGTGGTGCAGTGTCTGCTGGGCGGGCTGACAGTGCTGCTGCTGGGCGTCATCGGGGCCAGACTTGCCGGGCGTTTCGGCGGTCTCGCTGCCGCCGGTCTGCAGGCCCTGGACGTGTCGGCCCTGCTGCACACGGGCATGGTGATGAGTGAGTCGCTCTTTGCCCTGCTGCTGGTTCTCGGTCTGTGGCTGTACCTGCGCCGGAGCACTCTGCTATCGGCGCTGGTCCTGGGTGCCGCCGTGCTGGTGCGGCCGGTGGGTGCGATACTGCTTGTGCCCTTCGCGCTGCCTATGGTGCTGCAGAGGCGTTGGCTGTTGCTCGGCGCATTCGTCGCCGGCTTCGCGGTTCTGCCCATGGCATGGGCATTGCGGAACTGGAGCCAATACCGACGTCTGACACTGGCAACGGCCGGTGCGTACAATGCCTTCAACAACTCGATCGAGGTGCTGGCCCGATCGCGCGGCGCGAGCTACCAGGTGTTACGCGACTCCGTCGTTGAGCGAATCGTAATGGTTGTGCCTGAAGGCAACCCGCCGGCGCTTGCCGCCGGGCTAGAACGGGCCGCGCTCGGCGTTGCGCTGCGCGAGCCGACCCGGACTTTCCTGAGATGGGCCGCCGGCATGCCCCGCCTGATGTTCTCCTTGAAGGCAGACGACATAGTGGTTCGTCTCACGGATGAGCGGGCCGGAACGTGTCGCGCACGTGACCTCTTGTGGTCTGGGCCGACGGGATCGACCCGGGTCGCAACTTGGCTGCTGGCCGCGTGGGAGTTGGCCGCCCTGGTCGGGTCCTGCTTGTTGGCGGCGTTGGTCCTCATCCGGCGCGGGCGTCGTGATTGGCAGGTGCTGCTGGCTGGCATCGCGTTCAGCCTGATCGCAGTAGCCTCGCCGCTCGTCGATGGCCGCTACCGGGACCCGGTCATGCCTGTGCTCTATCTGCTGGCCGGTGCCGGTTTGTCAGCCGTCGTGACGGCCATCGGAAGCACCCGGCAGCGCAAGCAATCCCCTGCTGCTTGACTTCGGGGCAAGCCCCGCTATCTTCTGAACCCTTGACCCCGGGAGCAACCATTGCCAGATAAACTGAAGATCGGATTCTATTGGGCGGCCTCGTGCGGAGGCTGCGAGATAGCCGTGCTCGACACCAACGAGAAGATACTCGACGTCGTGGCGAAGGCCGACATCGTGCTCTGGCCGGTTGCTATCGACACGAAGTACTCCGACGTGCGCGCGATGCCGGACAAGTTCATGGACGCCTGTTTCTTCAACGGCTCGGTCCGGACGTCGGAGCACCAGGAGATGGCCGAGCTGCTGCGGCGCAAGTCGAAGCTGCTGTTCGCGTTCGGGTCGTGCGCGCACCACGGCTGCATCCCGGGCCTGGCCAACCTGCACAACCGCGCCGAGATCTTCAAGACGGTCTACCACGACGAGCCGTCGGTCGCCAACCCGGACAACGTCGAGCCGAAGACGCGAATCGACGTGCCCGAGGGCAAGATGACCCTGCCCGAGTTCTTCGACAAGGTCTACCCGCTGGACCGCGTGGTGCCGGTCGACTACTACCTGCCCGGGTGCCCGCCGCCGGTGCCGCTCATCATCGAGGCCTGGGACATGATTTTCTCCGGGCAGTTGCCGGCGCGAGGCAGCGTGCTGGCGCCGGCCAAGGCGCTGTGCGAGGAGTGCACGCGCAACAAGCACGTCGCCAAGAAGATGCCCGACGTGAAGCGAACCTGGGAGGCGGCGGCCGACCCCGAGACCTGTTTCCTCGAGCAGGGCATCGTCTGCATGGGGCCGGCGACGCGCGGCGGTTGCGGTCAGCGCTGCATCAACGGCAACTGGCCCTGCACCGGGTGCATGGGACCGATGCCCGAGGTCGAGGACCAGGGCGCGAAGATGGTCTCGGCGCTCGGTTCGATCCTGAAGCTGGATGATGAGAAGGACCTGGGCGAGGCGGGCGCGGCCGAACTGCTGGCCAAGGTGAAGGACCCGGTCGGCACGTTCTACATGTACGGGCTGGCGAGCTCGAAGCTGAACCGGATGAGGGGCAAGTAGATGTCAAAGCGCATCACCATCGACCCGATTACCCGGCTCGAGGGCCACGGCAAGATCGAGATTTTCCTCAACGACAAGGGCGACGTCGACAACGCCTACCTGCAGGTGCCGGAACTGCGCGGGTTCGAGCAGTTCTGCGTCGGGCGCAAGGCCGAGGACATGCCCCAGCTCACCTCGCGCATCTGCGGGGTCTGCCCGGTCGCGCACCACTTCGCGTCGACCAAGGCGCTGGACGCGGCCTTCGGAGTGGAGCCGACCCCGGTCGCGCGCAAGCTGCGCGAGCTCATCTACAGCGGCTACGTCATCTACGACCACATCCTGCACTTCTACTTCCTCGGCGGACCGGACTTCGTGGTCGGGCCGGATGCGCCGAAGGAGAAGCGCAACATCCTCGGCGTCATCGAGAAGGTCGGTCTCGACGCGGCCAAGGAGGTCATCAAGCACCGCTCGTTCGGCCAGAAGATAACCGAGATACTGGGCGGCAAGCCGACCCACCCGGTGTCGGGCATCCCGGGCGGCCAGACCAAGGGCCTCTCCGAGGCGGAGCGCGCCGAGATCGAGACGATGGCGCGGTCCTGCGTCAGCTTCGCCGAGTTCACGCTCGGCCTGTTCGGCGACATCGTACTGAAGAACAAGGCCTACATGGCGCTGGTGACCGACCCGCGGTTCAGCCACGCGACCTACAATATGGGCCTGGTCGACGAACAGAACAAGGTCAACTTCTACGACGGCCGCATCCGTGTCACCGCGCCCGACGGCAAGGAGTTCCTCAAGTTCGGGGCCGAGAAGTACCTCGACCACATCGCCGAACAGGTGCTGGATTGGTCGTATGTCAAGGTGCCGTACCTCAAGGCGGTCGGGTACAAGGGCCTGACCGACGGCCCGGACTCGGGCCTCTACCGCGTCGGCCCGCTCGGGCGTCTGAACGCGGCTGACGGCATGGCCACGCCCAAGGCCGACAGAGAGTACCAGCGGATGTACGCGACCTTCGGCGCCAAGCCCGTGAACTCGACGCTCGCGTTCCATTGGGCGCGGCTGATCGAGCTGCTCTACGTCGCCGAGCGCGCGGTGGAGTTGGCGACCGACCCGGAAATCACCGGTACCGCCATCCGCAACATGGACTACCACATGCAGGAGCAGGGCGTCGGCGTGGTCGAGGCGGCGCGCGGCACCCTCTACCACCACTACTGGCTCACCGAGGACCGGATGATGAAGAAGGTCAACCTCATCGTCGCCTCGACGAACAACATCGGGACGATGTGCATGTCGGTGCGCGACGCGGCCAAGGGACTCATCCACGGCGGCGAGCCGGCCGAGGGCCTGCTCAACACCGTGGAGATGTTCTACCGTGCCTACGACCCGTGTATGGCCTGTGCCAGCCACGTGGTCGGGCAGACGCCGTTGGAAGTCAGCATCCGGACAGCAGACGGTGCGCTCGTGCGCCGGTTGTCCAACGGCGGCTGACCGAGAGGCGCGGTGGCGCGGCCCGAACGCGCCCCTGCGGGGACGCAGAGCAACGACCGCAGGCAGGTGAGACCGAAGGTTTCCGTCGTTTTCGTCAACTACAACTCGACCGCGCTGCTTGAGAGCGCGCTGTGCTCGCTGGTTGCGGCCGAACCCGACCTCCCCATCGAGACCATCGTGGTCGACAACGCATCGAGCGACTTGGCTGAACTGGCGGCGGTTTGTCGGCAATACGGGGCGAGGCTATTGCGTCTGAGCCGCAACCTCGGCATCGGTGCCGCGGTCAACCGGGCAGCCCGGTACGTGCGCAGCACGTATCTCGCGGCGGCGAACCCGGACCTCGAATTCGAGCCGGGGGCCCTGTCGGTGCTGGTCCGGTTCATGGACGAGCGGCGCGACGCCGGCGTGGCCGCCCCGCAGTTCAGGTACGCGGACGGCGCGATTCAGCCGTCGGCCCGCCGACTGCCGAGGTTGCGCTACGTGCTTGCCGGCCGAAGGTCGCCCTTGGCCCGGTTGTTGCCGGTGCGTCTGCGGCGGGCGGAATTCCTTTATGCTGGCATCGAGCGTTCGGTCCAGCCGGTCGCGGTCGAGGCGGTCATCGGCGCGTTCATGCTGTTCCGGCGCGACGCGTTCGAGCAGGCCGGGCGCTTCGACGAGGGGTACTTCATGTACGCTGAGGATGTGGACATCTGCCGTCGGTTGGGAATGGCCGGCTGGCGCGCGTATGTCGTGCCGGCGGCGCGGGTGACCCACCTCGTGGGGCAGGTGCGCAAGTCCTACCGGGCTTTTTCCGAGTTCCACCGGCTGCGCTCGCACCGTCGCTACTTCCTTGCGCAGGCGCGCGGCCCGCGTGCCGCCGCCCTGGATTTCCTGTTCGGCTGTTACCTAGCGCTGCAGAGCGCGGCCGGGCTGCTTGGTCTGTCGGAGTACGAGTACTCGTGGGCGAGGGCGCGATGAGCACGATGCACGCGGCCGCATTCGGCGTCGGCTTGGTCATCACCCTCCTGCTGACATCGTTGGTTATCCGGATGTGCCGTCACTACGGACTTTACGACCGGGTCGACGCGCGCAAGCAGCACGACCGGCCGACGCCGCGCCTGGGCGGCGTCGCGATGTTCGCCGGCCTGGTCGCGGCGATGATTGTCGGGCTGGTCCTGTTCGGTCACTACCGGCTGGGCAAGGCAATGCTCGTGTCCGCCGGGTTCGTGCCCATCTTCGTCGTATCGCTGTGGGATGACCTGCGCAGCCTGCCGTGGTGGGTGCGGCTCGCGGCGCAGACCGCGGCCGCGGCCGTGTTTGCCGCCGCGGTCGACCCGGTCGTCAGGCTCAACCTCCCGCTGGTGGGCACGGTGGCACTGGGCGCCTGGTCATACCCGCTGACGGTTGCCTGGCTGCTGCTCGTCACCAACGCGATGAACCTCATCGACGGGCTCGACGGGCTCGCGGCGGGCATCGGGGCCATCTCCGCGTCGGTGCTGTTCGTGTCGGCGGTACGCACCGGCTACGTCATACCTGCCATCCTTGCCGCGGCGATCGCGGGCGTGTGCCTCGGGTTTCTGCCGTACAACTTCCCGCCGGCGCGCATATTCATGGGCGATGCCGGTGCGATGACCCTCGGGTTCGCGCTCGGGGCGGCCTCGATGACCGGCGCCGGGAAGAACGTCGCGTTCATCAGCCTTCTCGTCCCGATACTGGCGTTGGCGGTCCCCATATCCGATGTCCTGGGCGCCGTGATTCGCCGGTCCGCGCGCGGCGGCAGCATCGTCCAGGCGGACCGGAGCCACTTACATCACTACCTCGTGTCGCTCGGTCTCGGGCCGAGGCGAACCGTTCTGCTGTTGTACGTGGCTACAGCGCTGTTCGGTGTCGTCGGGCTCTACCTGTCAGCCGGTTCGCGCGTGCCCGCCCTGGTGCTGCTCCTGCTCGGTTCTGCCGGCGCGGTCCTGCTCTTTGGCCGGAGGCGTTCAGGTTGACGCTGGACAACAGACCGCTACGATTTGACGTGGATTCAGCCAGAGCAGCCGCAGTGCGTCCGGCCTGGAGCGTCTTGAGATGAGCATGGGTGTCGTCGCACTCGTCCTGGCGCAGAGCCTGGGCGGCTGGCAGTCGCTGACCAACACCAACTTCGTCACCGGCCTGGCCGGGCGCGACTCGGCGCTTTACTGCGCGACGCTGGGCGGCGTGGTCGAGGTCGTGACGCGGCCGCAACCACAGACCGTCCGCACCATCACCAACACCGAGGGATTGCCGGCGAACCGGTGCCTGTGCATCGCGCTTGACCCGGACGGCAACGCTTGGGTCGGGACGCAGGGCGGGGGGCTGGCCGTGGTCGGGCGGGACAGCTCTGAGGCGCAGTCCTACCGGACGAGCGAGTTGGCGATGACCGTGCGGGCGCTCGCCTGGCACGGTGAGCGGTTGCTGGTCGGCACCCCACAGGGGCTGTACGTGGTCGACACGCGCGGGACCTTGCTTGATTTCGAGGACGACGACATCCGGCGCTACTCGGTCGCCCGCGTGCCGGAATTGCTGAGCGACAACGTGCTGGCGCTCGCGGTCCGCGACGGCTACTGGGTCGGCACGAACCGCGGCGTGGCCCGTGCCGACACCGGGCTCGGCGCCTGGCAATCTTACCGCGCGCCGCTGGGCGATTCGGTCCGCGCCATCGCGTTTTGGCGCGACAGCCTGCTGGTCGGGACCGAGGACGGCGTGGCCCTGCTGGACTCGGGCGGCTTCCGGGCCGTCCTTGAGTTCAGCGAGCCGACCGAACTTCACGACATCGAGGCGTCGGTGACCACCATCTATGTCGCCACCGAGGAGGGGCTGTTTGAGGCGGACCGGCCCGAGCCCGCGCGGTTCCAGCGCGTGCTCGAAGCCGATGCCCGCTCGCTGCACATCGGCGGCGAGATCTGGGTGGGCTGTGGCGGCGACGAGCGGTACGGCGCCGGTCTGCGCTACCTCCTGTCCGGGCAATCGTGGGCGCCGTACGAGAACCCGTGCATCCGCAGCGCCGAGATTTCCGACTGCGCCGCCGGGCGGGCCGGCGACATCGTGCTGTGCCACAACGGCGGAACCGTCACGTGGATAGATGCGCTCGGGAGCATCTGGTCGCTGGGCAGCGTGCTGCCCGTGCCCGTGCAGGTGCGCATCGATTCGCGCAATCGCTTCTGGCTGGCCCACTTCGCGTTCGAGGGCGGGCTGGCCGCCTACGACCCTTCGAACGGGCAGTGGGACCGCGTGCAGTGGGGCCCATCCTCGGCGCGCAACATCATCACCGCTTTCGGGCTGGACCGGCACGACACCAAGTGGGTGTTCAACGGCGGTACGGTTGTCATCGCGATCGACTCCGCGGGCGGGCAGGAGGTTTTCGAGGTGCCGGGCCTGGCCAACACGCCCGGCGGCGGGTACGAATTCGACTTCGACGACGAGGGCAGGGCCTGGGCCGGCCTGACCGTCGGGCTGGTGATGGTCGATTACGGCGGCACGCTGCCCGACCGCACGGACGACGAGTACCGCATTTACTCGGCGGGTCTGCCGTCGGCCGAGGTGCGGTCGGTCGCGGTCCACCGCAACCGAC
>JAWOHG010000243.1:0-8236 GCA_046485245.1 bacterium
GTGTTTGGGCCGTCGCTGGACAGGGGGGTGACCTCTCGGCTGGACGCGCGGCCGAACTTCGCGGCAAGCAGGGCGGTGAAAACGTCGGCAACGCCACAGCAGAGGACCGCGACAGGCCGGCATCTGAGCGGGTCGAGCAGGGGCAGTTCCAGGCCGGCGATTAGCCGCCCGGTGAACCTTAGGGCAAGGCCGGGCGGCAAGTGGCGGACCAGGCGGCATTTGAGGTCAGGGCCGACCGACCGGCGCAGACCCGGTTCCATCGCGCCGGCGAGATTGGGGGAAGTTGGCGGTCTCGTGACGGGTATCGCCCTAAGTTACGTCTCGCCAGGGATTTACGCCAAGGGACGACGCCCAACGGGCGGCGGGGCGGCCTGCCGGGCTCCGTTGGGGCTGCGGGCCGGGCTGACGCCGGGGCGGGCAGGGTCGGTTCACGGCTTGACAAGCGGCGCAAATCGGCTATAAATTACCACTTAGGCAATCTGGCAAAGGACAATCCTTATTCGAGTAAGGCCGTAACCAGGAGGATTAGTGGCTCGTATTGCGGGTATTGATTTGCCCGACAACAAGAAGATACTGTATGCCCTGCCGCATATATTCGGCATTGGGCAGTACTCGGCGCGCAAGATCCTGGCCGCCGTGAACATCGACCCGACTCGCCGCGTTAAGGAACTGAGCGACGATGAGGTTGCCAGCATCCGCAAGGAGATCGAAGGCAACTTCAAGGTCGAGGGCGAGTTGCGCGCAGCCGTCTCGGGCAACATCAAGCACTACATCGAGATCAACAGCTACCGCGGGTTGCGTCACCGCATGCGCCTGCCCGTGCGCGGGCAGCGGACGCGGACGAATGCCCGCACCCGCAAGGGGCCGCGCAAGACCTCGGGCGTGCTGAAGGTGAAGTCGACCGCCGCGCCGTCTGCCGCGCCGGCCGCAGGAGCTAAGAAGTAATGGCACGCAAGTCTACGCGCAAGAAGGCGGCGCTGCAGTGCGTCGCCCACATCATCACGTCGTTCAACAACACGATGGTCACCATCGCTGACCCGACCGGCGCCGTGGTCTCCTGGTCGTCGTCGGGACGGGTCGGGTTCAAGGGCTCGAAGAAGGGCACGCCGTTCGCCGCCGGGCAGTGCGCCGAGGCCGCGGCCAAGGAAGCGAGCGCGCTGGGCGTGCGCAAGCTCGAGGTGCTCATCAGCGGGCCGGGGCCGGGCCGCGAGTCGGCCATCCGGTCGCTGCAGAACGCCGGCCTGGACATCCTTTCAATCCGGGACGTGACGCCGATTCCCCACAACGGCTGTCGCCCGCCCAAGCAGCGGCGCGTCTAGCCATTGGCTGAATTGAGTTCCCGGATGACCGTTTCCCACAACAGGATATAAGAATGGCAAGAGCAATCGGACCGAAGTGCAAGCGGTGCCGCAAGGCGAAAGAGAAGCTGTTTTTGCGCGGCGACAAGTGCTTGTCGGACAAGTGCGTGCTGATGAAGCGGGGCCAGGACCCGGAGAAGATGACCCGCCGGCGCCGCACCCCGTCGCCCTACGCGGTGCAGTTGCGCGAGAAGCAGATTCTCAAGCGCGTGTACGGGATCCTCGAGACCCAGTTCCACAACTACTTCGTGAAGGCGGCCAAGACACGCAACACCGCGGCGAGCCTGATCATCTTCCTCGAGCGGCGGCTGGACAACGTCGTGTTCCGCCTCGGGCTGGCCACGTCGCGGTCGCAGGCGCGCCAGTTCGTCCGGCACGGCCACATCACGATCGACGGCCGGCGCATCAGCATCCCGTCGTACCAGGTGAAGGCCGGGCAGGTCATCGGCGTGCACGGCGAGGGCAGCACCAAGATGGTGACGCCGCTCGTGGCCGGGCGCGAGCCGGCGATGATGAGCTGGTTGAACATGAACCAGCAGACGCTCTCGGGCACGGTGGTCCGCGTGCCCGGTCCGGAAGACGTGAAGGACATCCCCTGCAACACGCAGTTGATCGTGGAGCTGTATTCGAAATGAAGCTCAAACCTTTTGTCATCCCGGAGAAGCTCGACGTCGACGCCGACTCGTCTTCGGATACCTACGCCCGTTTCACCGTCGCCCCGCTCGAGAAGGGCTGGGGCCAGACGATGGGCAACTCGCTGCGGCGGGCGCTCTTGTCGTCCGTGCAGGGTGCGGCGGTTACCGAGGTGCGCATCGACGGCGTGGCGCACGAGTTTTCGACCATCGACGACGTGGTCGAGGACGTGTCCGAGATTATCCTCAACCTGAAGAAGCTGCGCGTCCGGCTGTGGTCGGAGACGCCGAAGGTGTGCCACCTGCACGCCTCGGGCAAGCGCGAGTTCTCGGGCAAGGACCTGACCGTGCCGCCCGAGGTGGTCATCGCCAACCCGGAGCAGTCGATTCTGACTATCTCGGAGACCAAGCGCTCGGTGAACATCGAGATGCTGGTCGAGAACGGCCGCGGCTACGTCAAGGCGGAGCGGCTGAAGAAGAACCGCACCGCGCCCGAGACGACGGTTTTCCTCGACGCGTTCTTCTCGCCGGTGAAGCGGGTGAACTTCTGGGTCGAGAGCATGCGCGTCCTGGACCGCACCGACTTCGAGCGGCTGGTGCTGGAGGTCTGGACCGACGGCACGGTGCGGCCGGACGAGGCGCTGATCCAGGCGTCGACGATTCTCAAGAATCACACCACGGTGCTCATCCCGGCCGAGAAGGAGCCGGAGTTCATCGAGGAAGAGAAGCTGTTCCGCGACCGCGACAAGCTCGTGGAGCTGCTGGCGATGGACATCGAGGAGCTGGAGCTCTCGAACCGCGCGCTGAACTGCCTGAAGAAGGGCCGTTCGAAGAAGACGGGCGAGCGCATCTCGATCGGCAACATCGCCGACCTCGTCCAGCGGACCGAGAAGGACATGCTCGACATCGAGAACTTCGGCCGCAAGTCGCTCGAGGAACTGAAGAAGGTGCTCGAGGACGTCGGCCTGTCGCTGGGGATGGACATCAGCGGCCTGCCGATAATCGAGAAAGAACCGGAGATCAAGGAGTAGACGTTGCGGCACGGAGATAAGGTAAAGAAACTCGGTCGGCGCCTGAACCTTCGCACCGCGCTCCTGCGGAATCTCGTCATCGCCCTGTTCACCCACGAGCGCATCCGCACCACCCTGCCCAAGGCCAGGGAAACCGGCCGCCTGGCCGAGCGGCTCATCTCTTTCGCGCGGAAGAACGACGTCGCCGCCCGGCGCGAGGTGGCCCGGATAATCACCGACAAGACCCTGCTCAAGAAACTGTTCGACCAGATCGGCCCGCGCTTCGCCGACCGCCCGGGCGGCTGCACCCGCGTGCTGCGGCTCGGGCCCCGGCCGGGCGATGCGGCCGAGATGGCCCTCCTGGAGCTGGTCGTGCGCGAGGAGACCCACAAGGAGAAGCAGGCCAAGGAACGGGCCGCGAAGGAGAAGGGCGGGAAGAAGGCCAAGGCCAAGCCCGCGAAGAAGACGGCCGAGTCCAAGGGCCAGGGTCGCGACAAGGCGACCGAGTAGCAGGTCGGTGCCACCCAGACCGGGTGCCCGGCAGACAACTGACAGCGGCAGCGGGATGAACCGTCCCGCTGCCGCATCTCTCACGGCGACAAGTTGACGGCGATAGTCCTGGCCGCGGGCCAGAGCAAGCGGATGAACGCGGGCACGCCCAAGGTGCTGCTGCCGGTATCGGGCCGCCCCCTGGTCGAGTACGTCATCGACGCGGCCGAGGCGGCCGGGGCGGGCCGGGTGGTGCTGGTCGTGGGGACGGGCCGAGATCTGGTGCAGTCGGCGCTTGAGCGCCGGCGGGTCGAGTTCGCGGTGCAGCGCGAGCAGAAGGGCACGGCCGACGCCGTGCTGGCCTGCCGCGACCTGCTCGGCGCCGACGAGGAAGTGGTCGTGCTCTGCGGCGACGCGCCGCTGGTGACGGCCGCCTCGATTCGCCGCCTGCGCGAGGCGCGCGATGAGCGCGGCGCCGACGTCAGCGTGTTCACGGCGGTGCTGGACGAGCCGGGCGGTTACGGCCGCATCATCCGGCGAGCCGACGGCACAATCGAGCGCATCGTCGAGAAGCGCGACGCCGGGGCCGAGGAACTCGCGGTGCGCGAGGTGAACTCGGGCGCCTACTCTTTTCGGTGGGGCCGGGTCCTGCCCTGCCTGGAGCGCATTGCCCCGAGCCCGGTGTCGGGCGAGTACTACCTGACCGACATCGTGGCCGAGGTCAACCGGGACGGCGGCCGGGTGGTGCCGGTGCCGGCCGAGAACCCGCGCGAGATGATGGGCGCGAACACGCCCGAGGAACTGGCCGACGTGGCGGCGGCGCTCGCCGAGCGGCGCGGGAAGGTCGAGGCGTGAGGCGGGCTTTGCCCTGGCTGGTTTTCCTGGCCGTGGCGCTGGGCATCGGCCTGTCGATTGCCTGGCGGTTCCGACCGCGCATCCGCATCCCCGAATTCGACCGCAAGGCCCTGAGGATGGAAGTGCTCAACGCGTGCGGCGAGCCCAAGGTCGCGGGCGCGGTGCGCGACGAACTTCAGAACCGCGGCTACAACGTCTATTCGACCGGGACCGCGCCGGAACGACGCGAGCGCACGACGGTCGTCGACCTGCGCGACCCGGCCGGGGCAAACGCGCAGCTCGTCGCCCGCGTGATGGGGCTGGAGGCCCAGCGGCGCATCTGGGACATCCCGCTGGGTTCGCCGATACCGCCGGTCGCCGAGGTCGCGCTGGACTCGGCCCGCTACCTCGAACTGCGGCTGGTGGTGGGCAGCGACTGGCGGCAGTTTTTCCCGCACTCGGAGCCGCTGCGCTAGCATGACAGGGCAGGAACTGGCACTCGCCGCGGCCGCGGTCTGCCGCGACAAGCTGGCCGACGACATCGTCGTGCTCGACCTGCGCGGCCAGTCCGGCCTGTCCGACTGGTTCGTGCTCGCGACGGCGGGTTCGACCGTGCACGCCCAGGGCCTGGCCCGCGCCGTCGAGGCGACGCTGAAGGCGCAGGGTCAGCGCGTGCATCACGTCGAGGGCGACAGCTCGGGCGAATGGATACTGCTTGACTATCTCGACGTGGTGGTGCATATTCTCTTAGGTGAAGTTCGTCAGTTCTACGGTTTGGAGCGGCTGTGGGGCGATGTTCCCAGTCAGACAGTCGAGCCAGACAGTGAAGCGTGAGTCTTTCCGGCCGGCCGCTTGCGGCCGGCTGTTTTCTACAGGAGGTGTTGTTTGAACCTTACGTCGTTGCTCAGGCCTGACCGCGTCAATCTCGACCTCAAGTCGAAGAAGAAGCCCGAGGTCCTGCGCGAATTGGTCGCGATGGTGCGGTCGGGCGACGAAACCGAAATGCTCCAGCAGACCCTGCTCAAGCGCGAGGAGCTGGGCTCGACCGGCATCGGCAAGGGCGTCGCGATACCGCACGGGCGGTCGCTCCTGATCGACAAGCTCGAGATGGCGGTGGGGCGCTCGACCAAGGGCGTGGAGTACGACTCGATCGACAAGAAGCCGGCCCACCTGTTCTTCCTCATCATGGCGCCGCCCCAGGACCCGGGCAACCAGTACCTCATCACGCTCGGGCGCGTCGCGATGGTCTGCCAGGAAGTCACCAAGAAGAAGCGCATCTTCGACCCCCAGACGCCCGAGGAGTTCATCGAGCTCGTGCGGTCGCTGGAGGAGAAGATCCGATGAACCCGAAAGTTGAAACCCTCCGTTCGCTGGAGGAGTTCGACCACGTCCTGCGGGACATCGAGACCGAGGACTACCAGTCGGTGGGTTTCGATAGCGTCAAGGCTTCGGACGAGTTCATCAAGCTGGCCGAGCGCGAGCGCGCCAAGCTGACCAAGAAGATCGACCCGCGCCTGCTGGGCCAGTACGAACGGATAATGAAGCGCTACGGCGGCCGCGTCGTCGTGCAGGTCATCAAGGAGTTTTGCGGCGGCTGTTACGTGAAGCTGCCCTCGGAGCTGGCCGCCCGCTGCCGCACCGAACTGGTCAGCTGCCCGAACTGCGGCCGCTTTCTCTACTACGTGAAGTAGCGCCGACTGCGTCGGTGCGAGGAGAGGGGAGGGTCGTGCCCAAGCCGCGCCCGCGCTGGCTGCTGCCTTTGTTCCTCGTCCTGGCCTGTCACCGGCCGGGCTGGGAAACCACGCTGACCGTACCGATCATCTCCCGTCGGTTCACAATCGACGACCTGCGGTTCGTGCCGTTCATCGGCCACGTACGGCCCGGCCCGAACGAAGTCCTGCAACTCGACATCGACTATACGCTGGACACGCTGCGGGCCGAGGACCTGCTGGGCGCGCTCTCCGGCGAGGGCAATACCGAATTCGCCCTGCCCGACTTCCTGCTGTCGCCGGTGGGCGCGGCATCGGTCGGCCTGCCGGTTGCGGCGCTGGCCGGGATGCCGATCGGGGACTCGGTATTCGTGCCGGTGCCGGCGTTCGCGCGCGACACGGCGGTGGCGGTCGAGCTTGTCGGTGTGGATTCGGTCGCCGCAACGAGCGCGGTGCTGCGCGTATCGGTCGACAACCGGACCGACCTCGAGTTCGACTCGGTGCGGGTCGAGATGCCCGTGTCGGGCGAGCCGGTGTTCAGCGGGGCGGTGCCGGCCCGCGCCAGCGTCCTGCAGCGCAGCGCGGTCGGCCCCGCTGTTATCCGCCGCGGACTCTCTGCCTTCGTGCGCGTGGTGTCCGGCGGCAGCGGCGGTGAGCCGGTGTGGCTGCGGGCTCAGGACTCGCTGCTGGTCACGGTGGCGGTGGACTCGCTGAGGATCGAGGCGGGGCGCCTGTCGCTCGGGCAGGCCACAGCGGTCGAGGCGGTGCGCGAGGACACGCTGTTTCTGGGTGGGCGTTACCGGGTCAGGCTGGACTCGGCCCGGTTCGGTACCGGCCTGGTCGCGGTCGCACTGGCCAACGACCTGCCTTTTGCCGTGCGCTGCTCGCTGGCGCTGGATGAGATAGGCCAGACCCACATGCTGGACATCGGTCCGCGTGACTCGCTCGGCTGGCTTGTGGACCTGCACGACGCCATCTACCTTAACCGCAATCCCGATTCGAGCCAGCTGACCCTTTCCTGCCGGGTCGAGGGGTTGCTGACCGGTGAGCCGGTCGAGCTGCGGCCGGGCGATGGGGTCCGCATCGCGGCCCGGGCCGACAGCGTCGGGCTGGAGTACGTGCGCGGCTGGGCGACCGACACCATCTGGAGCCCGGTGTTGCGGGACAGCCTGTCCTGGACCGTGCCGGAGTCGCTGCGCGAACTGCCGATCCGCCTGAGCTCGGTGCGGCTGGTCGGCGAGGTGACGACCGGGTTCAACCTGGCCGGGGTATTCGAACTGGAGCTGCGGGCGAGCGCGCCGGGCGGCGCCACGGCCGTCGAGTCGCTGCGATTCAGTCTGCCGCCGGGCTTGCCCGAGCAGCCAGGTATCGGCCGTTTCGAGGTCGAGGTCGCAGACCTGCTCAACATCGTGCCCGACCGCCTGGCCGTCAGCGGCCGGGCCGGGCTGGCCGGCGCGGCCGAGTTCTGGAGCCGGTCGTTCGTTACCGGCCAGGGTTCCGCGGTCGTGCCGCTGCGCGTCAAGGTCCTGCCCTTCACCGACTCGATCGGGCCCTGGACCGTGCCCCTGGATTCGGTCCTGCGCAAGTTCGCGCGCGGCTACGTCCGCGGCGCCGAAGTCGAGGCCAGTGTATCCAACCACCTGCCGCTGGGTGTGCGGGCCGAACTGCTGCTCTGGTCGGGCGGAACGGACACGGTGCGCGTGCCGATCGACGTCCCGACGCCGCGACTCGACCCGACGGGCGGCTGGGTCGTTGCGCCGGTCGACACCACGGTTGTCGCCAGCCTCGACAGCAGTGGCGTTGCGGTGCTGCAGTTCGAGCCCTGTTTCGCGGCGCTGCTGCTCCAGTTCCCGGAAACCGACACCGTGGCCCTGCGTTCGCTCGACTATTTCCAGGTCGACCCGGCGCTGCTGCGGCTCGACGTGGACATCCAGGAACGATGATGCCGCTGCTGCTGCTGTTGGCCCTGTGGGACCCGACCCTGTCGGGATTCCTGCCCGACCCTGTGCTGACCGGCGGGTGCGACGCGGTGAGCGAGAACCCGGCGCTCATCGGGATCGGGGACGGGCCGCCCGCATCGTTCCGGTTCGTCGGCATCGGGGCGGCGGGTGAGAGCGACGTGCTGACCCTGCCGCTGGCCTGGCGCGCCTTGACGCGTCCCGTGTACCTGGACAGCGCGGCCAAGGCGGGCCTGCTGGGAAGGA
>JAWOHG010000284.1:0-4032 GCA_046485245.1 bacterium
TTGGTGTCGAGCACGGCTATCTCGCAGCCTCCGCACGAGGCCGCCCAATAGAATCCGATCTTCAGTTTATCTGGCAATGGTTGCTCCCGGGGTCAAGGGTTCAGAAGATAGCGGGGCTTGCCCCGAAGTCAAGCAGCAGGCCGGAGCGCCGCACGTGGTCGTCCAAGTTTGACACTCCCGGCACTGCCGACTAGTATCCCCTGCCAATGCTGACAACCCTGATAATCGCAGATTGCGCTCCAGGAGGCATCACTTATGGACGTTATTGAGAAGGGCCTCGGCGAGCTGTTCCAGCCGCCCGACCCGGACAAGTTTCGCGAATGGGTGCACACGAAGAAGAACACCCGGATGGTCGACAAGGTGATGAGCGAGTCCGAAGCGGTCAGCCGGTTCGTCGCTGACGGCGACTACCTCGGCACCGAACTCTACGGCACGGTCCGCGCCCCGATGTCGCTCGTGCGCGAGGTCATCCGCCAGGGCAAGAAGCACCTGCGCGTGGCCGGCCAGGGCGTCCACGACATCGACCTGCTGCTGGCGGCCGACGCGGTCGATGCGCTCGACGTGACCTACGTCGCGTGGGAAGTCTACGGCATCTCATCCTGCCTGCGCCGGGCGGTGGAGTCGGGCCGGGTCAAGACGACCGACTGGTCCAACGGCGGTATCACCTGGCGGTTCAAGGCCGCCGCGATGGGCGTTCCGTTCCTGCCCATCCGCTCGATGCTCGGCACCGACACCTTCAAGTACTCCGGCGCGGTGGTCGTCAACGACCCGTTCACCGGCCGGCCGATCTGCCTCGTGCCGGCGCTGTTCCTCGACGTCGGGCTCATCCACGTCCACAAGGCCGACAAGTTCGGCAACTGCCAGGTCGAGGGCGTGTCCGGGTTCGTGTTCGAGATGTCGCGCGCCTGCAAGAAGCTCATCGTCTCGGCCGAGGAAATCGTCTCGACCGACGAAATCCGCCACGACCCGGAAAAGACGGTCATCCCCTATTACCTCGTCGACGCCGTGGTCGAGGCCAAGTACGGCTCCCACCCCGGCGAAATGTGCTACCGCTACTGGCGCGACGGCGAGCACCTCCAGTCGTTCCTCAAGGACTCGGCCGACCCAGCGAAGACCAAGGCCTACCTCGACAAGTGGATCTACGGCACCAAGGACCACGCCGAGTATCTGAAGCTCGTCGGGCCTGACCGCCTCGCCCGGCTCGAGTCGGAAATCGGAGGCCGGTAAATGGCGAACTACAACGAGACCGAGTTCCTCATCAACCTCGCCGCGAAGCAGATGGCCGACGGCACGACCGCTTTCGTCGGCACCGGTATCCCGATGCTGGCCGCGGCCCTGGCCAAGCGCACCCACGCCCCCAACCTCGTGTCCATCTTCGAGTTCGGCGGCACCGGCGCATCGCTGGAGAAACTGCCGCTGGGCGTGGCCGACTCGCGCACCTTTCACAAGGCGGTGGCCGCGTCGGGCATCTGCGACATAATGGAGACCGCGGCGCGCGGGTTCGTCGAGTACGGGTTCCTCGGCGGCGCGCAAATCGACACCTTCGGCAACCTGAACACCACGGTCATCGGCAAGTACTGGCCGCCCAAGGTGCGCCTGCCCGGCTCGGGCGGGGCCAACGACGTCGGTTCGTTCTGCTGGAAGACCATCGTGATAATGCGCAAGCACGACGCCCGCTCGTTCGTGCCCTCAGTCGACTTCGTCACCACGCCCGGCTATCTCACCGGGCCCGGCTCGCGCGAGGCGGCGGGCCTGCCTCCGGGCACCGGCCCCTACCGGGTCGTCACCAACCTCGGCCTGATGGACTTCGAGCCCCAGTCCAAGCGGATGCGGCTGGTCGCGGTCAACCCCGGCGTCACCGCGGACCAGGTCGTCAAGAGCACCGGGTTCGAACTGCTCGTCGACGACAGGGTCGAGGTCAACCCCGAGCCGACCGAACGCGAGCTCAAGCTTCTGCGCGAGGAAATCGACCCGGACCGATACTACATCTAGGAGGCGCGCTTGATTCTATCCGACCAGCACCAGTGCTTCCGCAAGGAAGTGCGCGAACTCGCGCTCAAGGTGGTCGAGCCGGCGGCCTGCGCCTGCGATGCCTCGGGCGAGTTCGTTAAGAAGAACGTCGAGGCGCTGGCCCAGAAAGGCTGGCTCGGCATACCCTGGCCAAAGGAACTGGGCGGCGCGGGCCTCGACTACATCTCCTACGCCATCGCGGTCGAGGAAGTCTCGCGCGTCTGCGGCTCCACCGGCCTCACCCTGGCCGCCCACACGTCGCTCGGCACCTACCCCATCGAGAAGTTCGGCACGAAAGAGCAGAAAGAGAAGTACATCCCGCGCCTGGCCCGTGGGGTCTACCTCGGCGCGTTCGGGCTCACCGAGCCCAACGCCGGTTCCGACGCCGCCGGCATCGAGACGTCCGCAAAGAGAGTCGAGGGCGGCTACGTCCTCAACGGCTCCAAGCGCTTCATCACCTCGGCCTCGTATGCCGGCACGGTCATCGTCGCGGCCACGCTCGACCGCAGCCTCGGCCGCAAGGGCATCACCTGCTTCATCGTCGAGACCTCCTCGCCCGGCTTCAAGGTCGCGTCCGAGGAGAACAAGCTCGGCCTGCGCGGCTCCAACACGGTCGAACTGGTGTTCGAGGATATGCTCGTGCCGGCCGAGAACGTGCTGGGCAAGGAGATGGACGGCTACCGGATATTCATGGAGACGCTCGACGGCGGCCGCATCTCCATCGGCGCCTTCTGCCTCGGCATGGCCCAGGGCGCGCTCGACGTGCTGACCGGCTGGTTCAAGGACCGCGTGATGACCCAGGGCGAGATGAAGAACCTCTCCGACGTCGCGATGCAGGTCGCGGCCGCGCGCCAGCTCGTATACCACGCGGCGGCGCTCAAGGACTCGGGCGTGCGGGTCGACAAGGAATGCGCCTTTGCCAAGCTCTTCGCTTCCGAGGTCGCGGTCTGGGCCGCCGGCACGGCCATCGGCACCATCGGCCCGCTCGCGGTCACGGCCGACTTCCCGGTCGGCCGCATCTACCGCGACGCCAAGCTCGGCGAAATCGGCGAAGGCACTTCGGAAGTAATGCGGATGATCATCGCGAAAGAAGTTCTCAAGGACGCGGCTCAAGGCATCATTTAGGAGGAATCAGTGGACCTCAGCTACAGCAATGACCAGGTAATGATCCGCAACATGGCCCGCGAGTTCGCGCTCAAGGAGCTCGAACCGCAGGCCGCGGCCAACGACGCCTCGGGCGAGTTCCCCCACGACGCGGTCAAGAAGATGGCCGAGCTCGGCCTGCTCGGCATGACCGTGCCCGAGCAGTACGGCGGCGCGGGGTTCGACTTCCTGTCGCTGGCCATCGCGGTCGAGGAAATCAGCCGGGGCTGCGGCTCGACCGGCGTCATCGTCGCGGTCCACAACTCGCTCGCCTGCTGGCCCATCGTCAACTGGGGCACCGACGAGCAGAAGCAGAAATACCTGCCCAGGATGGCCTCGGGCGAACTCCTGGGCGCGTTCGGCCTCACCGAGCCCAACGCCGGCACCGACCCGGCCGCGATGGAGACCACCGCGGTCGACAAAGGCGACCACTACGTGCTCAACGGCACCAAGCGGTTCATCACCAACGGCGGCGTGGCCAAGGTCTTCATCGTCTTCGCCAAGACCGACCCGGCCGCCGGCGCCAAGGGCATCACCGCGTTCATCGTCGACCGCGACTCGCCCGGCTTCACCCTCGGCAAGCACGAGGACCTGCTGGGCCTGCGCGCCACCGCCAACTGCGAGCTGATGTTCGACGACTGCAAGGTGCCCAAGGCCAACGTGCTCGGCGAAGTCGGCAAGGGCTTCAAGGTCGCGCTCGGCACGCTCGACGTCTCGCGCATCGACATCGGGGCGCAGGCGGTCGGCATCGCCCACTCGGCGCTCGACAAGTCCGTCGCCTACTCCAAAGAGCGCAAGCAGTTCGGCAAGCCCATCTGCGAATTCCAGATGATCCAGGCCAAGCTCGCCAACATGGCCACCAGCATCCTCGCCGCGCGG
>JAWOHG010000029.1:0-8481 GCA_046485245.1 bacterium
CCGGGCTAACGGACCAGCCGTACCGCGCGGATGACTGCACCGACCGGCGCGGCCGAGCGGACGAAGTAGACGCCGGCGGGCAGGTGCGACACGTCGTTGGGGCCGCTTCGGAGGTCGAGCACCTGGCGGCCAGATGCATCGACCAATGTCGAATGACGAAGCCCGAATGACGAACCAGGTAGATAGAGGACGCCGCGGGCGACGGTTGCGTTGGGCGTTGGGCGTTGCGCGTTGCGCGGTGTGTGTTCCTGGACCCCGACGTTGGCGTCGTACCAGTCCTGCGCGCGGCGGCAGGCATCGAAGTACGCGGCCGAGTCGGGCGCGGCGACGAGCGCGAAAGCGACGCGCTGGCGGCCGCCGGACGGCAGTGAAAGCGGGCCGGCCGCGACCACGACCGACCAGTCGTACGGTCGGTCCGAGGATGCCGAGCCGAGGCCGCCGGACAGGAGACGGAACTTCATGTTGTCGGTCAGGCCCGAGTCGGGGTTGACGTAGCGGGCGTGGTCGATGCAGGCCAGCCGGGCCGCCCCGTCTGCGTCCAGGAGCTTCACGCCGCACCAGCGGTCGATGGCCTGGATGCTGCGCATCCAGGCCGTGCCGAGCGCGGGGTCGGTGCCGGCGAGGTCGTGGAAGCGGTCGGTGGCAACGACGTCGAAGTCGGCGAAGATGCCGGCATAGCCGTTGATGAGTTCGTCCCCGCCGTTGCAGATGTCGTACACGAGCACGACCCAGTCGTCGGCGCCCGACTCGCTCGCGCCGAGCGCGCGCTGGTACACCGTGACGTCGTGGCTGCCGGGGTGGCCGGCGTCGTTGAAGGCGGCGGTGTAGTACTCGTCCGAGTTCCACAGCGGCGAGCGGGCCCTGATGCTGTCGGCCAGTCGCCAGTCGGTGTCGCAACCATTCGTCGTGTTGTAGAACCGGTCCGCAATGTAGGACGCGCAGCCCGCGAGCGCGAACGAGGCGGTGCGCAGGCAGGAAGTGTCGGTCTTGGGGAAGCGGAACCCGCGGCCGGGCCGGGCTGATTCGCGGTCCCAGCCGAGCGTGCCGCGCGCGGTGACCGAAAGCGCGACCGCGCCGGTGTCGAGGTCGACCACGGTGCGGCCCGGGAAGCCGAGCCGGATGCCGATACCGAATTCCCAGTCGCCCTCGAGGGTGTACGCGCGGGCGTCGATTTCCGCAGTCGAGCCGGGCAAAACGCCGGGCGAAGCCGTGACGTCGCCGGCGGCAACCACGGCCGAGTCGCCGGCGCCGATGGCGCCGACATCGGTCGAGGTATCAGACAGGCTGATGCCCGAGGTCAGGGGTTCGAGGGTGAGTCGCGTCGCGGTCGCGGTCGATGTGCCTGTATTGCGCAGGACCACGGTGAGGCGGCCGGTCTCGCCCGGTTCGAGTATGCCGTTGGCGTTGGGCTGGCCGGCATCGTCGATGGCGGCGCGAACGAACGCGATGTGGGGCGTGGACACGCCAGGGCCGACCGGCACGCTGCGGCTTGAGGGCAGGAAGTCGTGGGCCGAGGCGGTGAGCCGGAGCTCGCCCGGCGTGGCGGGCCGGACCGCGAGCTCGACCGTGCCGGAGGGGTTCGTGCGGCCGGTCGCGTAGACCTCGCCCTCTTTGAACGCGCAGACAAGCGCGCCCGGGACCGGGTTGCCGCCGCTGGTCACGTTCACGGCGAGGTTGCGGCTGCCGGTGTAGATGCTGTCCGGCGCGCCGATGAGCGTCGATGAGGGCGGCTCGGTCCAGATGTCGATGCAGGGGTCGCCGAACAGGTTGAACTCGGTCATGCACCAGCGCCAGAGCTGATCGTACAGGGCGATGCCGGCGTACTCCTCGCGCGAACGGCTGTGGCAGGCGCCGAGACCGGTCTGGCCGCGCGCGAAGAGGAAGTCGAAGAACCGGGCGCAGAGCTTCTCGGATGGCCCGAAGTATGGCGGCGTGCCCCAGCCGTAGCGCGAGTTCATCATCACCGCGATGGAGCCGCCGCCGGCGCAGTTGTGCGCCAGCTCGGCGATGCAGTCCTCGTACTCGAAGTTGCCCGGGGTGCAGGCGAGCGACGTCATGATGTTGTAGCGGCGGGCGTTGCGCTGGCCGCGGGCGTAGCTCGAAGTGTAGATGGGCGTGCCGTCGGCGTCGTACACGCCCTGTTCGTTGCCGTGTCCGGCCGGGTCGAACACGGCGAAGCCGCTCTCGATCGACTCGGCCACGACGGCGGCATTGGGCGGGTTGATCAGCTCGACGTCCTGCCAGCCGGTCGGCGTGAAATTGGCGATGGAGTCGTTGACGAAGCTGCCGTGGTAGCCCATGTCGCGCCAGAGCCAGCCCGAGGGCAGAAGCGAGCGCTTGATGTAACCGGGGTCCGGGTCCTCTTCGTACGAACGCACCTTGGCGAAGAACGAGCGCGCCTCGGCGGCGTTCTCGACCGACGCCCGGCCGACGAGCACGTCGGCGTAGAAGTCGACCGAGTCGCTCATCTCGCCGAACCGGTTGTCGCCGTCCGAGTCCCAGGACCAGTCGAGGTCGGCGTAGTACAGGTCGGTGGGTATCTCGCCGCGTTCCCCGCCGACGCTCACGTGGATGCGGCGGCCGGGCACCAGCGCGTTGTCGCCGGCGAGAATCACGTATGCAAGGCCGCGCCGCTCCTGGAACTCGCGGATGCAGTTGCGCAGCTTCTCCTGCAGGTCGCGGCCGGTGTAGTTGCACTCGACCCACTCGACCGTGCGCACCTCGGTGCGGATGCCGCGGGCCGTCCGCCAGTCGCAGTAGGCGGCGAATTCCGCCGCCAGCCGGTCGGCGGTCACCACGAGGCAGTTGACCTCGGGCAGGTCGGTCGCAGCCCGGGGCGGCGCGAAGCGTTCGAGGTCGGCCGGGTTGGTCACCAGTCCGCGCAGGCTCGACTCGATGGCCGCGCCCTGGGCCGGTGTGTGTGCGCGGGCCGCGGCGCCAGGTTCGTAGGTGAACGTGACGCGCAGGCTGGTGCAGAGTTCGAGCCGGCCCGAGGCGGGCGACCAGCGCAGAGGCGCGATGGTCACGGCCGCGAGCGCGAAGCCGCCGGCATTGCCCGGTGTCGCCTCGCGGTGCAGTGCTTCAGGCCAGGTCGACAGCGCGTGAGCGGTCGGGTCGGGCTCGCGCCAGGCCACCGGAGCCTTGGAGGATATCGGCCGTGGCTCCTGGGCCGGGCAGATGCGGAAGGTGCCGGGCAACTCGCTCCAGGCCAGCGGCTCGACTTTCACGCCGGTCAGGCGCGCGCCCGCCGGCAAGACGCAGGTCACCGGCAGTTCGGGCAGCGCCGGTTCGCCGGGCCGCGCGAGCGTGACCCCACGGTCCATCTGGACGAGGTCGTAACCGGCGTGGCGGCCGAACTGCAGTTCAGCCGGGCTGACCGTGACGGTTGTCGAAACCGCGCCAGCCAGGGCCAGCGCCGGGAACAGGAACGCGGCGAACAGGTACTTCACTTTGCCTCCGGGGTGGTTCGAATCATCGGAGATTTTATGGATGGCCGCGCCCGTGGCAAGAGAAAGCAGACGCGCATTGACAGTCGTGTCGCGGTGTCCTAGATTGACCCCATGGAGAATGTGGAGCGCCCGGCTTCGCCGGGAGTCACCGAACTGCGGCGACTGCTTGCCGCCGCGTCCGACGATGCTGCGCGGGAGCCGCTGTTGGCCGAGCTTGCCGCGGCCCTGCGCGGGCAAGACCCGGATGCGGCGGTCGCGTGCCTGCGCGAGGCCATCGGCCTTGCGCGCGACGGGCGGGCCTGCAGGCGGATGTCGCGTCATGCCATCGACGCGGCCGAACTGCTCGGGGACCACGGCCGGTGGGCCGAGGCGATGACGTTCCTGGACTCTATCGCGGAAGCGGCGGGCCTGGCCCAGACTGACTCCGATCGCGAGATAGTGCTCGGTCAGCGCGACTACGTCGAATCCGACATCGCTTACCGCCGTGCGGATTTCCGGCGCGCGCGCGAACTGGCTGAGCAAGCCGACCGACATTGGGCAGCGGCTGGACTTGTCGCGGGTCGGCAGGCCGTCCAAGTGATGCTCGGCAACATCGCCATCCTTACCGGGGACCTCGGCGAAGCGCTTGAGCACCAGAAGGCGGCTATCGAACTTGCCAGTCGGGCTGGTGACGCGGACGCGCGGCTGAACGCTGCCTTCAACTACTCCCTGACACTCAGGGACCTCGGTCGCTGGGATGATGCAACAGACGTGTTGGAGCAGGTCAGCGCGGACGAGGCCATTGGCCGCGACAGCCTGCTGTGTGCACAGGTCTTTTCCGTCCTGGGCGAGTTGCTGCTCTTGCGCGACCGGGTCGATGAGGCAATCGTCGTGCTGCGCCGGTCCGTGGAGATGTCCTCCGATGCACCGCGACTGACGACAGCCCGGCTGGATGCACTGCTCAATCTCGGTCGGGCGCAGCACAGACGTGGCGATCTCGCCGCGGCGCGGGATACGTACCTGCGCGTCATTGGCGACGCCAACTCGAGCGGCGAAGCTGTAACCGGTTCCGATGTGCGTTGTCGACTGGCGGAGCTGCTGCTGGACGCCGGTGATGCCGTCAGTGCGCGAGACTGGTGTCTGCAGTCACGCGCGCTGGCCCGCAAACACGGGCTCCGGACGATGGAGGCGATGGCGCTCAGGGTCGAGGGCGTGTTGCTCTCCGCAGAAGGAGAAAGAGACCGGGCGGCGCGTTTCTTCGAGGATGCCGCCCGGCTGCTTGCTGATAAGGACGATTCGTACGAACTCGCGCTGGTGCGGCTCGAGCAGGGGCGCCTGCTTGAGGGGTCCGGCGATGCCGAGAGTGCGGTCCGGCTGCTGCACGACGCGGATCGGACGTTCCGCCGACTCGGCGCAGTGCGTGAGGCGATTGCAGTCAACCAGCTGTTGTTCGACCTGCGCCGCGGCACCGACGCGGACAGCGCGCTGGTCGAGGCGGTCGCCGGGCTGCTGTCGGTCGGGCTCGAACCGGCCGCGTTCTGTCGCGAGGTGCTGGACCGTGCGTGCGACGCGTACGGGTACGAGCGCGGTGCGGTACTCAAGCGCGGGCGGCCCGTGGCAAAGCGGGGAGAGCCGGACATGACCCGGGCCGAACGGCCCGGCCGGCCGTACGAGGGCGAGGTTGGACCCGGGTGGCTCCTCTGGCCCGTGCTGTGGGGCGACACGGTCGCGGGCGGCATCTACCTGGAGCGGGACCCGTCCACCGGCGCGGGCCGCTACCCGCTGGCGCTTGGTGCAGTCGCCGCCCTGCTGGCCGGGCCGCTGTCCGGTCTCCCTGGTTCCGATGTCTGCGTCCAACCGGCTTGACGCCGGGCCGCTTTCCGCTATCTTGTGCGTCCGGTCCCGACAACACTATGACTATCATCCAATCAGCCGACGACGCCGGGCGAAGCCCGGGGCCGCGCGGCGCTTGAGGAGGTCGAGTTGGAGATTGCGGTCTGTCTCAAACGCGTGCCGGACACGTCCGAAGCGGACGTGAAGGTGGACCCTTCCGGCAAGGACATCGTCAAGGAGCGGCTGGCCTTCACCATTAATGAGTCGGACAACTACGCGCTCGAGGAGGCGCTGCTGGCCAAGGAGAGGCTGGGCGGCAACGTCACGCTCGTCTCGGTCGGCCCAAAGCAGGCGGAAGAAGTCCTGCGGATGGGGCTGGCCAAGGGCGCGACCGCGGCGGTGCGCATCGACGACGCCGGGCTACAGGGCGCCGACCCGGTGAGTATCGCGCGGGTGCTGGCAGAGTACTTCAGGGGCAAGAGCTTCGACCTCATCTTCACCGGCTGCATCGCCTCGGACGACGGCAGCTCGCAGGTCGGCCCGGCACTGGCCGAGCTGCTCGGCCTGCCCCACGCGGCCTACGTCACCAAGCTCGAGTACGGCGACGCGGCGGTAACGGTCAAACGCGAGCTCGAAGGCGGCCTGCTTGAGGTCAAGGAGATTGCCCGGCCGTGCGTCGTGACAATCCAGACCGGCGGCAACAGTCCGCGCTACGCTTCGATAATGGGTATCAAGCGCGCCGGCGCCAAGCCGGTCGACCAACTGACCCCGGCCGCGGTCCAGCCGCAGACCGAACTCGTCCGGCTGTTCGTGCCCGAGATTTCGGGCGCGGCCGAGATGATTGCCGGCACGGTTGACGAGAAGGCCGCGAAGATGGCCCAGCTCATCAAAGAGAGAGGAGTGTTGTGATGTCCGGCATCGCGGTACTCGTCGAACACCGCTCGGGTGCGGTCCGGGACGTGACCCTGGAGCTTCTGGCTGCCGCGCGCAAGCTGGCCGGGGAGACCGGCGGCGGCGTGGAGGCAATCTTGTTGTCCTCATCCTGCGGCCCGCTGGCCGAGTCGCTCAAGGGCCAGTGGGACCGGCTGGTCTGCGCCGAGAGGCCGGCCTTCACCGAATACAATTACGAGTCGTACCAGCGCGCCCTGCTGAAGTACATCGCCGAGCGCAAGCCGTCGGCGCTGCTGGTCGCCCACACCGCGTTCGGCATCGACCTGGCGCCGAGCCTGGCCGTGGCGGCAAATTGCGCGCTGGTGTCGGATGCGACCGCCCTGGCCAGGGGCGACGGCGGCCTTCTGGTGACGCGCGGGATGTACTCGGGCAAGCTGTGCGCCGACTGGATGGCCCGGGGCGAGACCGTGCTGGTGATGGTGCGCCAGTCCAACTTCAAGCCCGAGGCGGCCGGCCTTGCCGCCGAGCGGGTGGCGTGGGACCCGGGCGAGGTCGCGGCGCAGAAGACGAAGTTCATCACGCTCGAGGAGGTGCCGACCATCGGGGTCGACATCACCAAGGCGACCGTGGTCATCGCGGTCGGCCGCGGCGTGAAGGAAGAGAAGAACCTGGCGCCCATCCGCGAACTGGCCGAGTCGCTGGGCGCGGTGCTGGCCGCTTCGCGGCCGGTGGTCGACGCCGGTTGGCTGCCCAAGGAAGTCCAGGTCGGCTCGTCGGGCAAGACGGTCAAGCCCAAGCTCTACATCGCGCTGGGCATCTCGGGTGCGTTCCAGCACGTCGCCGGGATGAAGGGCGCCGAGATGGTGATCGCGGTCAACAAGGATCCCAAAGCGCCGATATTCGCATCGGCGCACTACGGCATCGTCGAGGACCTGCACAAGGTCGTGCCGATCCTGCGCGCGCGCATCAAGGAACTGAGGTGAGTGTGATTGTCAAGTGGCCCCTCTCGCTCCGCTCAGGGCGACTCGGAGTCGGATTGTCGATTGTCGATCGCCTTGCCGGGCGGCTGCCGGCGGCAGTTCGCGGAATGCCGCGCACACTGGAGGCGGCGTGAGCGGTAAGCCGTCAGCCGCTGTCCGCAAGCCCGAAGCCCGAATCGGGGTCTACATCTGCCATTGCGGCGTGAACATCGCTCAGACCGTCGACGTCGCCGCGGTGGCCGAGTACGCCGCAAATCTGCCCGGCGTGACCGTGGCACGCGACTACCTGTACATGTGTTCGGACCCGGGCCAGGCGCTCATCAAGAAGGACATCAAGGAGCACAGCCTGACCCGAGTCGTGGTCGCCGCCTGCTCGCCCCGGATGCACGAGCCGACGTTCCGCGGCGCCGTGTTCGGCGCCGGGATGAACCCGTACATGTTCGAGATGTGCAACATCCGCGAACAGTGCTCGTGGGTGCACCCGGACAAGGCCGAGGGCACGGCCAAGGCCAAGGACCTAGTCCGCAGCGCCGTGGCCCGCGCCCGCCTGCTCGAGGAGCTGACCGACCGCTATGCCGACGTGTCGAAGGCGGTGCTGGTCGTGGGCGGCGGCATCGCCGGCATCCAGGCCGCGCTGGACGTGGCCGAGGCCGGGTACAAGGTGTACCTGGTCGAGAAGTCATCGTCCATCGGCGGTCACATGGCGATGCTGGACAAGACCTTCCCGACGCTGGACTGCTCGGCCTGCATCCTGACGCCGAAGATGGTGGACGCGTCGCGCCACCCCAACATCGAGCTCATCACGCTGGCCGAGCTCGAGGCGGTCAAGGGCTTCGTCGGCAACTTCGAGGTGACGGTGCGGCAGAACCCACGCTACGTGAACCTCGCCGAGTGCACGGCCTGCGGCGACTGCGCCAAGGTCTGCCCCCAGCGCTTCCCGGACGAGTTCAACCTGGGCCTCTCGACGCGCGGCGCCATCTACCAGTCGTTCCCGCAGGCGGTGCCGGCTAGTTTCGTGCGCAACGAGGCGCAGTGCCTCGGGTCGCTGCCACTGGCCTGCGGCAAGTGCATCCAGGCCTGCGAGAAGCACTGCATCGACTTCGACCAGAAGGTTATCCGGCGCGAGCTCTCGGTCGGCGCTATCATCATGGCGACCGGGATGCAGGTGTTTGATGCCGCGACCCTGCCCGAGTTCGGCTACGGCAAGTACGAGGACGTGCTGACCTCGCTCGAGTTCGAGCGGCTGAGCTCGGCGGGGGGGCCGACCGGCGGCAAGGTCGTGCGCATCTCCGACTGCGAGGCGCCGAAGGACGTCGTGTTCATCCACTGCGTCGGCTCGCGCGACAAGG
>JAWOHG010000164.1:0-3068 GCA_046485245.1 bacterium
ACCAACGCGGTCACGGTCGCGGTCGTGTTCTCGACGAATCTCCGGCACCGCTCCTCGTTCGCCTGCAGTCCCGCGATGCAGTGCAGCCGCAGTATCCGGCAGGCGTTGTGCAGCAGGTCCAGTTCGTCCAGCAGGCAGGCGGCGATGAGCGGCATGAACTGGTTGAGCTCAAGGTTGCCGCCGGCCGCGGCCTGCGATATCACCGCGTCAAGGCCCATCACCATCAGTGCGGCTTGCCCAACGGCTTCGGGTATCACGGGGTTCACCTTGCCCGGCATTATCGTCGACCCAGCCTGGCGCTCTGGCAGCCGGATCTCGCCCAGGCCGGCCTCGGGCCCCGACGACAGCAGGCGCAGGTCGTTGCTGACCTTGAACAGGTTCACGGCGCAAGCCTTCATGATGCCCGACGCTTCGACGAACGCATCGGCGTTCTGCGTCGCGTCCACCAGGTTCTCGGCCCGGGCAAGGCCGAGCCCGGTTATCTCGCGCAGGATGTCGGTCACCCGGAAGATGTAGCGCCGCGGCGCGCCGATGCCGGTACCGATGGCCGTGCCGCCGAGGTTCACGGTGCGCAGCCGCTCGCCGCTCTTGAACACGCGCCAGCGGTCGCGCGAGAACGCCTCGGCGTACGCGCCCATCTCGCGACCGAGCGTGGTCAGCACCGCGTCCTGCATCTCGGTCCGGCCGACTTTCACGACCCCGGCAAACTCCTTCTCTTTGGCCTGGAACGCCTCCTGCAGCGCTACCAGCTCCTCTTCCAGTTCGGCCAGCGACTTCAGCGCCGCGACCTTGAGCGCGGTCGGGTAGGTGTCGTTGGTCGACTGGTGCCGGTTCAGGTCGTCGTGCGGCGACACCCGCGCGTAGTCGCCCTTGCGCAGGCCGAGCAGTTCCAGCGCCCGGTTGGCCAGCACCTCGTTCACGTTCATATTGGTCGAGGTGCCGGCCCCGCCCTGCAGGGCGTCGACGAGCACCTGGCCGTCGAGGCGGCCCGCCATCATCTCCGCGCAGGCCTGCTCGATGGCATCGGCCTTGGGCGCGTCGTCACGCCAGGTCCCCAACTCGCGGTTGGCGCGCGCGCAGGCCAGCTTCACCGCCCCGAACGCGTGGACCAGGAGCGGGTGCACCGGCCGGTTCGCCAGGGGGAAGTTCTCCAGCGCCCGCACCGTGTGGATGCCGTACAGCGCCTCGGCCGGGACGCTGCGCTCACCCAACAGGTCCGACTCGGTCCGCATCAGGGCCCCGGCGCGAAACCGCTTGAACTCCACGCTCACCAGCTCGGCCAGTTCGGGGCCGACGTTCTCTCCGAACACGGCGTACTCGGAATCGGCGACAACGGTCTCGGCCGGCTCCAGCCGCTCCTCGCCCACGCTCCAGAGAAAATCCCAGCGCGCGCCGGCCCGGCGGCACAACCACAGCTTGGCCGGCTGGGACCGGGCCAGCCGCTCCAGCACTACCCGGAAATCAGAAGTAGAGGTCTCGTTCATCGCTTGTCCTTATCTTCGCGATTCGCCCACGGACCTGCTCGCGGCGTTTCTCGTCCGGGATACCGGCCAGCTCGCGCTCGATGAGCGCGAACCCCGCGGCCCGGGTCTCGGCCCCGGCATAATCGGTGAGATACTCGGCCAGGGTCGACAGCGCGTTGGGCGTGCAGTAACGCTTGATGAATCCGGGAATCGAGAACTCCATGAAATGCTCGCCGGTCCGACCCAGCCGGTAGCAGGCCGTGCACCAGCTCGGCACGAACCCGTCGTCGATGAGCTCGCGCACGACCGCTTCGAGCGGCCGCGAGTCCTGTATCTCGAACTGCTCGCGGTTGAGCTCCTGGCACTCGTTCTCGCGGCACTCCTGGTACGCGCCCAGCTCGATGCGCGTGCCCGCGTCGATCTGCGATACGCCCAGGCGCAGGGCCCGCCGGCGCGTCTCGGGCCGCTCGCGTGCGGTCAGGATGAGCCCGGTGTAGGGCACGGCCAGCCGGATGACGGCGATGACCTTCAGGAAATCCTCGTCGCTCACGAGGCGGCTGCGGTCCAGGTCGACGCCCGAGGCCAGGTTCAACCTCGGGAAGCTGATGGTGTGCGGCCCGACCCCGAACCGCTCCTCGAGGTGCATCGTGTGCGCCAGCAGGCCCATCACCTCAAACCGCCAGTCGTACAGGCCGAACAGCGCGCCGATGCCGACGTCGTCCACGCCGCCCTCCATCGCCCGGTCCAGACCGGCCAAGCGCCAGAGGTAGTCGCCCTTGCGCGTGTTCTTCGGGTGCACCTTGCTGTAGGTCTCGTGGTGGTATGTCTCCTGGAATATCTGGTAGGTGCCGATGCCCACTTCCTTCATCTTGCGGTAGCCGTCAACGTCCAGCGGCGCGGCGTTTATGTTCACGCGCCGTATCTCACCCTTGCCCGACTTCGTCGAATAGACGATGCGCACCACCCGCGCCATCTCCTCGGCCGAGTAGTCCGGGTGCTCGCCCCAGACGAGTATGAGCCGCTTGTGCCCCTGCCCCTCCAGCGCGACCAGTTCGCTGTTCAGCTCGGCGTCGGTCAGGGTCTTGCGTACCACGTCGCGGTTGGTGCACTTGAACCCGCAGTAGGCGCAGTTGTTGATGCACTTATCGCCGATGTAAAGCGGTGCAAACAGCACGATGCGGTTGCCGTACACGTTCTCCTTCAGCTTCCGCGCCGCCGCGAAGATTTCCTCCCACATCGCCGGGTCCTGCACCGACAGCAGGGTCGCCACCTCGTCCGGTTCAAGCCGGTTCTTCGCCAAGCTCCGCGCGAGAATCTCCCGCACCCGCACCGGGTCGGGCTTCGCCTGCTCAAGCGTCTCGGTTATCTTCGCGTCGTCGATGAAATCCGTCACGTCCGGTTTGCTGATCGCAATCATGCCCCGGCCCCCGTCTCGTCATTGGCTTCGCCCCTGCAGGAGCAGTGCGTCATTCGGGCTTCGGGCTTCTCCGCTCCGCCTACCGTTTCCCGGCTTTGGCTTTTGACTTTTGGCTTTTGGCCTTTGACTTCGTCCTCGTGCCCGCTTCCGTTCTTCTTCCTCAGCGCCGCCTTCACGCTCACGCCCGG
>JAWOHG010000184.1:0-3353 GCA_046485245.1 bacterium
TGGGGCGGCTTCCGGACCGTCCTCGAGTTCAGAGAGCCGACCGAACTTCACGACATCGAGGCGACGGTGAGCACCATCTATGGCGCCACCGAGGAGGGGCTGTTTGAGGCGGACCGGCCCGAGCACGCGCTGGAACCGCGCGGGCTCGGGCCGGTCCGCCTCAAACAGCCCCTCCTCGGTGGCGACATAGATGGTGCTCACCGACGCCTCGATGTCGTGAAGTTCGGTCGGCTCGCTGAACTCGAGGACGGTCCGGAAGCCGCCCGAGTCCAGCAGGGCAACGCCGTCCTCGGTACCGACCAGCAGGCTGTCGCGCCAGAACGCGATGGCGCGGACCGAATCGCCCAGCGGCGCGCGGTAAGATTGCCAGGCGCCGAGAGCGGTGTCGGCACGGGCCACGCCGCGGTTCGTGCCGACCCAGTAGCCGTCGCGGACCGCGAGCGCCAGCACGTTGTCGCTCAGCAATTCCGGCACGCGGGCGACCGAGTAGCGCCGGATGTCGTCGTCCTCGAAATCCAGCAGGGTCCCGCGCGTGTCGACCACGTACAGCCCCTGCGGGGTGCCGACCAGCAGCCGCTCACCGTGCCAGGCGAGCGCCCGCACGGTCATCGCCAGCTCGCTGGTCCGGTAAGACCGCGCCTCAGCGCTGTCCCGCCCGACCACGGCCAGCCCCCCGCCCTGCGTCCCGACCCAGGCGTTGCCGTCCGGGTCGAGCACGATGCACAGGCACCGGTTAGCCGGCAAGCCCTCGGTGTTGGTGATGGTGCGGACGGTCTGGGGCTCTGGCCGCGTCACGACCTCGACCACGCCGCCCAGCGTCGCGCAGTAGAGCGCCGAGTCGCGCCCGGCCAGGCCGGTGACAAAGTTGGTGTTGGTCAGCGACTGCCAGCCGCCAAGGCTGGCAACAAGAGTCAGTGAGAGCAACGATAGTAGCATACGATGCGGCCCGGCTTTGCCGCAACTGCGGCAGCCGGCCAGCCGCTGATGCTAGTTGCGCCGCAGGGCAGAGTCAACGTCGGTCAGTACGCCCCGCGCGCGCCGAACACCGCGCGCGCCGTGCGCAGCAGTATAGAGAAATCCATCCACAGCGACCAGTTACGGATGTAGTACTCGTCCAGCAGAACGCGCTCGGCGAACGGCAGTTCCGCGCGCCCGGAGACTTGCCACAGACCGGTCATCCCCGGCCGCACGCGAGTTATCGTGTCGATACCCGGTCCCACCTTTCCAATCTCGCTGGGCAGGTATGGCCGCGGACCCACCAGCGCCATCTCCCCGCGCATCACGTTCAACAGCTGCGGCAGTTCGTCGAAGCTGAACCGCCGCAGGAACCGGCCCGGCCCCGTGACCCGCGGATCGTCGGTCAGCCGAGCAAAGCGCTCCCATTCAGCCCGTGCCCCGGGGTCGCGCGCCAGTATCTCTGGCAGGCGGTTCTCGGCGTGAACGAACATCGTGCGAAGCTTGAGGCAGGCAAACTGCCGGCTGTGCAGGCCGACCCGCGTCTGGCGGAACAGGGCCGGGCCGCGTGACGACAGCTTCACGACCATTGCCAGCGCGGCGAGCAGCGGCCACAGCAGAGCCAGCAGGACGACGCAAGCTGCGAGCTCGAATACTCGCTTGGTCCAACGGTTCAACGGCCGCAGCAGGTTGTAGCGGTACTTCATCACGACGATTGTACCGAGGTGCTCGACGTCCGCCGCGGTGCTGTGCAGGAGGGACTCGTTCGGCACGACCAGGACCTCCGGGAACCGGCGCTCGGCGGCCATAAAAAGGTCCTTGAGTTCCTCGGCCGAGAAGGAATCGGCGAGGACGACAAGCGTCGCCCCGGGGCTTCGGACAAGGTTCAGCACCCCGGCCGCGGGCTCGCCGTCCGCGGGGCGCTCGACTCGCTCCACGACCTCGTATCCCTGAGTCCAGTGCCGGACCAGCTCGCGCTCGACGAGGCTGCTCATCGGTCCGCCACCCACTATGACAAGCGGTTGGCGGCTCAGGCCCGTCCTCACCAGCAGGCGCCGCACGAGCGCTCGGGCGAGCGGCACCGCGACCATCCCCAGCGGCAGCGCGATGACAACCACGAAGCGAGAGACGACCCAGAACCGCCAAAGGAAGAGCAGGATAAGTACGAAAGCGGTCCCCACGACGACCCCGCGCAGGCATCGCCTGACCTCCTCCCAGGCCGTAAGACGCTTGGTGTACAGACCCTCGTACGCGAATACGAACGGGTAGATGGCAAGCAGGTATAGCCGGCTGCTGAGCGAGGCGATTGAAAGCGGCTCGGGCAGCACCTGGAAGAGACCGCTCAACAGGTTGTTGCGGATAAGGTACGCCGCGACATAGCTGAAGAGGACCGCTGCGACGTCGCCGATGAGAAACGCCGAAACCGCTGTCACGAACCGGACCCGCCTCACGCGCCTCCCCTATGCGCCTGCCACGACTGCTCAAACTCAGTCAGGCCAGCCAGCCGCCCGGCCTCGACCGCGGCGAAGTAACCGAACGCTAGGACCGACAGTGCCGCCCGCCCGAACGGTCCACGGCCGTCGCTCATGAACTGGCGCAACGCCCTGACTCGCTGGTAATCGGAGAACCTGGCAAAACTGCGCCGCACACCGCCGTAATAGTGCTCGACCCGCACGCGCGGGTCAAGCAGCACGTCCCACCCGGCGGCGCGAAGCCGCCGGCAGATGTCCATGTCCTCGGCAAACATCCGGTACCGCTCGTCAAACCCACCGACCGCGTCAAACGCCTCGCGCCGGAACACCGCGAACGCCGCGACGATGGCCTCCACGCCGACCGGCATGTCAGCCCTGTGGATGCCTTCGTACAAGAACTCCCCGCGATGGCCGAAGCGCGGCACGAACCGGGCCAGCACAGACCGCCGGCCGCCCAGCGCGTAGCGCAAGCGCGGGTAGCGCCGGGCCGAGGGTTGCGGGCAGCCGCCGGGGTAGACAAACTGAGGCGACACGACGCCGGCGGCCGCGTTCTCACGCAGGGCGGCGACCAGTCTGCTTAGCTCCCGACCCCGGAAGCGCAGGTCGGTGTTGCCGACAACGACGAATTCGCCGGTCGCGCGGCGGACGCCGCGGTTGGCCGCCCGCCCATACCCCGCGTTCCCGCTCAGCCTGACAATGGGAACCCCGAGCCTGCCGCAGGCGCGACGCAGTTCCGGCAAGTCCTTTGACGCATTGTCGACCACGATCAACTCGAGCCGCAGTTCCGGCTCCGCCTGCCGGAGCGACGATGCCGCCCGTTCAAGCAGCGCGGTCGAGTTGTAGTTGACGAAAACGACGGAAACCTTCGGTCTCACCTGCCTGCGGTCGTTGCTCTGCGTCCCCGCAGGGGCGCGTTCGGGCCGCGCC
>JAWOHG010000186.1:0-2624 GCA_046485245.1 bacterium
ACCGCGATGCCGACCGCGTAGTCCTCGTCGCTCGCCGGGCCGTTGTAGCGCGAGACCCAGGACTGGCCGCACGCGGCGGCCGCGGCCAGGGCCAGCCCGAACAGGACTGCCGACCGTACTGAACTCATCATCAGAACCTCCTAGCGGGCGAGCACGACCCGGTCGAGCCGTGTTTCGCCCTGCACGAAATAGACACCCGGTGCGAGCCGCGCCACGTCGTTGGCGCCCGGCGCCAGTTGAAGAACACGGCGGCCGCAGGCATCGAGCAGCAGCGCCGGTCTCTCCCCGGCCAGCCGAAGCACGCCGCGCGCGATGCCCGGCACGAGTCGCGCCGCGACGGGCGTCGGCTCTGCCGGCCCCTGCTTCACCCCGGACGTGAAGTCGCGCGGGTACTTCAGGGCGCGGCCGACCTGGGCGCCGGTATTGTAGGACCAGGCGACCGTGCCGGACTGCGTGACTTCGACCAGCCGGTTCGACGCGCCCAGCGTCACCATCGTGTTGCCGTTGGGCATCCGGTACGCGCCGCCGAGGTGCTGGGAGTAGAACGTCCCCGGGCTGGAATAGGACCAGGTCAACTGGGTCGGCCCGAACGCCGAGTCGGGATGGATGTAGTAATGGTCGTTCGAGTCGAGCGGCGGCGTTATCTCGGTCGCGACCGAGTAGTCGTTGGAGCTGCCGCTGCGGTCCCCGTTGTTGAGCACGAGGATGTTGCCCGCGCCCTCCAGCCCCGGCTCGATCCAGTTCGCGCCGTGCACCACGTAGAACACGCGGTCGGCCGAGGTGCCCCGGTCGTAGTTCTGCGGGTTGCCCCAGCGGTACAGGAAGTCGCCGCCCTTGCCGTGCCGGCCCCCGGTGCTGCCGCGCGCCTCCTCGGTCGTGGTCGAGTGGTCGATGACGAAAATCTCGTGCAGGTTGTGCGAGGTGACGATGACCTCGTCGCGCTCCTCGTTGTAGTCGACCGTGTTGCAGTGCATCCAGTCCCCGCCCATCACCGACCCGAGGTTGATGTCAAGTCGCTCCGGGTGGTCGCGCACCACGCCGTAATTGGGCTTGGCCGGGTCCACGTCCTGTATCAGGTGGTCCCAGAAGTGCCACTCCCAGCAGACGCTGTCGCCTTCCGGGTCCCACTCGATGACCTCGTCCGGCCAGATGTCGCCGTTGATGTTCACCCGGCCCAGCGCCTGCGCCTCGGTGCGGGTCTTGCGGTCCCACGACACGACCAGCACGTGACCGTTGTCCATCGGGTGGATGTCGTGGTGCTGCTGGTGGTAGGCGTTGGACCAGATGAAGCTCTCGATGACGTCGCCGTCCCACGAGTAGTGCTCGATCTGGCCGCCGTACGCGGCGCCGCGCATCGTCGCGCCCGAGTAGGCCCCGGGCCGCCACATCGTGCTGTCGGGCAGCAGGTACGGCACGTACGACACGCCGACGTTGCAGTTCCAGGTGTTGACGGCCTGGCCCTCATTGGTGATGAGCCGGCAGGTCCGGCTGCCCATCGTGTTGAGCAGGGTCAGCCCGTCGTAGACCTGCGCCATCGCCGGCAGGCAGGCCAGGGCAAGGACAATCGCGGTCATCGCGGCCGCTTTGCGCATCGGGTACCTCCAGGTACTCGGGATTTGTGTCAGCATCCGGTCAATTCTCTAGTCGGCCAGGACCAGCTTGCGGCCCTCGGCCTGGCCCGCACCACCAGCGGCGCGGGCAATCAATTGCACGAAGTACACGCCGCCGGGCAGCGACCGCCCGGGCACGGCGAAGCTCTCTTCATATTGGCCGGCCGCGCGCTCGCCCGCAAACAGCGTCTGCGTGACCCGGCCCGCGGCGTCGAACACCCGCAGGCTGACGCGGCAGTCCCGGTCCAGCTCGTACCGGACAACGCTTTCGCGCCCGGCCCGGGCCGGCGAACTGCAGTGCAGGCTGCGCACCGGCCGCCGGGCTACTCGCTCGGCCGCGGCCGAGGCGAAATCGCGCGGGTACTTGATGGCCCGGCCGTTCCACGCCGTGGTCGCGCGCTGCCACACGACGTGTCCGTCCTCGGTCACCTCGCTTAAGCGCCCGCTGACCGCCTCGGTAATGAAGGTGTTGCCGTTGGGCATCCGGTACGCCCCGGACATGTGCCCGGAATAGAACGTGCCGCGGTTCTCGTAAACCCAGGCCGGCGCATCGGGACCGAACGCCGAATCCGGGTGAATGTAGTAGTAGTCACTGGAGTCCAGCGGCGGCGTGATTTCCAGCACGGTCGAATAGTCGTTGGATGAGCCCGGCCGGTCGCCGTTGTTGAACAGCAGGATGTTACCCGCGCCGCGCAGCCCGGGCTTTATCCAGTTCGCGCCGTGGACCACGTAGAAGACCTGGTCGGTCGAATCGCCGCGCCGGTAGTTCTGCGGGTTGCCCCAGCGATAGATGATGTCGCCGCCCTTGCCGTGCCGGCCGCCCGAGTGGCCCGCCGCCTGTTCGGTCGTGGTCGAATGGTCGATGACGTACACCTCGTTGAGGAAGTGGGACGAGAATACGATCTCGTCGCGCTGCTCGTTGTACTCGACGATGTTGGCGTGGATCCAGTCGCCGTACGAGAAAAGCGTGCCAAGGTTGATGTCGATGAGTTCGGGGTGGTCGCGCACCACGCC
>JAWOHG010000209.1:0-3557 GCA_046485245.1 bacterium
ACGTCGCTGTCGTCACGGTCGTCGCCTCGCGCCACCGACCCGAACACGCGCACGCGTCGCGCGCCGTGCGAATGGGCGATGCGCAGGATTTCGTGCCGGTGCTGTTCAATCAGCGTGCTCATTGCGGCTGATTGTATGACGCCTGCGCGCCCAGATCAAGCCGGCGGGGCTCAAGTCGGGCTTGCCTGCGAGGGTGCACCAGCATTGCGTCTTGGCGCGGCGCTTCGGTCGAACGCGGCCGCGGATTGACAACTGCCTCAGGCGGCGTAGCTTGACCCGAGGACAACCGGGTGAAACTCGCCTCCAAGACCGTCATCCTCCTCCTTGCGCTCGGCGCGCTGACGAGCGCGCGGGGGCAATACCTCGAAGCGACGATACCGGTTGGCGACTCTCCGATATGCCTGTTCTGGAACCCGCTGAGCAACCGGGTCTACTGCTCGAACGAGCAAGACGGCACCGTGACCGTCATCGACGGTGCGACCAATGCCGTGCGCGCGACCATCAACGTGGCCGACTACCCTGTGATGTACGCGTTCGCCGCGCGCCACAACAAGGTCTACTGCTCGGCCGGCGAGAGCAACCGGGTGAACGTCATCTGCGGCTCTGGTGACACCCTCATGAAGCGTCTGAGGGTATCAGACTACCCCCAGGACCTGGCCTACTCGGTCGACCGAGACCTGCTGTACGTCGTACGCAGCGATGCCGGCCTGGTGGACGTCTACGACGCCGAGGCGGACACAGTCGTTGCCAGCATCGGGATGTCGCCGGCCGGCCGCACTCGAACGGCGTGGAACCCAGTCTCGGACAGGCTGTTCTGTGCCAACCAGACGGGGAGTTACGTTGCAGTCGTCGATTGCAGCACGAACTCCATCGTGAGGACGTGGCAGATGGGTGTCGGTGCGCGCGGTCTGCTCTGTGGTCACCACGATGGCCAGACCTACGTAACGTCTCAGCACGCACTCCATGTCTTCGAGGCCACGGGCGACTCGTTCATAGCCACAGTGGCAGTTGCAGCGTTTTGGCCCACTCCCCTTGTGCATTACCCGAGACTCGACCGCCTGTATGTCATGGACCTCAACCCGGGGCAGGGCAGCGTTGTTGACTGCGCCTCACACACCGTGATAGACAGCCTACCGAACACTGCGGTCTACGACGCAGTCTGCGACACGCTCCGGGGCAAGCTCTACGTGATAGACCGGTCAACAGACGAGGTCCTGGTCTACCGCCTTGCCGACGGCTCACTCCTGCGCCGCATCCAGCTTGGCCGGAGCCCGGTCCGTATGACCTGGAATCCCATCGACGCGCGCGTCTACGTATCGGACCAGATGGACAACGTGGTGTACGTGATACGGGACACGACGTCGGCAATCTCGGAAGAGGCCGAGGCCGCCGTGGCGCGGAGCGCGGGCAGCCGCATCTTGCGCGGCAGACTCGTACTCGCTGGACCGGGCAGGGCGCGGCTGCTCTCAGCCGCGGGCAGAGTCGCGGCGGAGCTTGTGCCTGGGCCAAACGACGTCGGGCGACTGCCTCCCGGCGTCTACTTCGTCCGACAGGATGGTGACACTCGGGCAAGGAGAATCGTGCTCGTCCGTTAGGCTGGGCAGTAGCGGCGGCGAAGTCAGATGTCAGATGAGTGATTCGTGATGGCAGATGTTGCGGGCCGGCTCTGCCCGGTGGCCCTGTCATTCTGAGGCACCGCCGAAGAATCTGGAGCTGTACCGCTGCCAATTTGCGTGAGATCCTTCACTCCGTTCAGGATGACAGAGGGGCACGGGAGGAGGACGAGGGCGAAGGCAGAAGTCAGATTGCAGAATGCAGATTCTAGAATGGAGGACTGGGTGGGACGCAAGTGGAGCCAGATGCGGCAGGGCTATCGACAATCGACAATCGTCACTCGACATTCGCTGAGGCTGTTAGCCGCAAGCCGTCAGCCGTGAGCTGTCATCTGCACGCTCCGGTCCCTGACCCCTGACCCCTTGTCCCTGGTCCCTCGGTGCGGAACAGGCGACCCTCTCGCTTCGCTCAGGGCGGCTCGGCGCCGGTTTGACACTCGACGGGCCGAAACTAGAATGGCCGGATGAAATCCCTGAAGAGAATCTCCCTATTTGTCCTGTTGGCCGGGCTGGTGGCCGGGTGCGGCGCGAGGGGCGGCAGCACCGGCGGTAAGGTGAAGGTGACGTTCTGGCACGCGATGGGCGGGCCGCTGGGCGACGCGCTGGACTCGATGGTCGGCGAGTTCGAGCGGGCGAACCCGGGCATCGACATCGAACTGGTGTCGATGAGCGGCTATTCCACACTGTCACAGAAGCTGATGGGCGCGGTGCAGGTCGATGCGCCGCCGAACATGGCCCAGATGTACGAGTCGTGGACAACGCAGTTCCACGGGCTGGGCAAGCTGCTGCCGCTGGACACGTTCGCCAGGGGGCCGGACGGGCTGACTGAGGCCGACCTGGCCGATTTCTACCCGGCGTTCATCGAGGACAACACGTGGGACGGAACGCTGGTGACCCTGCCGTTCAACAAGTCGGTGCCGGTGTTCTTCTACAATATCGAGATGCTGAAGGCGGCCGGGCACGCGGAGTTCCCCAAGACCTGGCCGGAGTTCCGTGCGATGGTGAAGAAGCTGACCGACCGCAAGCAGGGCATCTGGGGCACAACCGGCGGCGTCAACGAGTGGATGTTCGGTTGCATGTTGCGCCAACTCGGAGGGGACTTCATCGACGAGGCGGCCCGGAAGGCGCTGTTCAACTCCGCGGCCGGGGTGAAGGCGGCCGAGTTCATGTACGACATCGTATCGAAGGACTCCAGCGCCCAGTTCACGGCGGGCTACGACCCGCAGAACGACTTCCTGTCGGGTAAGATTGCGGTCATCTGGGGAACGTCGGTGTCGTGGACCTACATGAAGCCGAACATGACGTTCCCGGTGGGCATCGCCGCGGTGCCGAGTTGGGACTCGCCGAACGTGCTGTCGTTCGGCACCAACATCGGCGTGTTCCGCACCGGTACGAGCGAGCAGGCCGCGGCCTGCTGGAAGTTCATCAAGTGGTTCACCGGCACCGAGGCGCAGGCCGAGTGGGCGGCGCGCACGTCCTACGTGCCGGCGCGACGGAGCTCGCTTGCGGTGAGCGCCTACGCGGCGCTGGTCGAGTCGATTCCCGGCCTGAAGGACGAGCTGGCCCAGCTCGAGTGGATGTCGTTTGAGCCGCGCTCCGAGGCGTGGTTCAGCGGCCGGCGCAGCCTGGGCGAGGGTCTTGAGAAAGTGATGCGCGGTGATATGACGGCAAAGGCGGCGCTTGACGAGGCCGCGGCCGCGGTGGAAAGGGAGCTGGGCAAATGAGATTCAAGATTGCAGATTGCAGATTGCAGATTCGCGGGCTCGGAGTCGCGCTGGTGGCGCTGGTGCTCGTCGCCAGCGTTGCGGCGGCGGAGGTTGTGCCGATTCGGACCGTGCGGCGCAACGACTCGCAGGGCGTGCCGGAACTGGAGAACCAGAGCGTGACCGTGACCGGCGTGGTGACGGTGAGCACGCAGTTCGGCGGCTGGGGCGCGGGCTACCT
>JAWOHG010000043.1:0-3432 GCA_046485245.1 bacterium
GGCCTGGCGACAGGACGGAGCGGCAGCCTGCTGGTCTGGACCGCGCTCCAGGACCCGGTCATATACGAGCTCAGTGCGAAGGTTCCGGACCTCGCCGGCAATGTCGCCCACGTGAAGGCCCGTTTCCGGGGCAGTTCGACGATTGACACAGTCCTACCGCGCATCATCTCTGTCCGCCCGACCCCGGGCCAGACGAACTATCAGGCCGACGAGATCGTCTTCGAGTTCAGCAAGCCGATGGATACCCTGGCGTCGGTTCGCTTCAGCGCCGTGCCGTCTGAGTTCGAACTGCAGCTCGAGCCGCGCTGGGACCCTGGCTGGCAGCGCCTGAGGCTGATGCGCCCGGCGGTCCGGCCGGGCGACGACCCGCCGGTCGCGCCGGGGTCGCAGGATTCTTCAATCGTGGCCGGCCGCGGGACCCAGACCTGGTCATTATCTGCTCACCACGTGGTTCTGTTTGCCGGCCTTCCCGACCTCGAAGGCAACGACACCAGGCACCCGGCCGCGACCAGCTTCTCGCGTGACAGCACGTTCGCGGGCGAGGATGTGCGCGGCCGTGTCCTCGGCTCCGGCCCGAGCATCGTTTGCTTGAGGTCCGGGGTGGCGGTCGCGCTGGCAGTGACCGACGACAGCGGTTGGTTCGCATCCCGGGTTCCTGCCGGCCGCTACGAAGTCGTCGCGTTCAGTGACACGAGCCGGAACGGGCTCGCCGACCTCGTGGGTCGAGTCGAGGCAGACCTGCCCGGGTCGGACACCATCCTGATACGCATCGAACCGGAGCCGACACCCCGTGCTCTCAGCGAGTATTGTCGCTAGCGCGCTGCTGTTGCTGCTCTCGGCCGGGGTCTGCCTGCTGGATTCGCGAAGCGCGGGTGGGATTTCGACGCGGACCGCCGCCGGGCTTTTTGTGCTGCGGCTCGCGGCAATTCTGATTCTCTTCCTGCTGCTGTCAGGAATCACCGTCAGGCGTCGCTGGACCCGCCCCGGCCGCTTCGTTGCCGTCCTCCTGGATGCCTCGCGCAGCATGAACGTCGGCGGTGCGGACAGCCTTGCCCTGAGTGCGATCCGTGCCTTCGAACTGCCCGGTCCGGTCCGGTTTGAGGTGACCGCGTTCGCAGAGACCACCGCCGCGATCAGGAACGCCGAGCCTCGCGGCGACCCCCGCGCCGTAGCAGCGACCGCGGGACTTGCCGGAACCCGGACCCTGCTCGGCCCGGCGCTGGCCGCGAGTGCCCGCCGCCAACCCGGCGCAATCCTGCTGCTCAGCGATGGTCGCGACAACGGGCCGATTGACCCCGAGCGGCTTGCCGGCAGTTATGGCATCCCGGTCTATGCTGTTGGCTGCGGCATGGAGTTGCCGGGCAACCTGGCGCTCGGCGACCTCCAATTTCCTGACGAGGTGTACACCGGCGAGCCGGTCCGCACGAGCCTGCGGGTTTCCTGGTCGAGTTCAGGCCCGGCGAACGCCAGGGTAGAACTTGCCGGCAGTAGCCGCGAGCTTCACTTTGCCTCTGCCGGCACCGAGCAGGTCGAGTTTGACCTCCGGTTCGACGAGCCCGGCTTCCACGAACTGCGTGCGGTCGCTGACAGCGTCCCGGGCGAGTCCAACGCCGCGGACAACGCCGTCGAGGGTCTGGTGCATGTGCGGCCCGGGCGGACACTCGTCCGCTATGTCTGTGACGCGGTCGGGCCGTCGTCCCGGTTTGTTGTCAGGGCGCTCCGGTCCCTGTCCCGAGTGTCGGTTGACACCGCGATCGTCGTCGGGGAGGGCGGCCCGACGCGAATGGCAGCGGCTGTCGACGTCTACGTTCTCGATGTGGCACTGCCGGCGACCGCCCGGCCGGGCTGGGAGCGCTTTGCGGCCGAGGTTGGTCCGGACGCCGCCGTGCTGATTCTCGGAGGCGAGGCCATCGAGCCCGGCCACCCGCTGGCAGCCTTCCTGCCGGGCGGGACGGCGAGGATCCGGTCCACACCCGGACCACCGACGCCGACTTCGCGCGCCGGCCACCCCGCGGCTGAGCTCGACCTCACCTTGGAGCGGCTGTCGCCCCCGGACCCCCTGTTCACGCCGATCTCGCCGGACAGCATCGACCCATGGATTGTTGACGGCTCCGCCGGGCTGGTCATTGTCGGCACGCGCCGTGTCGGCAGGCGCCGGGTGCTATATGCCGGTGGACCGCTCTGGCGCTGGAGCTTCACGGCCGGCAGCGTCGCCGGTGCGCCGACCGCGCTCGGACTGCTGCTCGGCGCAGCCGTTCGCCACCTCGCCGCCGACGGAAGCGATGCGCTCCGGCTCAGCGCAATCCGGACCACGCATCTTGCCGGCGAGCCGGTCAGGCTCGAACTGGCCGCGCTGGCGCCGGACGGGACCCCGCTCTCGGGCGCAGCGCCGATCATCGAGCTTGGGGCGGCCGGGGTACGCCTCCCGATGATTGAGACCCGGCGTGGCCTCTACTCCGTGGAGTTCGCCGGCACCGCCCCTGGTCGGCATGAGGCCGTCGCCGTAGTCGAGAACGTCGGGCAGGCACGCGTCGAGTACCTGGTGACAGATCGGCTTGTCGAGGATGTCGCCCTGGGCCTGGACGACCGACTCCTGCGCGGCATCGCTCAGGCATCGGGGGGGCGCTACTTCCGATACGACAGCCTGCCCGGGCCCGGGTTCGAGATGGAACTCGCCCGCAGCCGGCACGGCTTCGAGTTCACGCCGCGGCGCACGCCCTGGCTCTACATCATGCTCGTCCTGCTTGCCGCGGCCGAATGGGCTCTGCGCCGCAAAGAGGGACTTCGATGAGGCAATTCCTGTTTCCACTGATCCTGGGCTCAATGGCCCTTTCGGCGCCGGTCACGCCCGTAACTGCGGAGAGCGCGATCCCGCATCGCCCGCTCGGCGAGCGTCTCGCTGCCGGCCTGCGCACGCGGGGACTGCCGCCCGAGGCCATCGTGGTGGTCATCTCGATGCTTCCGGTCGTCGAATTGCGGGGTGCGATCCCGGTTGGCATAAACCTGCTCGGACTGCCCTGGCCCCGGGCCGTGGCCGCGGCGGTTGTCGGCAACATTCTGCCTGTCTTCGTCATACTGCTCCTCCTCGAGCGGATTGTCGTGCTGCTCGGTCGGTTTCGGGTCTTTCGCCGGTTCTTCGACTGGCTCTTCGCCCGGACGAAACGCCGAAGCAGGCTGGTCCAACGCTGGGAGTTCTGGGGGCTCGCGCTGTTCGTGGCCGTGCCCCTGCCGGTCACCGGGGCGTGGACCGGCAGTGTCGCGGCAGTGCTCATGGGCCTGCCCTACTGGCGTTCGATGCTGGCCGTCCTTGTCGGGGTCATCTGCGCCGCGGCGATTCCGGCCTCATCCACGATCAGCGCGATGGGGCCTCCCTTCGGATTGCGGCTCACCCCTTGTTGAGGAACGAGGATGGCCTGTTGAGCGGTGCCCTCC
>JAWOHG010000095.1:0-4489 GCA_046485245.1 bacterium
CATCCAGGTCATAGCATTGCAATGTCAGATCATCCGGAGGCACCGTGATCACCGGCGCAGTATAATCGTCGACCAGGAAGCTCTTGGTGTCTGTAGCAATATTGCCGCAATCGTCAGTGGCGGTGAAGGTCACGACGACCGTCCGGTTGCAATTGTCAGCTGGCGGCGTGTAAGAAGGAGTGACACACGCCGTGGCTTGCCCAGCTCGGCAGCTTCTCCGCGGTCTGCTCGGTGCGGATGGCCGGCGACACCGACAGCACCAACAACGTCACGAGCAAGCTCATCATCGTGTCGCCGTGGGTACAGCGCGAGGACATCCCCAAGGGCTGGCGGCGGCGCAAGGTCAAGGAAGGCACGGCCGTCTACGTTCCGACCGCCGACCGGGTGTACGTTATGAAGGGCAGCAACACGAACGAGTTGTGGACCTACGACATCGCGACCGGGACTTGGGACACGCTGGCCCCGATGCCGCTCTCACCTTCGGGCCGGCGCGCCCGCGACGGCTGCGACCTGACCTACCAGCCGGGCCTGGACACCACCGAGATGGGCCGGCTCTGGGCGCTAAAGGGCGGCGGCCGTCCCGACTTCTACCACTACGACATCGCCACCAACACGTGGACCGTGGCGCCCTCGGCCATCGTCACCGACTCCATCGGCGGCCGCGAGTACCGCCCGCCCAAGAAGGGCGCGTCGATCGCGTACGCCCAGGGCGCGGTCTACTGCCTGCCCGGCAACCGCACGAACTACTTCTGGAAGTACGACATCGCAACCGCCCGCTGGAGTTACGTCGCCGACGCGAACAACCGGCCGCTCGACGTGCCCTACAACCCGCTGCGCTTCGCCAAATGCAAGTTCGGCACTGACATGGTCTACGGCGACAACGACACGCTCTACGTGCTCAAGGGCTCCAACACGCTCGAGGCCTACGGCTACGACCTCAACGTCAAGGCCTGGATCGACACGCTGCCGACCGTATCGCTGCTCGGGCTGCGCAACAAGACGGTCAAGTCCGGTGCGTCGATGACCTTCTTCGACCACACCGTCTACATCCTCAAGGGCGGCAACACGCCGGAGTTCTGGAGCTACCAGGTCGGGGCCGACAGCTGGCTGCAGCGTGCGGACATACCGATGTCGATCACCGGCCGCCGGCGCAAGGTCAAGCGCGGCTCGGCACTGACCGCTGCCGAATCGACCTTCTACTGTCTCAAAGGCTCCTACGGCTACGAGTTCTGGGAGTACAAGCCCGCAAGCGACCCTGCGGGACTGGCCGGCTACGCCGGTGCGCCGGTACGCTCGGGCGTGATGGACGAACGACGCGTGCCGCAGTCAGGACCGTGGCTGAACGTGTACCCGAACCCTGCCCGCCGTGCGGTCAACATCGCCTTCGCCCTGCCCGCATCGGGTGATGCCAGCATCAGGGTCTACGATGCGGCCGGCAGGCTGGTTGCCGGGCTGCACGAGCGGCAGTTCCTGCACGGTCGAGGCCAAATCCAGTGGAACCGCACCGACCGACAGGGCAGGCCGGTCGCGGCGGGCGTGTACTTCGTGGAGATGGCGGGCGAAGACGTCAAGCTGACGCGCAAGGTCATCATCCAGGACTGAGAAGGCTGCAACGACACGGCGGGGCGGCATATGCCGCCCCGCCGCCGTTCCGGGGAGAACTAGAACTTGTACCAGACGTAGACTGCCAGCGCTATCAGCACGACGGCCAGTACGTTGACCGAAAGCGCGAGGCCCAGCGTCAGCTTGATAAAGGCCAAGTCGAGTTCGAACGGACCGAAACCCACGGGCTTCGAGGCAAAGAAAAAGTTGCGTACCGGTCCGTCCGGGAAGACCGACGACAGGACATAGGACAACGCACTGCCCATTACGCCCGCGACCACGACCGCCAGCACGAGCAGCCCGATGGACCGGCCGCCCGCTCTCGGCGTCAGGCTGCGCACGCCCGCCTTCCTTCTCCGAACAACGAACGGTTGGTGAACCGCACGCCGGATACTAGCAGCGGGCGCGCGCCAATCAAGGGCGGTCGCCGGTTCCGAGCACGAGGTCGGCCCTGCGGCCGCAGTTTGAGCAGGCGCCGGCCGCAACGCCGACGACGCGCCCGCTGTAACCGGCGCGGTCAACGAGCACGCTGCCGCAACTCGGGCAGACAGTGTCACGGAAGCGCGAACCGCGGTCGAGGTTGCCGAGGTACACGTAGTGCAGCCTAAGGCTGGCCCGCTCCGCAGCGCGCAGCAGCGATTCGGCCGGCGTCGCCGGCTCTGTCGCGCGGAACCTCGGGAAGTAGCGGGAGAAGTGCAGCGGCGTGTTCTCCCCCGTTTCGCAGACGAAGTCGACCAGCCGGTCGATGTCGTCATCGCTGTCGTTGCGCCCCGGGATGAGCAGGTTCGTCAGCTCGACGTGGCAGCGCGGCCGTGCGGCACGGATTGTCGCCAGCACCGTCGCGAGTTCGCCGCCGACATAGTCGCGGTAGAATCCCGGCCGCATCGCCTTCAGGTCGATGTTCATCGCGTCGACCAACGGCAGGAGTTCGGCCAACGGCTCGGCGTTGACCATGCCGTTGGTCACGAGCACGACCCTGGCGCCCGCGGCCCGCAGAAGACGCGCGGCATCGAGCACGTACTCGAACCATACCAGCGGCTCGCTGTAGGTGAACGCCACGGACGGTATCGACCGCTCCCGCGCCGCGGACACCAGCGCCTCCGGTGACAGGTAGCGGCTCGGCGCCGCGGACTGGGATATCTCGCTGTTCTGGCAGAAGGGACAGGCGAGGTTGCAGCCGTAGGTCGCGACGGACAGGATCTCTGTCCCCGGCAGGAAGTGATACAGCGGCTTCTTCTCCACCGGGTCGACCGCGAGCGAAACGGCACGGCCGTAGCTGTCGGCAAACAGCCGGCCGCCTCGGTTCGTTCGGCCCAGGCACCGCCCGCTGCGCCCCTCCACTATCAGGCACCGGTGCGGGCAGAGGTTGCAGCGAACGCCGTGCGCCGACTTCTCCCAGTACAGCGCCTCGTGCTCGCCCGGCCCGGTGCTGTTGGCCATCAATCCATCCTAGGCCCATCGCCGGGCCGGTCAAGCCGGCAGCGGCGCACGATTTGCCTCGCACGGCACGCCGTGTACGATTCTGCAATGCCGATTCAGGCGCCCGGCCCGGTCCCGCCCCTCCCGGGTGCGCCACACCCGCCCCGGAAACACCGCCGCCTGCTTGCGGTCCTCTGCACCGTCACCGCCACGGTCCTGTTACTGGTACTCGTGCTGCCCCGCCGCCGGCCCGAGGTTCCGGCACCGCTGCCCGAACCGGCGTTGCGCAGCGTACCCCACGTCGTCGGGCGCGGAAACGTGCTGTCCACGCTGCTCGGGCGCGTCGGACTCGACCCGGCCCCGGCCGCACGCGTCGTCGAAGCGCTGCGCGCCGCCGGCTTCAACCTGCGCGCGATGCGCCCGGGCGACACGCTGACCGCGCTCTACTCCGACTCCGCGCTCGTTCGCCTGCTCTACGCCCGCGACCGGGAGAACGTCTACCGCATCGACCTCGACTCCACCTCCTGCCGGGTGTCGATGCTCGTCCGCAAGGTCACGTTTGCCCCCGAGGTCGCGGCCGGCGTCATCACCGGGTCGCTCTACGAAACCGTGGTCAGGCTGGGCCAGAACCCTGCGCTGGCCGGCGACTTCGCCGACGTGTTCGGCTGGGAAATCGACTTCTTCACCGAGGTTCAGCCCGGCGATTCGTTTGTCCTGCTGTTCCTGCGCAAGTTCGTGGACTCGGTCCCGGCCGGGCTCGGGCCGATACTGGCCGCGCGCTATGACGGGCAGGTCGGCTCCTTCGATGCCTACCGGTTCACTGACCGGGACGGCGAATCCGGGCTGTATAACTCGTCCGGCCAATCCCTGCGCAAGCAGTTCCTCAAGTCTCCCCTGCGGTTCTCGCGCATCTCGTCGTTCTTCGGCAGCCGGCGCCACCCCGTGCTGCGGGTCCGCCGCCAGCACCACGGCCTCGACTACGTCGCCCCGAAAGGCACGCCCGTTTCCGCCGCAGCCGACGGCCGCGTCACCAGCGCCGGCTGGTCCGGCGGGTACGGGCGGATGGTGGAAGTCGGCCACGCCAACGGCTACGTCACGCGCTACGGCCACCTCAGCGGTTTCGCAAGGGGCATCAGGCGCGGCGCCGCGGTGAAGCAAGGGGAGTTGATTGGTTTCGTCGGGTCGACCGGGCTTTCCACCGGGCCGCACCTGCACTACGAAATCCGCAAGAACGGCGCCTCGGTCAACCCGCTGCGGCTCGACCCGCCGCGCGAACCGCCCGTACGCAAGGCCCACGCGGCCGACTTCGCGCGCACGCGCGACAGCCTGGCCCGGCTGATGGACCGGCTACGCTAGACCCCGGCGACCGCCAGCCCAAAGAGCGCGGTCGCCCCCTCGAGCAGAAGTCTGCGCCCGGCCGCGTCCAGCGTCGCCCCGCTGGTCGTCACGTCGTCGACGATGATGACCG
>JAWOHG010000135.1:0-9517 GCA_046485245.1 bacterium
TCGACTCGGCACTTGTAGATCTGAGCCTCCGGCGTCCGGCGACCCTCAGTAGAGTCCATCATTCATTCCTCCAAATCCTTCACTATCCCCCGAAACTGCTCCAGCGCGGCTTCGAGGTTGTCGGCGATGTCGCGGGCGAGGATGCGGCCCGGCAAACGGTGTTGTGTCCCCGATGTTCCCATGCGGACGTAACGCAGAACAGGATAGGTCGTGCGCCCCCCGATAAGCGAGATGCACCTCTCCAGTACCGCCAGCAAGACCGCCCGCTTGACTCTACACGTCACCAAGCCCCCCGGTACTCTACTTGCCATCTGCCGGTCTGCCCCGGCCGCAGATGCTAGAGCTCCTATGGTGTCTTCGACCCTTCGGCCTACCTTTGCGATGAGATTTCATCAGACGCCCCTATGACTCCTTGGCTGACGGTACAGCAATATCCTGCACGGGAGGTTCCCCTGACCAGTCAAACACAATGCAGAACATGCCTAGTGCGGTCGGTTTGCGCAACGCGCCCAGCCGCTCGACCATTTCCTCGCCAGCGTGTTGCAGGGGCGCAACGGACACCAAGGTGGTGAACCCTGAGAGGGTTATGGCGAAGGCGTCAAGCCCCGGGGCCGCCTCGTTACGAAGCTGCTTCCAGCTAACCACTGGGTAGCGCCCATCGGCTAGGTGTAGCGTCTGTCCTAAATGGGCGGGGAAGTAGAAGTGTACCCGTCTTGGCAGAGGCCGACAGAATGCGTAGCGGACATATGCCGGGTCCGGGGTCATCCCATGAGCGACCATCATGTTGCAGTGTGTCTTGCAGAGCCAACGCCCGAAGTTGACGCCGGATACCCGTCTATCAACTGGGGGTCTGAGTAACCCTGACCCACGCAGGCTCAGTGGGGAGTGAATCGCCCTGAGATGTTTGGACAGCCGAAGAGCGGCGAAGTCAGCCGTGCCGCCCAGCTCCCGATTATGACCCTCACAGAGGATGCCCGCCTGGAGCCGGCCTCGCCGAAAGTACACGGTATCCCGACCGAACCGTGGGTCGTTGCCTATCCAGTTGTGGGTATCTCCCCGAAGCAGCGACTCCGAGACCAAGTGTTCGCGGCTAAGAGGGCCGCTGCAACCGCCAAGCTCAGCAGCCCAACACTTGCTTTCAGCCATCGTATCCCATCAGAACTCATCAAACGGCCCGAGGCCGGTGACACCGCTGGAATCAGAGCCCATACAATCCCTTCACCCGCTCATCTATCTCGGCTTCGACCCTGAGGATTTCTTCGGTCAGGGTGATGGTTTCGTCGCGGACGTCGTGGAGCAGTTCGAGCGGATAACCTCTAGCCTTGCGGCGGAAGTAGTCGTCGGTGCACTTCTCGGTGTTCCAGGGCTGTTCGAGCATGTTCTTCGACGATGACTCGGCAGGAGACGAACCGATGTCGTGCAGGAACTTCTCGACCCGCTTCCGGCGTCTGCCGTGTAAGCGTTGTGCCTGCTGAGCCAGCTTCGTGACCAGCTGTCGCGCTACAGACGACGCCTCTGGGATCGGCAGGCATTCCAGATACTGCGTGAGAATGCGGACTCGACCACGCTTGTCCTCGTCGCCAAGCACAGCACACACGAGCTTCAGCCAGTCGAATGCGGGCTTTGAGTTCAGAATACCCAGCAGGAACCAATCCTCGACTGCCACCGTGTAGACCGTCTGGTCAACTGTCAGCGGCGCCACATCCATGGCGAAGCGCGGCTCCATCGCGGTTTGGGGGAAGATTATCTTGCGCTGTCTGAATACGTCGTAGTAGGCCGTAGCATCCTGCAGTTCGCACCACTTGTATGTGCCAGCTTTGCGGCCTGGCCATTGGCCTTGCTGACTGACGTCCCAGCTTCGTGGTCGAGGCTCTAACTGCTTACGGAATCGCCTCAAGTACGCCAGAACTGCCGGGTACTTGACTAGGTTCTCTCCTTGCCGTGCAAACAGAATGTAAGTTCCTCTCAGGTGAGATTCGTGTCTTCTAACATCGTCGCCCATCAACACCGGCTTCACAATCTCGCCTGACCGATTGTCTTCTGCAACCAAGCGCCTTGCAGTGGCCTCGTCAACGTAGAAGACGTCATTTGCGCCGGTCACGACACCACGATACATCTTGCCCTTGACTAACTCACCAAGCTTCGGCCCGCTTTGCTCCATCTTCCGGCGCATGTCGGCAACGTCCGGTCGGGCAAGCCGGGGTTTGTCCTTGCCGAACTGGGATGCAGGGACGTTGATCGCGATTCTGGCAATGTGCTCGCGGACGCCTTCTCTGTAACATTCATCCAGGTCCTTCACAACCGCCCAGGTCGCGGGTGAATCGCCTCGCGGCCGCTTCTGCCAGAGGAAGATGCCGGGAAATGTCGCCGCAGTCTCAAACACAGGTAGTTCACCGAAGTCGGCTACAAGTCGGAAGCTCTGCCGGTCGAGCAGGCACTGACAGAGTTGCTCGCCATAGGCGGCCCGCAACCACTTGGTGGACGAGATGAAACACCCTATGCCGTCCGGTTTGAGCAACTGGTGCGCCCGGGCATAGAACGCAACGTAGATGTCCGCGGTGCCGACCATTGCCTCAGGGTAGAGTTGGGTCAGGTTCTTCTTGTAGGCCTTGCCGAACTCGCGCAGAACGCCTTCCTGCCGGATGTAGGGTGGATTCGCAATCAGTATGTCAAAACCGGCGTCCGGGCTGTCCGGGAAGACCTCGGAGAAGACCACCCGGAGGTCAAACCGAATCTCGTATCCGACATGCTCAGACGAAGCCTTGTAGCAGTTGGCAAGTTCTTCATCTATCTGTGCCTTCAGCTTCTGTCGTCTTTCCGCATCGGTCTCGCTGAACAACTGCGCTTTGAGTCTTTCAATGTGGCCGAGGCGTTGGGTGCGATAAGGCAGGCCGAGCAGAGCATCACCGGCCGCGATTCTGAAGTCGAGATTGGGAAGCGGCAGGATGTCCCTGCGGTCTTCCTCGTCAACGACCATTGAGAGCCAGAGCCGGAGTCGGGCGATTTCGACCGCGCCCGGGTCAATGTCCACGCCGTAGAGCGACCTCTCGATTGCCTGTCGCTTGAGGTTGTAGCGCTTCCTGCGTTGAGCAGCAGGCCGCAGGCTGTCCAGTGCCATGCGCACGGCCACGATTTCCTTCATCATCCCGACCACGAAGGCACCAGAGCCGACCGCCGGGTCGCAGACGCGAATCTCCTCAAGAGCCCGGTCGAGCTCATCGGCATGTTCGCGTATCGCCGAAGACAAGACCGGGGTGTATCTGCCAGGTCCTTTCCGTTTGCCTTGCACAACAAGCTCGGTCCGCTCCTGCGCGACCGCTTCGTGCTCGGCCAGTTTGTCGGCGTCGGTGATGAGTCGGTTGAGTTCCTCGTGTGATACGCGCCCGGCCAGGCGGGAATCGAGATACTCCAGCAGAGCTTCACGGCACATCGCCTGGACGATTGCCCGAGGCGTGTAATGGACGCCGTACTTGTGGTTGAACCGGCGTTCAAGGTCGAGCCGGCGGGCCTTCAGCGCATCGCGGTACTCGTCGTAGTTCTCGGCGGTAATGGCGTTGAACTTCTCGTAGAGCTTGCCGAGGAGTTCCGGGTCAACCGCAACTTCCTTGTCCAGCGGCTCGTCCTCGTTGACCGTGAAGTTGTAGCGGTCGAAGACATCGAGAATGCCGGTGCCGCGGTCATCGTGTTCGGTCCTCTCGGTGTTGGAGAAGAGAACGTCCGGTAACAGGATGTCGGAGTGAACCCAGTCGTAGCCCCCGATTGCGTCGAACAGCCCGCCGTTGAGGAAGGGTATCTTGCAGTCGAAACGGCTGTAGAAGTCGGCATCCCTCTTCCTGGCGAGCGCCTCGTAGAAGAGTGGCTCCAGGACGTCATTGAAGAAGTTCCTGTATCCACCACGGCAGAACAACCTGCGCAGGAAGTCCTTCGGCCCGGTGCCCCATTCGGCGTCCCGACCGACCCCGAACCAGCCCTTCTTCTGCAGGAAGTAGAGGAAGACAAGCTGGCCGAGGAGTTTCTTGGCGAAGTCAACGGTGTTGATGTTCTTGTCCGCAAAGTCCTGCTTGACCTTCGGGTTCTTAAGCACGGCCGCGTCGAGCGCGTCCTTGACCCGCAGGAACAGGCCCCGGTATTCGGTGAAGAACTCCTTTGTGACCGTCTCGACCCCGAACGCCTGTTCGAGCCGTTCCAAGGTCGGGTCTTCGTCAGCGTCCTGTAGAATCCCGACCAGCTGTACCTGTGCCGTGTGACTGCCTTCGTTCGGGCCGACGAGGAAGGAGTAGCGCCGGGCCGGGGTGAGGACTCGCTTCGCTTTGACCCCGCCGCCGGGCCGGGGCGCGAGGTCGTATGCCATCTTCACGAGCGAGAACCGCCAGTCTTCCTCACCGGGCGCGACGAAAGCAACGAGCGCGGCGTCTTTCTCATCGCCCCCGCGACTGCCGCCAAGGTACCAGCGGATGAAGTTACGCTGGGTCGTGCGGGCGTGGACGAGCGAGGCTTCGCGCTTGAGATGCACCGCCAGGACGTCGAGCTTGCGGCCGCCCGGGACCTTGTACTTGCCGATGCGCTCCATCTTGCTGATGTAGGGTCTGAACGCTTCCCGGATGTAGTTGCCGGTATAGACGGTCTGCGGAGTCGGCTCGACGTGGTTCAGGAGTTCGGTAATGAACCGCGCGAACCGCCCGCGGTCGAAGGGCTTCTCGAACGTCTCGCGGATGAGGTTTCGGGCCTGGGTCGGGTTCATCTTGATCTAGCGGGCGGGGGAGGGCAGAGCGAGCTTGACAGGCCGTTCTCCCGTGCTACCATAAATCAGCATTGGTCCCTGCCCGACCGAATGCTGGCGTGATGCGCCAGCGGCTGATGTAGGTCTGGTGGGGCCTGATGCTTTCTTGTCCCGTCATCTCTTGGTCAGGCTCGGGTCGAAGACCGAACCCTTCGGCTGGAAGCACCAGTGGCGATAAGGTTGACTCCAGCGCCCACGCTCGTCGCCGCGCATTCCGGTCGTCATTCCCACGTTGAAGCCCGGGAGCATCCGTTGGACTTCACTCCGGATGTGCCGATACAGCTTCTCCTTGGCGCGAGTCCGCCTGCCCCGTATCCGCGCACCGGGTGGCTTGGCCCGGTGTTTCTCGTTCAGCCGGAAGGCCATGGACCCGAGCACCGTGTCCAGGCATTGGAGCAGTGCGTGGTCCCGAGTGCGGACTTCGACAATGTCCTGACGGTCTATCTTGATGCCTGCTGTCGCGAATCCGCGAGTGGTCTCAAGGGCGCGAATGAAGCCCTTGAACATTTCTGTCTTCTCACGCGTCTCGGGCAGGCGGTCGAAGTACAGCCTGAGCCGGACGCCATCCGGCATCCGCGGGACGTGCATCAGGCCGAAGGCATGCTTGATGAACTGGTAGTAGAGCTTGAAGTAGCGCAGTTCGTAGTCTTCCGGGGTCAGTCCGACCGGTTGGTGCGCACGTTGGCGGAACATAACCCGAACCTTCACCGTTCCGGCCGCAACTTCGCGGAAGAAGGCGGTCATGAGCGCGACGTACTTGGGCAGGTACTGCTCGGAGACCTTCTCCCACTTCACCTCGCCGAAGAGATGCTGTTCGTTCTTGACTTCGTCCAGCACGGCGCTGACCCGTTTGTACTGCGAGCCTCCGACAATCAGGCCGCCGTAGAAGTTCGAGTAGTACGTGCCTTCTCGGTCCGACTCGTCGCAGAAGAGCACGTACTCCCGTTCAGGACCGGGCATCGCCGTGCCGTCCCTGACCCGGTACTTGCTGCGCATCGGCTATCTCATCGGGTGGTCTTTGGGCGGCTGGCCAGCTGCGAAATACTCCGACAGGATGACTTCGCGCGGTTTGCGGGCTCCCGGGCCCTGCGCGGTGCGCTCGGCGAGCAGAGTCTCGGGCACAAGCTGGCGGGCGAGGGATACCGCCTTGTGCGGCAGGTCGTCGGTCAGGGGCAGGCCTTCCAGCGCCTTGGCCAACCGGCGGAGCTTGGCCTTGGGAATGGCCCCGGCCTCGATACGGCTGACCAGCCGTTTGCGGTAGTCGTCCTGCTCGTCGGTGAAGCCCGGGTAGTTGCGGACGGTCGTGGACTGGAGAATGGCCAGCGTTCGCTTCGCCGCGTCGCGACCGCCGGCCCGGCGTTCGGGTTCGAGCTCATCCGGGGTCGCCTGCTCGAACGCGGCCCGGTTGCGGGACAGGAGCGTGTGATAGTCCGGGCCGATGGCGGCCCTCGGCTCGGTCGGGTCGGTTTCCAGCTTTTCGGCCGCGCTGAGGAAGTCGAGTTCTTCGGGCTCGGACTTCCCACCTGCCCGGTAGAACTTGTGGAGCCTGCCCCGGCGGAAGTAGGTAATGAGGCCCGGGCCTGCCTCTTCGACCTGTCGACCTGTGCGCGCCTTCCTGGGCAGGTGCCGGATGCGGCCGAACAGAGCCGGGGCGGTCTTCCGGACCTCCTCAATGACCCGGAGATACTTGAGCTCGCTCCGCTCGTCCTCGTCTTCGCCGGTGATGGTCTTGCTGGTCATCAGCTTGCTGAAGAGCTGGTGCGACTCGACCGGCTCGCCCTCGGTCAGCAACCGGGCATCGGTGCCGAGCAGGGCGATGAACCCCGCGAGCTTGGCCTCGGCCGCCTCCTGGAGCTTGATGAGGTCGTTGGACTGGACGGTCGGAAAGAAGTTGTAGGAGTGGATGCGGTCGAAGCCGGTGTCAACGCGGTTGACCCGGCCGACGCGCTGCATCAGCCGGGTGGGGTTCCAGGGAATGTCGTAGTTGATGACGACGTTGGAGCGATGGAGGTTGACGCCCTCGGACAGGACTTCGGTCGAGACGAGAATCCGGTAGTCGTCGCGCGGATTCCGGGCACGGGCGTCGAAGTTGTCGTTAACCCGGGCCTTGTCCACCGCCTTCGAGCCACCGGTGTAGGTAAGAATCGCGCCCGGGTACTTCGCCGCAAGCTTGCCGCCGAGGTACTCGGCCGTGTCCTTGGACTCGGTGAAGACGATGAGCTTGGACCGCTTGAGTACCGGGCTGGTGTCGAGTTCGCGCTCAAAGGCTTCCCACTTCGGGTCGCGGGTGACCTTCTTCCACTCATCGCGAATCCCGGTCAGCAGGGTGAGGTCCGCCAGCAGTTTGGCGCGGAAGCTCTTTCGGAACCGCCTGGCGTCGTACTGAACCGCCCGCCCGGATTCGACCATCTGCTGGAGCTTCGCATCATCGTCCTGCTCCAGCAGGTCGTACAACTGCGTCTGGAATCCCCGGCTGAGGTAGACACTTCCCCGGTCGAACTCCTTGATGAACAGCTCGTAGGAACGGATGAACCGGTCGAGCGACATCCGGAAGGCATGGAAGCTGGATTCAAGTCGCTTGACGAGCAGGACCCGCATGATGCCTCTGAGGTTGCGCGCCGAGAGCTTGTCTATCTGCTCAACCTCGGCCGGGTCGTCCAGGTAGAGCAGGGGCGTGTAGCGGGCGAACGCGAGCTTGCCGAGCAACAGCTTGATGGTGCGGGTGAAGATGCTGTCTTCTTCCTCGGTCAACTGGTAGAAGACCGCTTTCGGGTCCTCGACCTTCGGGAACTTGAGGCCCCGTTGGGTGATGTCGGACGCGAAGTAGCGCTCGATTTCGGCCCGGGTGCGCCGGACCGCGAGGTGGCGCATCACCTTCTCGCGGATCTCCCGGGAGTTCTCGCACGTGGTCTGCACGTAGCTGTCGAAGTCACTTGCCCGGTTCAGGGCGCGCAGACGGCGCTCCAGTTCGCCGAAGAAACGTTCAAGGTCAGGAACGTTGGGGATGGTACTGCGCCTCCCGTCCTGGAACAGCTTGAGCAGGGCGAGGATGTCGGTAGGCCGGTTGTTGTAGGGCGTGGCGGTGACAAGGATGACGCCCTTGCCGTGGCATATTTCGGCCAGCATTTCGTAGCTCGTCGTGTCCTCGGTGCGGAACCGGTGCGCTTCATCGACGATCACGTACTTGTAGCGGTCGACCCCCCGCGCCAGTACGCGGTCGAGCTTGCCGACCGATTCGAACTCGGCCGGGACTCGGAAGTCGAAGAACACGTTCCGCCAGGAACCGGGATTGTCCGGGTCGAGCAGGTGCGGGGGCGCGATGACCAGCACCCGCTCGCCAAGCTGGCGAGCAAGCATCGCCGCCATGTATGTCTTGCCGAGGCCGACGACATCGGCAAGGAACACCCCGCCGTAGGCATCGAGTATGCGTCGAGCGTTGACCACCGCCTGCTCCTGGTATTCGAGCTTACGGAAACCTTCGGGCAGAGATTCGGCGAACAGCTCCCGGGCCTGCCCCAACTCCTCGGCGAAGTACTCGTACAGGAACTTTAGATACAGCTCGTGAGGCGTGATGGTATCGTTGAGCCAGGTGCGGCGCTGAATGGTCTCGATGTAGGCGTCGTCAAGGTCAACCGCCTGGTCCCATAGCTCATCGAACCGGTCAAGCGCAAACTGGTAGTCGGACCGGGCCTTGAGCTCGACGTTGAATTCGAGATTGTCGACAAGCCCGGACTGCGAGAAGTTGCTGGAGCCGGTTATGACCCGGCCCGCGTCCCGGTCGCCTTCGGCAAAGGTCATGATGTAGAGCTTGGCGTGGAGGTTCGCGCTCGGGTACGCCCGCAACTGAAGCTTGCCGCCGCGCAGCCACTCGATGAACTTGGCCGTGCCGTCTTCAACTTCGTCATCCTGACCCGGCGCTTCGAGCTCCGCGGCCAGCACGTCAGCGAACTTCTCTCTGGCCTCTGCGTGAGAGAACCGCATCGCCTGTTGCGCCGGCTCTCGGGCCGCTTGGACCAGTCGGGCTGTGTCCGGTCCGGTTCCGATGCCGATGAGCACTCTGATGCGCTCGGTGCGGTCGAGTTCCCGGTAGAGACAGTGGAAGCCGCTGGTGTAGAAATACCCGACGAGTGCGTCGAACAGCTTCGCATCCCGGATGAGCACGCCGAACCGGTCGCGCAGGCTCTGCCCCGGGGCGTTGGTGATGAAGGTCAGGTCCGAGCTTGACTGCTGTCTCGCGAGCGGTGAATCCCGGTTACCCGGGGGTCCTTCCTCGTGCCTAGGCACCATTGTCTCTGAGCATAGGCCGATGAGCGGCGGCAGTCAAGGCGGGTCAGGGACCGGCACAGCCGAGTCTTGACGGTCTGCCGGGCCGGGCTAGACTGCGGTGGTGAAACCCGCCTCCGCATCTTCCCGGGGCGTCGCCCGCTGGGCGACGCGCGAGTTCTCGGGCACGGCGATGGCCGCAGCCCTGCTCGTCGCCGCCTCGGGCCGCTGGGACTGGGTCGCCGGCTGGGCGCTGGTCGGGGTCTACGCGCTCACGTTCGCCGCCCAAGCCGCCCTGCTGATACCGCGCAGCCCGGAACTGCTCGCCGAGCGGTCCGCGCGGATGCGCGGGGACACCCGGTCCTGGGACAAGGCCCTGCTCCCGTTCTACGGCCTCGCCACGCTCGCCCTGCTCGTCTTTGCCGGGCTCGAGGCCCGGTTCGGCCGGGCCGCTTCCTTCCCGCCCGGGCTCCG
>JAWOHG010000066.1:0-16862 GCA_046485245.1 bacterium
GGTGAGGGGTGAGAACGAAGTAGACGCCGGGCGCGAGGCGGCTGACGTCGTTCGCGCCGTCCTTGAGCGCGAGGACTGCGCGGCCCGAGGCGTCCAGCAGCGTGCCGGACGCGGGCTGCGGAAGACGTAGGATGCCGCGCACCACAGTCGGCGCAGCGGGTTCGGAAAAAGGCCTCGGCTGTGATTCTTCCACGCCCGATGTCGTGTCGCGCAGGACATAGACCGCATTCAGCCAAGAGTCATCCGCGTATATCCTGCGGTTCACGGGGTTCCAAGCCAGGGCGTAGCTGGCAGACCGGTCCGGCAGATTGACAACCGCGACGACGGAGTCGTTGCGCGTGTCGATGGCCAGAACCTGTCGGCGACACAGCACATAGAGCATGTTGTGCACCGTATCGAAGACCGCGTCACGCATATACTCCGCACTGACACCGAGCGGTATCGTATCGACTATCGTTCTGCCACGGCAGTCAATTGCGAGAATGCCGAGATCCGGGTCGCTGATATACAGCTTGCCCAGTCTTGGCGCATAGATTGCGATACGGGACACTCGGCTTGACGTCGGGATCGTCGCGACAAGTGCTTCTCCGTCACTGGAGAAGACCTCTAACTGGTACCTGCATGGTACGAAGACCTCTCCATCCGTTCCCACGCAGAGCGGTCTGCTGACGAACCTCATCAGGTGATGCTGTGCAGTAACCGTGTCGGCCACGCAATCGAGCACGAGTAGGGAGTCTGCGTTGCAGTAGTGCGATATGAACAGCCGGTCCATCTGTGGGTGGATGAGCATACCATAGGGGTTGTGTACCGGGATCCGGGCAACAACCGTGTCGCCGCGTGCGTCGATTGCATACACTACTTCGTCGTCTGCTGCGGCCACGAAGAGCTTGCCCCTACGCGCATCATGGACCATTGTCGTGGGGAAGCCGGTGAGCTGAAGTTGCCTGATCAGAGAGTCGCCGTGGGCGCAGATGACTTCCAGGACATCACTTTCGCCCGACGTGCAGTATATCTTGCCGTCAGCCATGTTGAGTGCGAGAGACGAGGCGTCGTCTTCGACCCGGATGTTGCGCGTGACTTGATTGGTTGCGCCATCAATGACCGTGACGTAGTCACGGCCGTTCGTCATTGAGAGGAAGTACACTTTGTTGCCGATCGGCGACCACAGCGGACCCCGCGCCGCGCCGAGCGGTATGGTTGTCTCCAAGTACAGCGCCGAGACGGTGGACAGCGCGCCGAGCGCGAGGAGGAGGAAGAAGGCACGGGCGGGGCGGTTCATCGTATTCCCTGTGCCGATACTCTAGCGCAGGCCGGGGCGCGGTCAATGCCCGGCCCCGGTTTGACAGGGCGCGAGGCAACGGCATATAATCCCTGTCCGTCCGATACATGTAAGCGTACGAAAGGAGTTGCGATGAGTTCACGTTGGCTGTTGCCGTTGCTCGTGCTGGCCGGGTTGGTCGTGGCCCAGCCGAAGGAAATCCCGGTGATGCCGTATGATTCGCTGATGAGCGACCGGGTGTCGGTCGACGGGATGATAGAGGAGACTGAAGAGGGCGAGGAGCCGGAGTACCCGGCCACGTTCGCGGACAAGCGCACCGGCCTGAGGGTGCACTGGGGCTTCGACGACGAGTTCATCTATGTCGCGCTGGAGACCCGGAGCAAGGGCTGGATGGCCATCGGGTTCGGCTCGCCGAAGATGGACGGCGCAAACATGGTGCTGGGCTACTACACCGAGGATTCGGCCGAGGTGTTCAACGAGGTGGGCACGAACTACACCCACGCGACCGCGCCCGGCTCGGATTCGATGTTCGAGGAGTGGGAAATCGACCACGACGAGGACGTCGGCTCGACGGTGATGGAGTTTGTCTACCCGCTTGAGTTCCCGAAGCTCGCCGGGCTGGCGATACCGGGTATGGTCGCGGGCGACACGTACGACGTGATACTGGCGACGAACAGCCGGTCGTTTGACCGAGACGCGGCGCACAGCCAGCGCTCGGCCCTGAAGTTCCGGATGGCGGAGAAGCCAGCAAAGGCAGAGAAGAAGGAAGAGGGCGGAGAGAAGTAGGACCGGGCAAGTCAAAGGCCAAAAGCCAAAGGTCAAAGCGCAAAGCGCAGGACCGGGAACTTGACAGCGGCGGGCGCGGGATTGACTCCGCGGCCGCCGCCGGGTAAAGTCTGGCAAATGCGACAACTGATTATCATCGCGCTGGCCGCGTTCCTGTTGGCCGGTTGCGTTGCCCGTACCGGCCAGCAGGCCGTGGCGACCGTCAACGGCGAGGCGATTACCCTGGAGGAGATGGGCCGGGCATTGCCCCGGTCGATGGACACGACCGCGGCGGGCGATTCGCTGCGAGCGCAGGTGCTGGACGCGCTGGTGCTGAAGGAGCTGTTCGTGCAGGAGGCGGTGCGAGCGGGGCTGGAGGAGGACATCCAGTACGCGCTGGAACTGGAGAAGAAGGGCATCGTCACGCAGGAGCTGTACAACAGCGTGGTCGCGCCGGGCAACCAGTTCAGCGACGCCGAGCTGCAGAACGCCTACAAGCTGCTCGAGAACGAGGTGCACGTGCGCGTCATCGCGGTCCCGACCGAGAGCCTGCTGCGCGTGGTGCAGGCCGAGCTGGCACAGGGCGTGCCGTTCGAGAGCGTGGCGGTACGCCGCTCGACTCACCGCAGTGCCCCGGTCGGCGGCAACCTCGGGTTCACGACGCTGTTCGCGGTGGAGGAGCCGCTGCGCAGCCGGCTGATTCCGCTGGGGCCGGGCGGGCGCACCGAGCCGGTCTGGTACGACAACATGTGGCACATCGTCGAGATGCTGGAGCGCCGGCCGGCCGACCCGCCGCCACCGCCGCTCGGGGAGTTCCGCCAGGAGCTGGAGATGCGGCTGAAGCAGGTGCGGCGGCGCGAGCTGGCCAACAGTTTCCTTGCCGACCTGCGGTCGCGGCTGGAGTTCAACCCGGTCGGGCTGGACATAATGTGCCGGCCGCTGGAATCGATTTCCGAGGCGGACAAGGAAGTGTGGGTCGCCATCAAGGACAAGCAGAAGTACGTGAAGGTGGCGCGCCTGCTGCACCTCGTGAACCGGTTCCCGGCCGCGCTGGATACCGCGATGAAGAAGTACACGGTGCGGCGCACGGTCGAGGAGGACCTGCTGTACGAGGAGGCGCTGGAGAAGAAGCTGGACGGGTTGGCCCACGTGAAGGCGAAGCTGGAGCAGAAGCGCGCCGACCTGCTGTACCAGGCGCTGTACAAGCGGGAGGTGACCGATGCGGCGCGCGTCTCCGACGAGGCCATCGCCGCCTACTTCGCCGAGAACCGGGGCAATTTCGTGAACTCCGACCCGGACGCGGTGGACGGGATGATACGCTTCCGGCTGCAGACGGCGCAGCGCGACTCGCTGATGGCCGCGCTGAAGGAGCGCCTGCGCGCCGAGGCGAAGGTGAAGATTAACGACGAGATGCTGAAGAAGGCGAAGCCGGTTGAAGTGCGATAGGACATTGAAGTCAGAAGCCAAAAGCCAGATGTCAAAGGTCAAATCGACGGTGGAGAGGAGCGGACGATGAGAGTTGCAGGAATGTTTGCCGGCGCACTGTCGCTGGTCGCGCTGATGGCCGGGTGCCCGAACCAGGGCGGACCGGCCGCGGGCAAGAAGGGTACGGTCATCGTGTCGGTGAACCAGGACCGGATGAGCAAAGAGGAGTTGGACAGCCTGACCCCGGAGGGGTTCGTGGTCACGCGCGACAACCTGCCCAAGGTGCTGGACAAGTGGGTGTCGAACACGCTGCTGTACCAGGAGGCGGTGCGCCGCGGCCTGGACAAGGAGCCCGAGATGGTGGCGGCGATCGAGCGACTGCGCCGCGACTACATCGTGAACCAGCTCCTGGACCGGATGACCGACGCGGCCAAGCCGACCCAGGAAGAGGTGTTCAGCTACTTCGCCGCGCACAAGGACGAGTTCACCTACGAGGTGAAGATCGCCCGCATCGTGCTGGCCGACAGCGGCCTGGCCGCGCTGACCGCGGCCGAGCTGGCCGCCGGGGCCGATTTCGCCAAGCTGGCCAAGGAGCGGTCGCAGGACGCGTTGCTGGCCGCCGGGCAGGAGTCGCGCTACTTCTCGCGCGGCGTGGGCGACCCGCGGATGGGCGGCGACCCCGAGCTCGAGGAGCAGATTTTCGCGCTGGGCATCGGGCAGTCGTCGGGCGTCATATCGACGAGCGAGGGCTACCAGATAGTCAAGCTGCTCGACCGCAAGAAGACCAAGGCCGAGGTGTCGTTCGCCGAAGCGGCGGAGTACATCAACGCCATCCTCGCCTACCGCAAGGCGCAGGCGGTGGTCGACAGCGCGCTGACCGAACTGCGCGCCACGGCCAAGGTCGAGCTGAAGCCGGACGCGTACTTCGGCGGCAACTAGCCTCGGAAGATGCAACAACACAAAGGCACGAGGAGTCGAAGGGTCGGACTTGGGGTCCTTTGTGTCGTGGTGTTGACCCTGCCCGCGCTCGGCGGCACGGCGGATTCCATCGCCGCGGTCGTTGGCGAGCGGGTCATCCTCAAGTCCCAGCTCGATCAGGCTGTGCTGTTCACGCGGCTGGCGACCGGCGACACGGTGCGGCCCGACACGACGCTGGAGCGCGAGGCGCTGGACCGGCTGATTGACGACGAGGTGCTGCAGCAGCAGGCGGTCATCGATTCGGTCGAGGCGAGCGATGCGGAAGCCGAGGCCGAGGCCAACGTGAGCATCGCCGCGCTGGTCGAGCGGCTGGGCGGCGAGGAGGGTTTTGCCGCGGCGCTGGCGGCCGAGGGTTTGACCGAGAAGGCGCTACGGGCGCGCTACGCCGACGAGGCGCGGCGCAAGCTGGTGGCGCGCCGGCTGCTGGAAAAGGCCGGGCTGACCCAGGTCTACATCTCGCCGTCCGAGGCCGAGCGGTTCTACATCGAGGCGCGGGATTCGATCGCCCGGGTGCCGGGTCAGGTCCGGCTGGCCCACGTGCTGGTCGCGGTGACGCCGGGCGCGGCGGCCGAGTCGAGCGGCCAGCGGCGGATGCTGGAGGTGCTGGACGTGCTGCAGCGCGGCGGCGATTTCGCGACCGTGGCCGGTTCTTTCTCGGACGACCGCCGGACCGCCGGCCGCGGCGGCGACTGGGGCCGCATGCCGCTGGAGAGCCTGCCGATGGACATCGGGATGGTGCTGTCGCAGCTCAAGCCGGGCCAGGTTTCGCCGCCGTTCCGCACCCGCGAAGGCTACCTGACGGTGCGGCTGGAGAGCCTGGGCGAGCGGTACGTGCGGTTCCGGTCGATTCTCATCCGGGTGCCGGTGACGCGGGCCGACACGGCGCGCGCGCGCGACCTGGCCGCGACGGTGCGCCGGGCGGCCGCTTCGGGCGAGCCGTTCGACTCGCTGGCGCGCCGCTATTCGAGCGACCCGGTGACCGCCGACTCGGGCGGGCTGCTCGGCGACTTCCCGCTGGAGGCGCTGACCCCGCCGTTCGACACGGTGGTGGCGGCGCTGGACTCGGGCGAGATCAGCCAGCCGGTGAAGTCCGAGCACGGGTTCCACATCATCAAGGTCCTCGAGAAGCAGGACGAGCGGATGATGAGCTACCTCGAGATGCAGGACGACATCCGCAACTACCTTTACCAGCAGAAGTTCGCGGAGCGCGTCGCCGAGTACGTGGAGCGCATCCGCAAGAAGATATTCATCAAGCGCTACCGGCAAGGGTAGGGAAGGATAGTGCAGAATGCAGAATGATGAATGCAGAGGAGGCAGGCGATGAAGGCGACAGTGTGCGTGCTGTGCGCGTTGGCGGGCGCGGCGTGGGGACTGGACTTCACGTTCAGCGGCCCGGACAGCGTGCGCGACGCCGGGGTGCCGATTGACGTCGGCTACTACGGCGCTCCGGTGATGTTCGACTGGGACCTCGATGGGGCCAAGGACATGGTCGTGGGGCAGTTCACGTCGGGCTACATCCGGTTCTACCACAACATCGGGCCGGATTCCGCGCCCGAGTTCAACGGCTTCGAGTACCTGCAGGCGAGCGGTTCGCAGATAACCCTGCCCTCGGGCTGATGCGTCGGGGCGAGTCCACAGGTCGTGGACTGGAACTCCGACGGGCTTTGGGACATCGTGTCCGGCGACCGCAACGGTTTCTTCAATGTCTTCATCCGCAACCCGGACTCGACCCTGACCGCGTACTACCAGTACCGGCTGGCCGATTCGACCATCCTCGATGTGGGCTACAACTCACAGCCGGCCATCGTCGACTGGAACGGCGACGGGATGAAAGATATGCTGCTGGGCACCGAAACCGGCTACGTGCGGTTCTACCCCAACATCGGCACCGATACGTGGCCGATGTTCCAGCTGTACGAGAACGTCGTCGCGGGCGGTAGCGCCATCTACCTGAACCGTGTCAATCCATACGTGTTCGACCTGGACCGAGACAGCGTGCTCGACCTGGTCTGCGGCGCGAACGACGGCTATGTCCGGTTCTACCGCAACTCGGGCACCAACGCGCTGCCCATCCTGGCGGCGCCGGAGTCGCTGCGCACGAGCACGGGTACGCTCATCCGTCCCCAGCCGCCGTACGTCTACGGCTCGCGTTGCGGGTTCGGCTACTGGGACTCGGACAGCCTGCCCGATTTCCTGATGAGCGGGTATGACGGGATGGTGATGCTGTACCGAGGAGTGGCGCTTACCGGGGTCGAGGGGCGAAGCACGACGCCGGACGCACGACGCAGCACGCCCGGCGCGACAGTCGTCCGCGGCGTGCTGAAACTGGGCCCACAGCTCACGGCTGACGGCTCACGGCCGGAACTGCTCGACGCTGCCGGCCGCAAGGTGCTGGACCTCTGCGCCGGCGACAACGATGTCAGCCGGCTTCCGCCGGGCGTGTACTTCGTCCGCAGCGGCGAGCGGCCCGTGCGCGTCCAGGTCTGCCGCTAGGCGTTACCGACGTGTTCCCGGCGCGCCCGCGGGCGCGCCGGGAACCTTCTTGACTTCGACCGGTCAGCTACCATAATCGGCCAGCAAAATGCCCCGCACGCAGGAGAATAGATGACGCCGAAACGCACCCTGATACTGTTGTTCGTACTGGCCGCGCTGGCCGCGGCCGCGCCCTCCGACCTGACCGGCGACAACGACTGGAACGAGAAGGACGCCTTCATCGCGGCGACCCAGGCGCTCGAGACGACGAGCCGCACGCTCAACCGCTGGGCGCTGATAACGGCCGGGCTCATCGCGGCGGTCGCGCTCGTTTCCATCTGGCGGGTGTTCGCCTACGGCCGTAAGCTCGGCGAGCTTGACCTCCTGCGGTCCACGACCGAGAAGCGGTTCGGCGAGTTCTCGGACGAGATACTGCGCGCGAAGCGGAAGGTCACCGAGGCGGACCAGAACGTCCAGCGAATGGAGGCCGAGGTCGCGCAGGTGCGCGGGCTGGTCGGCGACCACCGGGCAGGCGACACTGCCGACATCGAACGGCAACTGCTCGAGCTGCGCGCCGAAGTCTCGCGCGTGACCGAGCAGGGCAGCGGTCTCCTGGCCGCGCTGGCCAGGGCGGAGGAAAGCGTCGCGCTGGCGCGTCGGTCCGCGGACGAAGCGGGTGCGGCCGTCGCCGGGGTGAACGAATTGCTCGACGGCTTCGGCGAACGGCTGGGAGCGCTTGAAACGCGGCCCGCACCACAGCCGGTCCCGGCGGAGCCGCCCGCACTAGAGGAGCCGGTGCCCGTTCCTGAGCCCGAGCCTGAACCCGGGCCCGAACCGGAGCCGACCCGCCTTGAGCCTGACTTTGCCGGGCTGCACGAAGCGGCGCGCGCGCGCCTGGCCGAGGGCGATTTTGACGCCGCGCTGGCCGAGGCAAGCCGGTTGCGCGATGCGGCGGGCGGCGACTCCCACCGGGCCGCGGCGGCCGAGATAGTCATCGGCGCCGCGCAGCTCTGGCTCGGCGACCTAGACCGCTCGGTGATGGCGCTGGAGCGCGCGGTGGAGCTGGACGGCGACGCCCGGCAGGCGATTGCCCGCGACGATGTGATTGCCCGCTGGCTGGCTTCGGGCCACCGCGAGGCGGCGAAGTTCTGCCGCGAGGTGAACAAGTCAATCGCGCCAATACGGATGAAGCCGCCGACCGCGAAGGTCGCGGCGCCGGCCGCCAAGGCGAAGAAGCCGGTACCGAAGCGCGGCCGGCGTTAGGGTTCGATACCAACCGCAAAGGAGATACCGATGAACCGTGCCAAGGTTATTGCCGCGGCACTGCTGGTCCTACTGGTCGTGGGCTGCGACTCAGGCAAGCCGGACAACTACTACCCGATGGGCGCGGGCAGCACCTGGTCGTATGAGACCTGGGCGACGCTCGAGATAACCGCCGCGTCCGTCGAGACGACCGCGACCGGGACGACCGAGGTTGAGGTCACCGGCATCAGGCAGCTGACCTCGGGCGAGGACGTCACCGAGTTCGTGACGATCGTCACCAGCAACGTGCGGTTCCCGGCACCCGACACCATCGTCGTGCACGACACCCAGTACGTGCGCGACGCCGGCGACTTCGTGCTCGCCTTCGATGCGCTGGACGATGCCGTGCCCGACACTTTGCTCGTGCTGCCGCTGGTCGCGGGCCGGTCGTGGCACGCCGACGACTCCGCCGTGGTCACGGTCGAGCAGCAGGAGGGCGTCACGGTCGAGGCCGGCAGCTTCCCGGACGCTTGGCGGCTATCGGTCGACAACGGCAGCGGGTTCGAGATCAAGCAATGGTTCGCGAACCACGTCGGCCTGGTCAAGATGAGTTTCACGGGCGAGCCGCAAAGCGGCTACAAGGTCGAGTTGCACAACGAGCTCGTCTCGTCCGACGTCAAGGAGTAGTGCCCCGGCGCGGCGGCAACTCGCCTTGACACCGTTAGTTGCACGGCTTAGAATAATCTGGCTATGACCTTGCTCATCCTGCTCTGCACGGTGTTGGCCGGCCCGACTGCGGTCGAGAGCCTGCCGCAGCCGGTGCAGCATGAGCACTCCTTCGAGCTTCTGTCCAACAGCCGCTACTGGGTTCACTCCGGCTTCACCGACTCACTCCCTTCGGCAGTCCTGGCCAACGTGCTGTGGGCGATGGCGCGCGCGCCGCGACTGGCCGACCGCGAGCTGTACGTCGCGCGGCGCGACAACGTCTGGCATTACGACGCTGCCGCGCGCGTCCTGCGCCTGCACAAGCCGGGCGACCAACGTTACAACTCCGGCTCGGCGTTCGAGGTCGGCGTGGCGGGCAAGCGGCACGAGGACGCCGGGATGGCCGTGCAGGCGGGGTTGCTCGCCGGCGCCGCGTTCCGGGACGAGTCCGGCGGGATCGTGGTCAGCGGCCCGCTCCAGTGGGCGGCCGAGCACGCGAATGAGGACTGGGACACGGATGAGCCGGTGCTTGCGGTCATCCTGTTCGGGCGCGCCGCGGCCCGGCCGCTGGCGCGCGCCGGCGTCGCCCGGTCGTCGGACACGAGCCTTAGCGCACCGCAGACCGACGGCAGGGAGAGTTTTGAAAAGCTGCTCGGCGATCTGACCCCGGATTCGGCGTTCGGACCGGGCATGCTGTCACGCGATGCCGTGTCGCAACTGCTCTGGGCCGCGTACGGCCCGACGCCGTACCTGGCCCCGCCCGACAACGCCGGTCTGCCCGCTGCCACCGGTGCGCTCGCCGGATACCCGCAGTCGGCGCGGGTGTACACGGTCGGTCCGGAGGCCGTTGAGCGCTACCACAACCGGTTGGCCGGCGCTGGCGCGGCGGCCCGCGACCACCGGCTGCAGCCGGTGGTCCGCAGCGACCGGCGCGCCGAAGTGCGCGGGTCCTCGAACCGGATACCGCAGCGTGCGCCGCTGTACGCCGTCATAGCGGTCAGCGACACCGGGTCGCAACGGGCGATGCAGGAGGCCGGGCTCGGGGCGTTCCAGCTGCTGGCGCAGGCCCATTCGCTCGGCCTGGCCGGCTGGGTCACGGCCCCGCTGTCGCGCACCGAGCGGGCACGCATCGTCGATGCGCTGGATTTGCCGGCCGGGGACTACCCGGCGGTGGTGTTCGCCTGCGGCGAGCCGGCCGACGAGGCGGATGCGCGGGCGGACGAGGATATCGTGCAGATCGTGCGGGCCGCGCCCGCTATCCGGCGCGGTTCGCTGCAGGTCGACTACTGGGTCGCGGCCACAGGCGAAGTCCGGGTCGAGGTGTTCGACATGCTCGGCCGGCCGGTGCGCCTGCTGCGGGAAGGGACGGAGTCGTCGGGCTACCACAGCGTGCTGTGGGACGGGACCGACGCCTCGGGCCGGCGGCTGAAGCGCGGCACCTACCTGCTGGCCATCTTCACGCGCGGCGCGGTCGCGCGGCACAAGGTCACGCTCGGCTAGTTTCTCCCCGACAATCGCACCAGCAACTTGACCGCGGCGGCGGCGCGGTGTAACGTGGATTCTCGATAGCGGGAATTGATGAACGACACGTCCAACACAGGCGAAGCCAACGTGGTCATCGGAGTCTGCCGCCGGCTTGAGCCGGTGTTCAGGCGCGCGGCCGAGGGCGTGGCGGGCGTCGGCGTACGCGCGTTCGAGCCGGCCTGCGAGCAGCCGTTTGCCGACTGGCAGAGTCTCGACGTCGCGCTGGGCGCGCCCGGGCCCGGCCCGACCGTGGTGCTGGGCGGGCCGTGCCTGGGTCGCCTCGCCGCGGCGAGGCAGCCGCCTCCGGCCTTTGCCCGCTGGAAGCTTGTCGCCACGCCGCGGTGCGCCGCGGTCGTGACCGGCGCGGACGCGCTGGCGCTCTTAGACGCGTTTGGGGTCGCGCTGGTCGTGCCGGGCGAGAACGCTGGTCGGGACGCGGTCCCGGCCGGACCGGTCGCGGTGCTGGATGCGGGCGAGGCGGACAGCGTTGCCGCCGCCGCGGCAGGCGGCGCGCGGGTGTACGTGCCCGACGCGGCGCTGCTCAGAGAGCGGCTGGCCCGCCACGCGGCCGAGCGACGGTTCGACGCCCAGCAGGCGCGGCTGAACTCGATGCTGGGCACGGCGTACCAGCAGATGACCGAGCGCGGGCTGACCGTGGATTACGTCGGCGGGTTGGCCGAGATGCTCGTGGAGGAACGGGCGATAGAGCGGTTCTTCGACCTCGTCACGCTGCTGCTGGCCCCGCGCCGGATGGCCTACGTGGCGATCGAGGGCGGGCGGCCCACGCGCACAACGGCGCGGCCGCCGGGCAGCTACGCGCCGGGCGAGGCCCAAGTGCTGCTGGGCCACTTCGAGCACAACATCCAGTGGGACGGCGCGGCGCGCGCCCGGCTCGCCCTGCGCCACCGGGGCCGCGTGCTGGGCGCGGTGGAAATCGACGGCATCGGCCGGCCGGACCGGCGCGAGGCGGTCATCGACCTCGTGCTGACCGCGGCGCGCATCGCCGGGCTGGCGGTGTCGAACGCGCGGCTGTACTGCGACCTGCGCGGGCCGGACCGGGCCCACGCCGGCTACGCCGAGGACCTGCAGGACGCGCTGGCCGCACGCAAGAGCGCCGAGGAGCGCCAGGCGCAGTTGTCCCGCGAGCTGGAGGAGGCGAACCACGAACTGCAGCAGTTCGCCTACGTCGTCTCGCACGACCTGAAGGCGCCGCTGCGGGGCGTGGACTCGCTGGCGAACTGGCTGGCGCAGGACTTCGGGGACCGGATGGGCTCAGGCGCGCAGGAGCACATTGGGCTGATGTTGGCGCAGGTGGCGCGGATGCGCGCGCTCATCGACGGCATCCTGCAGTACTCCCGCGCCGGGCGCAGCCGCGAGGAGCGGACCGAGGTCGACCTGTCGGTACTGGTGCCCGAGGTCATCGACATGCTCGCCCCGCCCGCGCACATCAGCGTCGAGATCGAGGGCCGGCTGCCGACCGTGGTCGCCGAGCGGACGCGCATCGAGCAGGTGTTCGCCAACCTGCTGTCCAACGCCATCAAGTACAACGACAAGCCGCAGGGCCGGGTGAGCGTCGGCTGCGCCGACGAGGGCGACGAGTGGCGGTTCTCGGTCAGCGACAACGGGCCGGGCATCAGGGCCGAGGACCACGAGCGGATTTTCGGCCTGTTCCAGACCGGCCAGCCGCGCGATGAGGTCGACAGCACCGGCATCGGGCTGTCGGTCGTGAAGCGCGTGGTGACGATGTTCGGGGGCCGGGTGTGGCTGGATTCGGTGCTGGGGCAGGGCACGACGTTCTGCTTCACATGGCCGAAGGCGGACGAGAGGAAGCCCGAAGCGCAGGGCCGGGAAGACGACACAGCGGGCGAGAAGAGCGGAGGCAACTGATGAAGGAGATGCGTCGTGGCGGCTGAGGGCAACGGCGGCAGGCAGGTCCTGCGGCTGCTTTATGTCGAGGACGACCCGGTGGACCAGCTCGCATTCAAGCGGTTCGTGCGCGAGGAAGGCTTGCCTTACGACTGCCAGGTGGAGAACTCGGCTGCGGCGGGAATCGCGGCGCTGGCCGCGGGCAGCTTCGATGTTCTCGTGACCGATTACTCGCTCGGCGACGGCACCGGGTTCGACGTGGCGCAGTCGGCGCGGGGAATGCCGGTAGTGTTCGTGACCGGGGCCGGGGACGAGCGCATCGCCGCGCAGGCCCTGCGCACGGGCGCGGCCGACTACCTCATCAAGGACCACGAGCGCAACTACCTGCGGGTGCTGCCGGTGACGGTGGAGAACGCGCTGCGGCGGTGGCGTGCCGAGGAGCAGGTGCGCAAGCTGTCGGCCGCGGTCGAGCAGAGCCCCGCGACCGTGATGATAACCGACACGCTCGGTTCCATCGAGTACGTGAACCCGAAGTTCTCGGCGCTGACCGGGTACGCGCCGGCCGAGGTGGTCGGGCGCAACCCGCGCGTGCTCAAGTCCGGCGAGCAGGGCCGCGCGTTCTACAGCAGGATGTGGGAGACGATACTGGGCGGGCAGGAGTGGCACGGCGAGTTCCACAACCGGCGCAAGGACGGCTCGCTGTTCTGGGAGAATGCTTCGATATCGCCGCTGCGCGACCGTGAGGGCCGCGTCACGCACTTCGTGGCGGTGAAAGAGGACATCACCGTACAGAAGGAACTGGCCGAGGAACGCGAGCGGCTCATCGCCGAACTCGACGCGTTCTCGCACACGGTGGCGCACGACTTGAAGAACCCCCTGGGCGCGGTGAACGGCTTTGCCGAGCTGCTGGCCAAGAGCTGGCAGACGATGAAGCCGGAAGAGGTGACCCAGCTCGTCACCGCGATGCACTCGAGCGCGCTGAAGATGCGCAACATCATCGAGGAGCTGCTGCTGTTGGCCGGGGTGCGCAAGGCCGACGTGATGACCGAGCCGCTGGCGATGGGCCCGATTGTCGACGAGGCGTGGCAGCGGTTGACTTACGCCGCGGCCGCGCGCGGCGCGCGATTCCGGCGGGCCGAGCAGTGGCCGGTTGCGCTGGGGTACGGGCCGTGGGTCGAGGAGGTCTGGGCCAACTACCTCTCCAACGCCATCAAGTACGGCGGCACGCCGCCGCTGGTCGAGGCCGGCGCCGAGAAGGAAGGTGACCGGGTCCGGTTCTGGGTGCGCGACAACGGGCCCGGGCTGGACGCCGAGCAGCAGGCCCGGCTGTTCACGCCCTTCACGCGGCTGCACCAGGCGCGGGCGACCGGCCAGGGGCTGGGGCTGTCCATCGTGCGCCGGATAATGGAGAAGCTGGGCGGCGAAGCCTGGGTCGAGTCGACGCCCGGGCAGGGCAGCACGTTCGGCTTCACCCTGCCCGCGGCCGGTTAGGGCCGCGCAGTGGCGGTCGCGCTCGACGTTCTCATCATCATGATTGTCGGGCTGGCCGTGTTCGCCGAGACGCGGCGCGGGTTCGCGTTCGCGCTTTTCGACGCGGTCCGCGTGGTTTCGGCGGTCGCGGCCGGGCTGGCCGCGGCCGCGACCCTGCAGCGACTGACCCGCAGCCCGTCGCTCGCGCTGGCCGGGTTCGTTGCGGCCGCGCTCTTTGTCGTGACGGCGACAGCGTGGCTGGCGGCGCGGTCGCGAATCGACCCGAAGTGGGGCCGCAGCGTCGCGGGCCGGGCCGGGGCCGGCTTCATCGGGCTGGCCCTGGGGTTGGCCATCTGCGCCACGTTCGTACCCGCGGTCGCTCAACTGCCGGCGGTGCGCGAGCGGGTGGGCCGGGCACGACTGGCTCAGGTTCTTCTCGAGTTCTCGCCGCGGCTGTACCGAGCCGCGGACCTCCTGGCCGTCAGCCTGCCCACGTTGGGCGCGACGGCACGGCGGTTCGAGGACGAGGGCCGGCCAGGGCAAGGCCGGCTGGTCGAGCGCATCAACTACTCGCGGCTGGACGGTTCGACCTGCATCGAATGCCGTGCGGCGGTGCGGTTCGAAGGCTACCGGCGCCGGTTCACGGTTTCGGTCTCGCCGCTGTTTCGGTGCCCGAACTGCGGCCGGACCTCGGACGGGTGCCAGACTTACGAGGGCTTTCACCGGATGTACGGCCGGTGCCCCACCGACGTCGCGGACAGCCTCGGGCCGATCGACTGCGGGGTGTGGCCCAACGGCCGGCCGGTTCTTCCGAGCGGCGCCTGCCCGGTCTGCATGCGCCGGAGCCCACGGGGTTGACAGGCGGCGCCGCGGGCTTATTATGCGGCGTGGGATTCTAACGCGGCCGGCGCCGCGTTGCGCCGGTCCAAAAGGAGGCTCTCGATGAAGTCTCTCACCGTCCTCATCGCGCTACTGGGCGTCGCAATGGCGGCAAGCCCGGTCACCGCGCCGTCCATCCAGTCCAATAACTCGGCCGAGTTCAATCGGCTCGCCGCGCAGCGCAAGCCGCTGGGCGAGTTGACCACCGACGTGGATTACACCGTCGTGTGGACGTTCAACTGCGAGTTCGAGTCGGTGTGGTGCGTCGGCGTGACCGACGTCCAGGACTCGCTGTGCTGGGTATCGGACGGCCAGGCGACGCTGAAGATCGGCATCTTCAACATCGCCGATTCGTCGCACCCGTTCATCTCCTCATTCCCCCAGACCGGTGGCCCGTCCGGCTGGGGCATCCGCGACATGGCCTACGACGAGGCGACCGACTACGTCTACGCCGGGTTCGACGGCGGCCGCTACCACGTGTACAACGCCTCGACCCAGGTCCCGGTCGCAACCTACACGGTTTCGGGTTTCTCCGGCACGGTACGGGCAATGGCCCACAGTCCGGACGAGGACTCGCTGTGGACCGGCAACTTCGCGTCGAACCCGATGTGGAAGTTCTCGGTGACCGGCACGAACGGTCACCAGGTGAAGCCGGCGGCCCAGATGGCGGCGTGCTACGGCCTGGCATTCGACCCGCTGCAGAGCTGCTTCTGGATGACCAACGCCGGCTCGTCCGGCGCAAGCCCGATGTGGAAGATCGACTACCCGAGTTACGTCGTGTCGGACAGCTTCAACCCGCCCGGCTGGGACCTCGGCGGCGGCTGCGAGATTTGGCGCGACAGCTTCCTGCTCGCGCTCGAACAGGCGACGCCGGACCAGATTTGGTGCATCAAGTTCAACGGGGTCACGCCGGCCGAGCACGACGTGATGACCGTCGCGGTCACGCCGACGATGAAAATCGCGCCCAACCGGGACGCGGAGTTCACGATGACGATGCGCAACCGGGGCGTCAACACTGAGACATTCGACTACCATTACGTCGTCTTCGACTCCACGGCGGGCGACACGGTCTACGAGGCGGAGGGCACAATCACGGGACTTGCCCCAGGTGGTACCGTGTTCGAAGTGATGGACACCCTGCAATTCCCGGCCGGCAAGGTGCTCAAGACCACGGCGTGGGTGTACCTCTCAGGCGACGAGAACCCGGGCAACGACACCGTGCGTGCGCGCATCGAGGTGCGCCTGGGCAGCTCGCCCGACGGGTTCGGCTACATCTACGAATCGACCCAGGAAGAGGACACGGTGACGTTCGGCTGGATCGACGCGACCGGTGGCACGCAGATAACCGGTTGGTCGCCCTCGGGCGACGACGGCATCGTCGCGGTCACCCTGCCGTTCACCTTCCGCTACTACGACCAGGACATCACGAGCATGAACATCTGCACCAACGGGTTCATCGAGACCAGCGCGCTGACGACTTACTCCAACACGGCGTTCCCGTCGACCGTGACCAACCACATCGCGCCGTTCTGGGATGACCTCGACCTGCGCACGGCCGGCGCAGTGTACCAGTACAACGACCCGGGCAACACGTACACCGTGTTCTCGTGGAACGGCGTGCCGCGCTACTCGGCGAGCTCGGACCTGGAGACCTTCCAGATCGTGCTCGACAACCAGGGCCGCATCCGCTTCAACTACCTGACGATGATGGGTACGCTCAACTCGAGCACGGCCGGCATCCAGGGAATGCTCGGGGGCAGCAACTGGTACCATCAGTACGTCTACAACGGCGAACCGTCCCACCACGTAGCGGCTGACTCGGTATCGGTGCTGTTCTACTACCCGCCCTACCTCGGCGTGACCGAGGCGCCGGTGAGCGCGCCGGCGCGGCGGCTGGAGGTCGCCAACCCGTACCGGCTTGGCTACCTGCGCCTGCCATCGTCGCTGGGCACCGGCACGGTGAAGGTCTGCGACCGGACGGGCCGGACCGTGCGCGAGACGCAGCTCTGCGGCAACGAGCAGACGCTGTCGCTTGAAGGCCTCGCTGAAGGCGTGTACCTCGTTCGCTTCGTCGGAACGGACAAGGCCGAGACTCAGAAGCTCGTGCTGGTCCGCTAACAGCCCGGAGTGTTGCAGCCGGCGGCGCCTGCGCGCCGCCGGCTCTCTTTTCGGGCCGCAATGAGCCTGCGGCCACAAGGCAGCGGGCCGGCTTTTGGCCGGCCCGCGGGAGGCTGAGATGCGGACAGAAGAGAGCGGG
>JAWOHG010000163.1:0-8827 GCA_046485245.1 bacterium
CTGCGCCAGCAACTCAACAAGTTCCGGCTGTCCGCCAGCCCGGCGGCCTGGGCGCTGACTCGCGCGACCCAGCCCTGGCTCGCGACCACGGTGCAGTCGGTGGAAATCGGCACCTGTCGTCCATCTTGGACGCCGCTGACCCTGTCGGGCGAGCCGGTGGCCGGCGGCGCGTTCGAGTTGAACCCGTGGTACGTCTACCTGGCGGGGGCCGTGGGCCGCACCCGGCGCGGCGTGGAGCATTCCGATACCTCCGATGCCGCGTTCGAACGGACGCTGTACGCGGGCCGGTTTGGATTCGGCAAGAGAGCCGGAACCCATTTCTATCTCACCGGGCTCTACGCGCAGGACGACTCAAGCTCGATAGACGCCCCGCTGGTCCCTTACGACACCGTGATCTTTGAGGGCGACACCATCGTCGATTCGCTCGAGGCGCTGACACCGGAGGAGAACTTCCTCGTCGGTGCTGAGTTCAACCTCAACCTGTTCCAGGGCGCGTTCACGCTCGAGTCCGAGGTTTCGGCCGCCGAGCACACCCGCGACACGCGGATGGAAGTACAGGATTGGGACTGGCTGCCGGGCTGGGCCCAGCGCACCTTCCGACCGCGGCTCAGCACGTCGGTCGACTTCGCCGGGCGCGTGCGGCCGGCGCTGAAACTGCTCGATACGCGGCTATACGGCGTGTTCGAGTTCGTCGGGCCGGGTTACCGGTCGCTCGGGGTGACGAGCTTGCGCCCGGACAATCTCGCATGGGGCGCCGGCGTCGAACGCGAGTTCTTCGACCGGCAGGTGTCGGTTGCGGCGTCGTTCAAACGGGAAAGGGACAACAATCTCGCCTCCGAGGACTCGACCGGCAACCCGATCAACCTCAAGGCCGCGACAACGGAGTTCACGTCCTGGGCGTTCGACCTCGGACTGCACTTTCGAGACCTGCCGTACCTGCAGGTCCGGCTCGACCCGCACACCGAGGCCAGCGACACCCTCATCGGCCGGTCCCAGGTGCTCAGCGCGACGGCCGGGTACGACTTCTCGGCTGGCAGCGTATCGCACTCGCCGAGCCTGTCCTGCTCATATCAGGACTTTGTTTCGACCGGTGGCGAGGACGACTACACCACGTTCGACGTCGGACTATACCACAGCGTCGGGTTCGCGTTCCCCCTGACCGTGTCTGCCGGTGCCGGCTTGGCCCGCGCCACGTACGCCGCTGACACAACCGGTACCGAGACCACAACCTCGTTCGAGATAGCCCCGAGTTACACGTTGCCGGGCGACTGGAACACCGTCCTTTCGCTGGGCGGTTCGTTCGACGCCGCGAGCCGCCGTGTCGACATTGAGATTAGCTCGACCTTCCCGGTGTGGCGGATCTGCCGCGGCCAGGCCGGGGTGCGGCGCACGACCTACTCGGGCGACGACGGCAGTTATGGCGAGTGGCGGCTGAACGCAGGACTCAGCCGAAACTGGTAGCGCGGGGACAGTGGGGAGGGCAATGCGATGAGCACGGTGAGCCGCACGGCGCTGGTGACCGGCGCGACTTCAGGCATTGGGCTGGCCGCCGCGCGGGCATTGGCCGCTTCCGGCTACTGCGTCGTGGTGCTGAGCCGTAACCCGGCCAAGTGCGCGGCCGTCGCGCAGGAGTTGCGGGCGGAGACCGGCAACGATTCGGTTCACGCGTTACCCGCCGACCTTTCGTCGATGGCTTCGGTGAGAGCCGCGGCAGAGGAATTCCTGCGCGCGCCCGGCCGGCTGGATATGTTGCTGAACAACGCGGGGATATCCCCGAGCCGGCGGCGCCTGACCGCGGACGGGTTCGAACGCGCGTTCGGCGTGAATCACCTCGGTCACTTCCTGCTCACCAACCTGCTGCTGGAACGGCTGAAGGCGTCGGCCCCGGCACGCATCGTCAACGTGACGTCCAACATCTACAAGCAGGCGAAGCTGGAGTTCGACAACCTGCAGCTCGCTCGCGGGTTCTCGGCGATGCGCTCGTATGCGAATTCGAAGCTGGCGAACCTGCTGTTCACGACCGAGCTCGCGCGGCAACTCGAGGGGACGGGCGTGACCGCCAACGCGATGACGCCGGGGATGGTGAAGACCAACATCGGGCAGGAAGAGGGCTGGCTGTACGCATTTGCCAAGCGGCTGGCCGACGCGTTCGGCGGCAAGAGCCCGGAGCAGGGCGCGGACACGCTGGTCTGGCTGGCGAGCGCACCCGAGCTGGCCGAAGTGAGCGGCAAGTACTTCCAGAACCGGCAGGAACTGCCGCTCGAGGGCGCGGCCGGGGACGCGGAGCTGGCCGCGCGGCTGTGGCAGGCGAGCGCCCGGCTCGCCGGCCTGCCGGACTGACGGGCCGCGCCGCGCAGTTGACACCGCCGGACGTCGCGGTGATACTTTCTGTATGGGAAACGAGCGTCAAGCTGGCAAGCCGGACCACCCGCAGCCCGGGTTCCGCCGGTGCGAGCCCCATGATACCGTCTGCCACCTCGCGCAGATGCAGGACTGGCACGACGCCTTCGAGTCGACAATCGAAGAAGAGATCACCCGCCTGCGCGGGCTCATCGAACAATCGCGGACCGCGCGGCACGACTGCAGCCGCAACTACTCGGGCATGCTGGAGCTGAGTCGGGCCAAGACGCGGTTCATGTACGAACTCTCCCACGAACTGCGCGCGCCGCTGGCCGCGGTCGCCGGGATACTGGACGTGGTCACGAGCGGCTACGTGGCCGACGACGCGGCGAAGCAGGCGGAGCTGATGGGCCGGGCCCGCCAGCGCGTGCGCGAGATGAACGCGTTGCTGGCCGACCTGCTAGTGCTGGCCCGCCTGGAGGAACGCACGGTCTGCATCCGCAAGCAGCCGCTGGACATCGGCGCGCTGCTGGCCGAACTGGCGGCCGACGCGGGGCACGAGGCCGGGAAGCACGGCGTCGGGCTGAGCGTCGCCGTCGCGCCGGGCCTGCCGACCTGCCTGGGCAACCCGGAACTGCTGAAGCGGGTGTTCATCAACGTCATCGACAACGCGGTCGAGTACAACCATCCCGGCGGGACGGTGGCGGTCGCGGCGCGTCCCGTCGGTCAGGGCATCGTCGTGACCGTGACCGACGACGGCGCCGGCGTGGACGAAGAGGAACTGCCGCGGGTCTTCGACCTGTTCTTCCGCGGCCGCTACGCGAGGAACCTCGGGCGCCGCGAGGCGATGGGCCTGGGCCTGTCGCTGGTGAAGCGCATCGTCGAGGACCACGAGGGGACAATCGAACTGGCGCGCCGCACCGGGCCGGGGACGGTCGCCACGATACGCCTGCCGCTCCGGCCGACAGGAGGAACCAATGGCCAAGCGTGTACTGATAGTTGACGACGACCCGGACCTGGTCGAAACGACCGACATCCTGCTCGAGGCGAACGGCTACGAGGTCAGTTCGGCCGCGAACAGCGCCGAGGCTTACGAGCAGGTGCAGAAGCACCGGCCGGACCTGATACTGCTGGACATAATGATGCGGACGCGGTCCGAGGGCGTCTGGTTCAGCGAGAAGCTGCGCGCCGACCCGTCCTTGCGCGACATACCGATCCTGGCGTTGACCGGCGTGAACCGCGACCCGGATGTCGTGCTCAAGCCGCTGGACCCGGAGAAGGACGGCGACTACTTCCCGGTCGACGGGTTGCTCGACAAGCCGGTCGAGCCTGCGCGCCTGTTGAGCGAGATTGCCCGGTTGACCGGCCCGCCCGGGCCCGGGCATTGACAATATCCGGTCCGGCGCTATCATTATCCGTCGGTTGGATAAGGACCTCTCTTCCCGACGATAAGCAAACGCAGGTCCGTAGCAGAAGCTTGAGTTCGTGTTTGGCCCGTGACCGGTTCGCGTCCGTTGACCCGACCGTCGCACCGACCACCGCATCCCAAGCTTACAACCCATCGGAGGTATTCTGATGAGTCAGCGCATTTTCGTGGGGAACCTTCCCTTCAGCGCTACCGACGAGCAGCTCAACGAGCTGTTCAGCAAGCACGGCACCGTCGTGACGGCCGAAGTAGTCAAGGACCGCTATTCGCAGCGCTCCCGCGGCTTCGGTTTCGTCGAGATGGAGTCGGCCGAGGCAGCGACCGCAGCCATCGCGGCCCTCAACGGCCAGCAGATGGACGGCCGCGCCCTGACGGTCAGCCAGGCCAAGCCCAAGAGCGAAGGCTCGACGGGCGGCGGCAACCGCTGGTAGCGACAGCGCAACAGTTCCGGGCGGCGCGCAAGCGCCGCCCGGGCTTTTTCGCCCCGGTTTGACGTCAGCAGTCCGGTGGCTAGAATTCTGGCTCAGACCCGAAAGGAGTTCCCCATGTTTTCAAGGATTGCGGCATTGTTCGGAGTCGCCGTGGCACTGGCCTCGCAGTTGCTCGCGCAGACCGCGCCTGCCCAGGCTCCGGCCGGCTGCGGCGGCTGCCCCCAACTGGCGGCCTGCGGCAGCGCGAAGGTCGAAGAGTCGCACTGCCACTGGCTTGAGGTATCCGGCGTGGTGCCGGGCGGCGCGGCCGAAGCAGTCGGTGTGAGGCCGGGCAGTCGACTGGAGAGTTACGGCGGGATGACGGTTGGCTGTCTCAAGGACTTCAACGCGGCCAAGGACGCGGCGAAATCGGAAAGCGTCGAGGTCGTGTTCACCAGCCCGACCAGCATGGTGCGCCTGACAATGATGAAGGGCAAGCCGATGGGCGTGTACCTGAAAGAGTGGCAGAACGACACAACCTTCGGCGCCGACGCGAAGGTCGTTGAAGGCGTACCGGCGCTCGGGTGGCAGACGATGCGGACCAACAGCTTCGTTGCCGCGCTGGCGGCGGTCGTGATGCAGCAGGAAGGCCGCGAGTGTTACGACGAGTTGATGGGCGCGTCCGGGGCGGCGTTCCGGCTGCAGTTCCGAGAGGACTGGTGCCCCAGCGCGGTCGACGCATCCGTGGGCTACAACGCGGCCGAGGAGGCCGCCCGCCTGCGCGGGTATAGGCTCGAGTGGCTGATGCCGTCGAGCGACGGCAAGAACCGGCCGCAGATACTCGCCGCAATTCGTTCGAGCATCGACGCGGGGATGCCGGTGCTGGCCTGCGACCTGCGCGAACAGCCGGAATGGGGCGTCATCACCGGGTACCAGCAGGGCGGCGCCGAACTCATCGGCCGGACCTGCTTCGACAAACGCAAAGGTTACGACGTGGCCGAGAAGTTCCCGATGGTCGTGGCCGTGCTGGTGAAGCAAGGCACAGCGCCGGATGAAGCGACGGCCGTCCGGCAGGGTTTTGCCACGGTCGCGGTTAACCTAGCGACAGCGAAGTACGGCGAGTACTGGTCCGGTCTGGCCGCGTTCGACCGATGGGTCGAGCGGCTGCGCACCGACGATTTCACCGGGCTCGACAGCGCGCGTTTCAGCGATGTAGTGCAGGCCAACTACTGGACGTACCAGCGGCTCATCGACGACCGCAAGGCCGGCATCGAGTACCTCGGCAAGGTCGCCGAACTGCTGCCGCAGTACAAGCCGTCAGTCGATGAACTCGTCGTGTTGTACGGCAGTGAAGTCGCGCTGCTCGAACCGCTGCTCGAAGAGTTACCCAGTCCCGGTTCGGTAATCTGGGCCGAGCAGTGGACCGTCGAACTGCGCGAGGAGCAGGCGGCCGCGCTCAAGGCTGCGCGCGTGGCAGAGGAGAAGGCGCTCGCAGTGTGGCAGAAGCTGGCGCTGGCCGAGAAGTAGTCGAAGCGGCGAACAGAGACAGAACTCCAGCGGGCCGGCTGTGATGCCGGCCCGCTTCCTGTTGCAGGCAGCAGAGATCAACGGATCTTGACCAGTCGGCGCGGCGGGGTGCCCTCCTCGGTCTTGAGATAGTACACGCCGGCCGGCAGGCGGGTCGATGCGCGGCCAACACTGCGGCCGTCAGCCGAGAACAGCTCATAGCGGCCGGTCGAGGGCAGGGCAAGTTCACCGGCAAGAAGCATCGGCTCCGGCCGAGCCTGCGGGGCGGCGCCGGGCACTTCGACGATGCCGGAACCGGAGACCGGGCCGGCAACGTGGGCCACGCCCGCGACGGTCAGTTGGGCCGTGCGCACAACCTGGCCGCGCGTGATGATGCCGACCGTGTCGTGGGTGGTGTGGTAGTGCGGATTGGAGCCGTTCCAGATGCCCCATTCCGAGTCCTCCAGCGCGAAGGTCGACTTGAACCCGTGCTCCCAGAACGGCGTGTTGTCGCCGTAGCAGTCCGGGTCGAGGAAGTTCAGCAGGCGTAGGCCGATGCCGTACCAGTGGTTGGTCGACTCGGCGAGCGCCGCCATCGGGGCGGAGTTGACGTCACGGTTGAGCACGAGGTAGTTGCTGTCGTATGCGGTGTAGCCGATCATGTCGACGTTGAACGCGCCGTAGATGCTCAGGCCCTGCGGCACCGCGGTCGAGTCGACCCAGTGGTAGGAGCCCTTCATCCACTGCTCCTCGCCGGAGAAGGCCAGCAGCTTGACGGTCCAGCGGAAGGGTCGGGTTTTGAGAGCGCGGGCGAGCTCGAGCAGGATGGCGGTGCCGGTGGCGTTGTCGTCAGCGCCCGGGGCGTTGTTCTGGTTTGTTTCGCAGTAGGAATCGTAGTGGGCGCAGGCGATGACGATGCTGTCGGGCCGCACCGCGCCCGGCAGGGTCGCCTCGACGTTGAACGTCCGGGTGGCGTTGATGCGGTAGGTGTCGAGCGCGACCTGCCAGCCCAGTTCGGCGAACTGGCCGTAGAGCCAGAGCCCGGCGCTGTCGCACTTGCGGTTGTGGGTGTAGCGCGTGCCGAAGTTCTGGAGCCGGCGGACGTCGGCCATCAGCGTGTCGAGCGACATCATCCCGACCAGCCGGGCCACGGCCGTGTCAGGCGACCAAGCGAAGCGCTCGTCGGCTGTCGGCACGATGGCGCGGCCACGGCGCGAGAGCGGGTAGATGACCAGGCCGGTCGACTTCGCGGCGTAGGCCTCAGCTTCGGGCAGGCGGACGATGCTCAGGCGGGCGTCCTCATACACGGTGATGCCGGGCGCGGCAAGCGCGCCGGAACCCACGCGCGGCACGACGAAGTACTCACCCGTGCGGAACGGCGCGTCGAGCACGTGCCAGGCGCAGCCGGCATTCTCCAGTATCGGGAGATCGGCATCGCACAGCCGTGCGACAAACGACGTGCCGAGTTCGCGGTACACGCGGACCGGGCTGCCCTCGAGCGGGGCGCGGCCGAGCGGGCCGGGCGTGACCAGGGCCAGCACGTCGGCCGCGGCCGGCGCAGCCAGTGCCAGAGAGAGAAACAGGACGGTCAAACTGCGGTTCATTGCGCTCCTTTATCCTATAGGACCCTGACTAATGGTAGCGAACGGCCCGGCGCAGCGCCAGTCCGGCTAACGGGGTTTGACGACGCGGAGTAGGCCGGAGGCGGCTGGGATGAAGTAGACGCCGGGGGGAAGTGAGGACAGGTCGTTAGGGCCGGGACGGAGAGACAGAACGCGGCGGCCGGAAGCGTCGAGGAGCGCGACGTCAGAGGTCAGATGTGAGATGCCAGATGTCAGATTCAGAGAGCCACGGACAATCGAGGCGACCGGCGGGATGCGTGATGCGCCGGGCGTCGGGTTCGCTGCAATTGCGGCGGGCGGGTTGAGGTTCACCACCGCGTCGAGGTCATAGCCGTCGTACGCGCCGGAGTTGGGGCGGCGGCTGACGTCACGCACGAGGATGTAGCGGAAGGAGTCGATGCCGCGGCCGGCTAGGTCGAGCGAGCAGGTTCCGACTGCGAGGCCGAGCGTGGTCCACGGACCGGTCCAGTTTCGCGCGCCGCTGACCAGCACCGTGTCGGTCGTGTCGGGGTACTCGAACACGGCGAGGTCAGGGCCGGGCGCGTCGACCACGGGCCGGCTCATGTCCAGTATCAGGCGGCCGCGCCGGCTCATTGACCAGGCCCGCGCGTCGGGTTGGCCCAGCACCCAGTGGGTCAGGCTGGGTGCAATGCGGCCGACCGTGTCGTTCTGCTGGACCGACACGACCCGGAACGCGGCCGCCGAGTTTGCGGGGCGCAGGCGCAGTTCGACCGCGACCGGCGTAACCGTGTCGGGCAGGCGCACGTCCAGCGTCGTTTCGGCATAGCCCGGGGCCCAGGCCGAAAGCGTGTAGTCGCCGGCGAGCAGGGGCCGGTGGAAGTCGCCGTTGGCTTGAGCGGAGTAGACGAACCAGTCCCGGCCGCCCCAGAGCGGGCCGAGGCGCACCAGCGCGTGGAGCGGCTCGCCGGTCACGGCATCGAGCACACGGCCGTGGATGCCGGTCGCGGCCTTCTCGAGGAAGTACAGCGTGGCCTCGTAGTTGGCGCGGCAGCGGTGGTTGATGCTCTCGGGTGGCGGGTTGAACTCGTGCAGTTCGGCAGTTATCTCGATGGTGCCGTCGAGGCCGTAGCGGTCGTCCATCGACTGGCCGCGGGTCTGGTACCAGCGATAGCTGCGGATGGTGTCGTAGCCGGTCGCGGAATGGTAGGCCCAGACCAGCCGCTTGTACAGCCGGTCGTCGGCGGTCGGCACCGGCGTGTACATCCACGGGTAGATGATGCAGACCGCGCCGGAGTGGTACGACAGGGACAGGCAGTAGTCCTGCCGCGCGCAGTCGTCGCGCAGGGCGCGGGTCTCGGGTTGCGAGCACCAGTCGGGGCTTCCGCCCCAGGCGTCCCACATGTACCCGAAGTCGCGGTTGAGGTCGACCCCGTTGGCGTTGGTGCGGACGTTGGCGACCGCGCCGTCCGGGTTGACCATCGGGATGAGCGTCAGTTCCTGGCTGTTGATGAGCGCGGTCAGGCGGCCCGACAGGCCGTAGGAGTCGCACACCGCGCGCGCGA
>JAWOHG010000082.1:0-6341 GCA_046485245.1 bacterium
TGCTCAGGGCCTTGAAGCTGCCGGAGAACGCGTTGCCGGGGTCGTTGGCTCTGACCCGCACCCGGTGTGGCAAGCCCACGTGCCACTGCGCCGAGGGCCCGGGCCATGAGGGGTGGCAGCTCACCTTTATGGTGGAGGGCAAGAAGAGGGTGGAGCGCATCCCGGCGGAGTGGGCCGAGGATGTGGCCCGACGGGTGGAGGCGGGGCGGAGCTTCCGGGAGGCGGTGAACGGGATTCTCGTGGCCAACGCCGAGCTTCTCGTCCTGGAGCGCCAACAGCGTGCGAAGAAGCGCAAGAAGAAGACGTAAGCCGTGAAGGGGCCGACCCCTCGTCGGCTTCGGGAGTACCTCAGCCAGCAGCTGGGGCTGGAGGGCTATCTCCGGGAGCCGGGCGACGGGCGATGCTTCCCCCAGATTGCGGCGGGCTCGCTGGTGTGGGCGCTGATCCTGGGCAAGCTCCTACGGGTGGCTTCCTTCCGGGGGGTGGAGATGCTGGCCCGGGAGTGTCCCCGGGCCCTGGGTGTGACGAAGCCCTTTGGTGATGATGTCCTGGCCTACTTCACCGAGCGTTTGGATGCGGAACGCACCCGCCACCATCCTCCTCGTTCGCCATGTCGAAGGTGATAACGTTCAGGTTGGGCTCAAACGGCCGCGGGCCGGCGGTTATCCTGGGCTGGATCGGCTCATTCGGGTCTTCCCACGCCGGCGCGATCTTGAACGGACCGATGGTGCCCTCGCCCTGCAACTGCATCGAAGGGATGGAAGCCACAGAGCGATGCGCCGACCCGGCCGGGACATACACCTGCTTCTGGAACCACGCCTCGAAACCCTGCGCCGGCGACGGCCCGAACCGCACTTCCCTGAACTCTCCGGTCGAGGTGTAACTGGAAAACCCGCCCTGCTCGCCCAGCGGGTCAACCTGCCGCGTGTAGCTGAACCCGACTGTGACGGTGTACTCGGGCGAGCCGACAAACACGGTCCTCTCGGCCCGCGCCACAACCGTGACGCCCAGCATTAAGACGCCTATTCTCAGAGGTTTAGCCACAGATCCTCCTGTCGTGCCACAAGACAATATCGGCCGCCTTTGACAGCTGTCAACTGCCCGGCGATAATAAATCGGAAGCTTTGACCCCACCCGTGGGTCTAAACGTTGTGTTGACCAGGAAACAGAGTTGGCCGCGAGAAGCGGCCGCTCGCGGTTTTTCGACTCTCTTCTAAACTTGGAGGCCTGAGTGAAAGCAGTCCTGACTGTAGTCCTGTCCGCCCTGCTGGCCGGCGCCGCCTTCGGCGCGCCCCGGTCGCATTACGACATGGGTCCGGCCCGCGGCTTCTCGCCCGACGCCGGCAGCCCTGACATCATCGAACTCGCCAACGGCATCGTCATCGACACCCGCGCCGGCGAGCCGGCCCTGCCGACCGGCCTGAGCATCGAGCCGCCGGCCGGGTCCGCCTTGCACATCGTCCAGTTCACCGGCCCGATGCTGGGCCAGTGGCGCGACGCTCTCGAGCGCGCCGGTGCCGAACTCATCGGCGCCCTGCCGGCCAATGCCCTGCTGGTCCGGCTCACGCCGGAGGCCCGCGCGGCCGTGGCCACCCTGCCGATGGTCAAGTGGACCGGGCTGTTCCAGCCCGCGTACAAGATCGAGTCCGGCCTGCTCGACGCATCCGGCGAGCGCACGGTGGTCATCCTGCTCTCGCGCGGCGCGGACGCCGCCACGGTCACGGACGCCATCGAATCGCGCGGCGGCATCATCCGCGACGCGATGACCTCGAGTTTCGGCACGACCGTCACCGCCACCCTCGACGGTGCCGACATCCCGGCCCTTGCCCGGATGCAGGAGACCTTCTGGATGCAGGAATACACCGAGGGTTCGTTTACCAACAACGCCACCCAGTGGGTGATGCAGAGCGGCCGGCTCGCCAGCGCGCCGCCCGACACCAGCCTCGCGGCCCGGCCGGCCTGGCGCAACGGCGTGCGCGGCCAGCGCGTGATAATGTCCATCACCGACACCGGGCTGAACATCGGCCACGACATGTTTCGCGACCCGGCCCTTTCGGTCACCGCTCCCGGCATCTGGCCCGAGCACCGCAAGGTCGTCGCCTACAAGAAGTACGGCGCCGCCGACGCGAGCGAAGGCCAGTACCACGGCTCCCACGTCAACGGCACCATCGCTGGCAACGACTCGGTCACCGGCGGCACGAGTTACTACGACGGCGTGTCCAAGGACGGCCGGCTCTACTTCGTCGACATCACCAGCGGCACCTCGTTCCTCGTGCCGACCGACCACACCCCGATGTGGGACACTACCTACCTCGGCCGCGGCCTGCCCGACTCGCTGCGGCCCATCAAGCAGCACTCCGGCTCGTGGGGCTGGTCCAACTCGCAGGGCACTTACCTCCTGCAGGACGCCTCGACCGACGCCTACTGCTGGGCCCACCCCGACTGGCTCTGCCTGATGGCCGCGGGCAACGAGTCCTCGACCCGCCGCCTGCGCAACCCCGGCATCGCCAAGAACGTGCTCACCGTCGGCGCGACCCAGAACGGAACGCTCTCCAACGCCATCGCCTCGTTCTCCTCGCGCGGCCCGACCCAGGACGGCCGCATCAAGCCCAACATCGTCGCGCCCGGCGACCTGCTCTGGTCCGCGCGTTCGACCGGCACCAACACCTACCAGTCGATGTCCGGCACATCGATGGCCACCCCGGCCGCCAACGGCACGGTCGGCCTGATGCGCTGCTACCTGCAGGAAGGCTACTACCCGACCGGCACGCCCGAGCCGGCGAACCGCATCGCCTACATCTCCTCGGCCCTGCTGCGCTCGATGGCGATGGTCTCCGGCGACCCCAACGTCGGTTCCTACACCGTGCCCGACAACAACATCGGCTGGGGCCGCGTCGACGCCGACTCGGTGCTCTACTTCGCCGGCGACCTGCGCAGGCTGATGCTGGTCGACGACACCCTGGGCATCGCCACAGGCGAGATGAAAGAGCAGCAGTTCCGCGTGAACTCCGCCATCCCCCTGCGCGTCTCCCTCGCCTGGACCGACACCGCCGCCGCGCCCTCGGCCACCCGCACGCTCATCAACAACCTCAACCTTCAGCTCGTCTCGCCGACCGGGGTCCAGTACTGGGGCAACCAGTACGCATCGGGCCAGTCCACGCCCAACCCGGCCCTGCGCGACTCGGTCAACGTCGAGGAATGCGTCCGGGTCAACGCGCCCGACACCGGGCTGTGGACCCTGCGCGTGTACGGCGCCAACGTCGCCACCGCCGCTGACCAGCGCTTCGCCTGGGCGGTGACCGGCGACATCGCCGGGGTCAGCTTCACCCACGACGTCGGCGTGACCGCCATCCTCGCCCCGACCGACACGGTCGATTACGGCGACAGCCTTGCGCCGCGCGCCGTGGTGCAGAACTTCGGCACCGAGCGCGAGAACTTCGACGTCTGGTTCACGGTCAGCAACGTCTACGCGGTCAACCGCACCCTCAGCCTCGCGGCCGGCGCGGTCGACACCGTCGAGTTCGACCAGTGGCACGCCGACTCGCTCGGCCTGCTCCAGACGCGCTGCACCACCGCGCTGGCTTCGGACGAGAACCCCTCGAACAACTGCTACGACGGCCGGGTCTTTGTCCGGCCCCTCACCGGCGTCGAGGAAATCCTCGGCCTGCCCGCCGCGTTCGCGCTCGAAGGCGCGCGCCCGAACCCGTTCAACCGCAGCCTCGGCCTGCGCTTTGCCCTGCCGCGCGCGGCCCGGGTCGAGCTCGCGGTGTACAGCGCGTCCGGCGCGCTCGTGCGCACGCTCGAGTCCGGCGCTCGCAACCCCGGCTGGCATGCCGCCCGCTGGGACGGCCGCGACGGTTCCGGTCGGCTGGTCAGCCGCGGCATCTACTACTGCCGCCTCGCCGCCGACGGCTTCCTCGCGACCGAGAAGCTGGTCAAGATCGACTAGGCCGACCGCCTCAAGAACTGCCGGACCGGGCATCTGCCCGGTCCGGCGCTTTTCGGCCCGGCTTGTGCGCTCGGGACCAGCGCGCTACAATGGTTTCCCAACCAGAGGAGAATACTTGAACGCCTTGCTTGCCGTGCTGATGCTCGTTTCCGCTGCGCCCGCCAACCTGCCGGTCGAACGCGTCGTGCGCATCGACGTCCCGAACCACGACGCGGTCTACTCGCTCGCCCGCGAGTACGACCTTGCCCTCATCGACGCGCAGGAACGGTTCGTCGACGCCTATGCCGACGACGACCTGATTGCCACCCTGCGCAACGCCGGCTACAAGGTCACGGTGCTGGTCGAGGACTACACGAAGGTCGACTTCGTCACCTACAACACCTACGCGCAGGCCTGCTCCATCCTCGCGGCCCTGCGCGCCGCCTACCCGGCAATCACCCACGTCGAAACGCTGGGCTTGTCGGCCGGCAACAACGCCATCCCCGCCATCCTCGTCAGCAACGCGCCCGCGGCCGCGCCGGTCTGCCGCGCCATCGGCGCCCACCACGGTAACGAAAAGATGAGCACGGAAATCTGCCTCTCCTTCGCCCAGTACCTCTGCGACAACTACGCGACGAACTCCCAGGTCCGCGCGCTGGTCGACACGCGCCGGTTCTGGATCGTGCCGATTCTCAACCCCGACGGCCACATCGCCAACGCCCGCACCAACGCCAACGGCGTCGACATCAACCGCGACTACGGCTACGAGTGGGAACTCACCAGCCGCAACTTCTCCCAGCCCGAGCCCCGGGCCCTGCGCGCGTTGTCCGAGCGCGAGTACCCCACCTCGGAGTACGAGTTCCACACCACCGCGGCCTACGTCAATTACCTCTGGGACAACCACGAGGCTCTCCCGCCCGACTCGACCTGGATAGTCAAGCTGGCGGTGCAGTACGCCGAGTCCACCTACGGCTCAAGGACGACCCAACTCGACACCATCAACGGTTACAGATGGTACGAGGTCCACGGCTCCTGCCAGGACTACATGTTCGGCGTGTACGGCTGCCAGTCGGTCACCATCGAGACCGCCCTGCCCTCCACCCGCCCGCGCATCGACTCCATCTGCGAGGCCAACCGCCGCGCGATGTTCGGCATCTTCACCCTCGCCGGCCAGGGCATCAGCGGCATCGTCACCGACTCGGCCACCGGCGCACCGCTCTTCGCCCGCATCGACTTCACCAACCCCTACCGTTGGACCACGTTCGCCAACGCCGGCAACGGCGGATTCCACAAGATGGTCGCGCCCGGCACCTACACCATCCGCGTCCACGCCAACGGCTACGCCGCGCGGACAATCAGCCAGCTCGTCGTGCCCGACACCGGCATCAACCTCGCCGTGCCCCTGCAGTACATCGGGTTCGACAGCCTAAACTGGGCCCAGAAAGTCGCCACGGTCCGCCGCGACGACAACGCCCACATCTACTCGGATTGGACTACCCGCGCCCTCGGCGCGCCCGACGGCAGCTTCTACACGGTCGGCCCGAGCCCCTCGGAACTCGTCCTCGACCTCGACCCGACGGTCCGCTGCCGCAACACCGGACCCGACATCAGCGTCTACGCAACCGGCACCTACACCCTCTACGCCGGCAACGACTTCCGCGGCCCGTGGTACTCGCTCGGCCCCGGCTCGGGCAATGCGAACTTCGACCTCGCCACGCCCGCGCTCGACTCCTGCCGCTACGTCCGGCTGGTCTCGTCCGGCTCCTGCACTGTCGACGCCATCGGCTTCCGCGGCAGCCCGACCACGGCGGTCGCGCAGAAGCCGACGCCCAACGCCTCACGCAACACGCTCCACGCAACGGTCGTCCTCTCGGTACTTCGCCTTCCGGCGTCCAGCGTCGGGCGTGAAGCGTCCAGCGTACTCCTCGACGCAACTGGCCGCCAGGTGCTCGACCTCCGAGTCGGCCCCAACGACGTCTCCCGCCTTGCTCCCGGCGTCTACTTCGTGCGTCAGGCGTCAGGCGTGTCGCATGAAGCTGCGGCTGTGAGCCGGGTCATCATCGCCCAATAGAACTGGCTGTAACATCGCGGCGGCGGGCTCTCACCCGCCGCCGTTTGAATGATACCCCCGCAGGGGCCCAGCTTACTTGCCCAGTTCCTGCTCCAGTTGCTCAGGCGTTAGCTCAATCTCGCGCAGTATCTCGCGCAGAAGCGGCCGCGCGATATCGCGGCCCGGGTGATTCGGCACGGTTGTAGTGCGGCCGTCGTGGTGACGGTAGAACACGTGACTGCCCTTCTGCCTGACCGGCTCGAATCCGAGCCGCTTGAGCACCCGGTCAATAGTCCGGAAATCCGTGACCGGCAACTTGGTCAGACCGCCACCTCGACCTGCTGCAGCCCGACGAACACGGGC
>JAWOHG010000315.1:0-6238 GCA_046485245.1 bacterium
TCTCGGCCGGCGACAGCTTGAGTTCGTGCCCGGACAGGCGCACGCGGTCGTCCTCGACCACGACCTCGGCCACCGCGACCAGCCCGACCAGCACCGCCTCGTACAGCGGGGCGGAGAACCCGCTCGCCGCCTTGGCGCGCAGCTCGGGCCGCTTCAGGCCCAGCCGGAACGGGTTGTCCTTGTGGAACTTCACCAGCGCGTCGAGCACGGCCTGCCGCGCCTCGGTCAGCACGCTCTCCGCGACCAGGTACTCCTTGCCCTCGACCGCAATCACGCGGCACCGGCCGGTGCGCACCAGCACCTCGAGCATCCGCGCCGCGTCCGCATCGGACAGCGCCAGGTCGCGGGATGCGGCCGCGAGCGTGCGGATGTCGAACCGGTGCTTGAGCAAGTACTGCTCGAGCACGCTGCCCGCCTCGCCCCGCTTCAACGCCCGCAGGCGCCCGAGCGCAACCTCGTCGAACCGGCGCTCGCGCCCGGGGTTGGACTCGAGCACCAGCCCGCCGCCGATGGTCTGCTGGGGCGAGTAGAACCGGACCACGTAATGGTCGTTCCAGTCGCAGACGACCGGCTCCTCGAGCCGGTACTGGACCAGCGCCTCGCCGCCCGGCGCCAGCTCCTTGCAGTCCAACAGCATCACGCGGCACATCGCCTCGGCCGTGCCGATGTGCAGGCGCAGACGGGTCATGTTGCGCAGGGGCCGGTCGACCGACTTCAGGAGGTACAGCGTCGCGTTGAGGAACTCGGTCGGCGCGAAGTAGCCGGGCGTGGCCAGCACGTTGCCGCGCACGACCGTCTCACGCTCGATGCCCTGCAGGTTGAGCGCTGCCCGTTCGCCCATCGTCACCGACTCCAGCTGACGGTTGTGCTCCTGGATGCCGCGCACGCGGACCTCGACCCGCTGCGGCAGCAGCTCGAGCTTGTCCCCGACCCGGGCCGCGCCGGACAGCACCGTGCCGGCCGCGACCGTGCCGAAACCCTTGATGGTGAAGCTGCGGTCCACCGGCAGGCGGAACACGCCGCGGTCGGTCTTGGGCGGCAGGTCACCTGCCGCGGCCTCGACCAGCGCGCGCAGCTCGGCGATGCCCTGCCCGGTGACGGCCGAGACCGCCGCGACCGGCGCGCCCTCGAGGAAACTGCCCTTGACCATCTCGACCGCGTCCAGCTTCACCATTTCCAGCCATTCCTCGTCCACGAGGTCGGCCTTGTTTACGACCACGATGCCCTTGCGGATGCCCATCAGCCGGCAGATCTCGAAGTGCTCGCGCGTCTGCGGCATCACGCCGTCGTCCGCCGCGACGACCAGCAGCACCATGTCGATGGTGCTCGCGCCGGCCAGCATGTGGCGGACGAAACGCTCGTGGCCGGGCACGTCGATAATCGTTATCCGGTCGCCGAGGAAGGCGAAGCCGAGGTCGGTCGTCATCCCCCGCTCCTTCTCCTCTTTCAGGCGGTCCGGGTCGGTCCCGGTCAGCGCCTTGACCAGCGCGCTCTTGCCGTGGTCGATGTGGCCGGCGGTGCCGACGACCGTGTGCATCGCCCTAGAACCCCCGCCGCTCGTTGCGGCCCGGGATGCCCAGCTCGTCGCGGTACTTGGCCACGGTCCGCCGCGAGATGCTCACCCCGTCCATCTTCAGCCGCCCGACGATGTCGTCGTCGCTCAGAGGCGACGTCTTGCTCTCGCGCTCGATGATCTGGGCGATCTTCTCCTTGATGCTCGTGCGCGCCTTGTTGCCCGAGCCGACCGTGAAGAAATGCTTGTACGGGAAGATGCCGAAGGTCGTTTCGAGGTACTTGCCGGCGATGGCGCGCGACACCGTCGAGGCGTGCACGCCGAGGTAACCGGCCGCGTCGCGCAGGGTCGCCGGCTTCATGTGCTCGCTTCCCCGCTCGAAGAAGTCGCGCTGGCGCTCGATGATGAGCTCGGTCAGCTTGCGCAGGGTCCGGCGCCGCGACTCGATCGCACGCAGGAACATCAGGGCCCGGTTGAACTTCTCGCGCGCGAACGCGACCTGCTCCCTGGTGAAGCCGGCCGGGTTGCGCAGGATGTCGACGTAGCGCTGGGACAGGCGCAGTCGCGGAAAACTCTCGTCGGTCGGCACGCCGACGAGCTCCTCGCCGCGCCACTCGATCGAGTAGTCCGGCGCCACGTAGCTTGCCTGTTCCGCGGAGAACTGCCGCGCCGGCCGCGTCTCCAGCGCCCCGAGCGTGCGGAACGCCGCGTGGATGTCCTCCTCGGTGACCGAGCACAGCCGCGCGATGCGGGCGAGCTGTTTGTGCTTGAGCAGCTCCCAGAGATCGCCGACCAGCCGCCGCTCCAGGCTCATCGGCTCGTACCCGGCGAGTTCGAGCTGGACGTCGAGCGACTCCCGCGTGTCGCGGCAGGCCAGGCCGCCCGGCTCCAGCCGCTGGAGGGCGTAGACGATGGACCGCACCCGGCCCACGTCGGCGCACCGGGCCGTCGCGACCTCCTCGTCGGTCATCGTCAGGAAACCGTCCTCGTCGAGCGACTCGATGACGTACCGGGCCAGGGCCGCGTCCTCCTCGTTCAGGCTGTCGCGCAGCCGCGGCATCAGCGTATCCACCAAGTTCCGCTCCGGCGCCGGGCTCAAGTCCGCCCCGGCGCCCTCGTCGTCCTCGTTCGAGACGCCCGTCGCCGGCCGGTAGTCGTCGTTGGGCATCAGGTCGGCGACGGTGTAATCGAAGTCCGACTTCAGCGCGTTCGCTTCGACCGCGCCGCCGCTGGTCTCCTGCGCCACGTCGGCCTGCACCGGTCCCGCCGCGTCGACGAGCGATTCGCCCAGCCCCTGCAGCCCCGCGGCGTCGGCGCCCTCGGCCGCGTCGGCCGACTGCTCCAGCGCCGGGTTTTCCTCAAGTTCCTGCCGCACCAGCCCCTCGAGGTCGAGGCTGGACAACTGGAGCAGCTGCATGTTCATGATGAGCTGCGGGGTCAGCCGCAGTTCCTGCGTGAGCCGCTGCTCCAGGCCCATTCTCATATTCTGAACCGCTCCCCGAGGTAGACCGCCCGCGCGGTCTCGTCGTGCACGAGGTCATCGGACGTGCCCGCCAGCAGCACCTTGGCATCGTACATGATGTAGGCCCGGTCGGTTATCTCCAGCGTCTCGCGCACGTTGTGGTCGGTGATGAGGATGCCCAGGCCCTCGCTCTTCAGACGCCGGATGATGTCCTGGATTTCCGCCCGGACTATCGGGTCGATGCCGGTGAACGGCTCGTCCAGCAGCAGGAACGCCGGCGCCGACGCCAGCGCCCGCGCCATCTCCACCCGCCGCCGCTCGCCGCCCGACAGGGTCACGCCCTGCTGCTTGCGCAGGTGCCCGACGTTGAACTTGTCCAACAGCTCGGTCACCCGTGCGGCGCGCTTGTCCTTAGGGTAACCCAGCATCTCCAGTATCGCCAGCACGTTGCTCTCGACCGACAGCTTGCGGAATATCGACGGCTCCTGCGACAGGTAGCCCAGGCCCTCGCGCGCGCGCCGGTACACCGGCTGGTGCGTGATGTCGGTCTCGCCCAGCCTGATGCAACCCTCCTCGGGCCGGATGAAGCCGGTGATCATGTGGAACGTGGTGGTCTTGCCCGCGCCGTTCGGTCCCAGCAGGCCGACGATTTCGCCCCGGTTCAGTTCCAGGGTCACGCCGTCGACCACGCGCCGGCCGCCGTAACGCTTGACCAGCCCTTCGGCCGCCAGCTTCACTGCACCGCCGCTATCCGTCACTTCGTCATTCGTCATTCGGACTTCGAGTTTCTCCTCCGCCCGGGGTCTCGTCATTCGGGTTTCGGATTTCTTCTCCGCTCTCGGTCTCGTCATTCGTCATTCGAGCTGCGGGCTTCTCCTCCCCCCCGCCCTGCCTGATGAGCTGGCCCGAGGTCATCCCTTCGACCTCGACCCGGTCGACCTCGCCGCCGGCCAGCCCCAGGCCGATGAACGCGCCCGCGACGACGATGCGCTCGCCGCCGTCGGTGCGGTACTCGCCCGCCGCGTTGCCGCGGACGTTCACGCGTTCGAGCGAACCCTCGCGCACGTGAAAAGTCATCGTGTCGCCGCTCGCCTCACTCTGCCGGTCCCGCATTTTCGGGCTGCCCCACGCGATGCCGGAATCCGGTCCCGAGAAGAACACCGCGGTGTCGCACAGCAGCACCGCGTCGCCCGAGGTCATCGTCACCCGGCCCTGGGCCACGGCCCGCGACTCCTTCTCCTCCCAGAGCATCCGCCGGCTCGTCACGCGGGCCGAGTCCTCGCCCCGCTGCCACGACAGCACCGGCGCGACGTCGACCAGGCCGACGTCGTTGGCCATGTCGTAGGTGCCGCGCTCGCCGCTCAAGCGGAAATCGCGGCCCTCGTCGGTCAGCACCAGGCCCTGGTCGGCCCATACCTTCTGCTCCCCGGTCTTGTACTCAAGCCACGGCGCGGTGATGTCCAGCGACTCGCGTTTGACCCGTACCGCGCCGAACAACTCGGCCCGGCGCTCGTTGAGGTGGTACAGCGCCGAATCGGCCCACACCAGCGCGTCCGGGCTCTGGATGCGCACCGCGCCGCTGACCAATGCCTGGCCCGTCCGGTCGTTCAGGCGCGCCATCCGCGCGTCGATGCGCGTGTCGCCGTCGGTGATGACGACCGAGTCCTCGAACAGCGTCACCTCGCCCTCGGGCGTGCGGACAATCGCCATCTTCTTCGCGTAGAGGTCGGCCGCGTGCCCCGCGGCGGCCAGCGCGGCCAACAGCGACAACGCGAAGACAGCCTTCATTTGCCGCTCTCGAACTCGTACTGCGACGTGCCCCGCACCTCGCTCTTCATGTCGATGCGCTGCAGCCCCGCATCCGACTCAAGGCCCACGCCGCTGACCTCGCCCTTGGGCGTGGCGATTGCCACCGGCGCGTCGGTGTGGACCCGGCGGGCGCCGTTGCTCCAGACCAGCGAATCGGTCCGCAGCACGGTGCTGTCGGCCGTCCGCACGACCACGCTTCCGCGCGCCACCAGGTCCTCGGTCAGCCGCTGGATGGTGCCGGTCTCGGCGGTCAGCACCGAGTGAACCCCGCCCGCGTTGTCGTAGAACGTCACCTTGACGCCGGTCACCTGCACGACCTGCGAATCCTCGTACACCTCGGCCCGCTCGGACTCCAGCGTGAACAGCCGCGCGCCGCTCGAGGTCTCGTCGAGGCGGAAGTCCTCGGCGACCTGGTCGGGCAATCGCACCGCGGCGTACTCAACGTCCTTCTCCGGGCAGCCGGGCAACAGCACTACCATGCACGCCAGCAGCGCCAGCCGCAGGGCAATCGTCAATCGACATTCGTCACTCGACATTCGCCCTCAATCTGCAATCTCCTGCACCGCTCCGTCCTTCGCCCAAAACACCCACTCCTCGGGATGGGCGCGCACCTGCTCGAGCAGCGCCGCGGCCGCCTCGTTCTCGTTCCCGGCCCGGTAGACGTCGATGTGCAACCGGCCCCGGTCCAGCCGCGCGAACGCCGTCTGCAGGATTCCCTGCCCGAACCGGAACGCCAGCGCCGGCATCCGCAGGCGCAGCCCGCCGACCGCGGCCCAGGCCTCTCCGCCCTGGCTCGTGTTGTCGAGCATGAAGCCGGTGATGCCCGGCCCCTCCCGCCGCGTCCGCGCCGCGCGCAGGCCCGGCTCAACCGCGACCCCGGCCCGGCCGCGCAGCCGAGCCAGCAGGCCGGCAAACGCCGCGCCGCGCTGCCTGCCCACGACGAGCTGTACGGGCCGGCCTGCCCGCGCGAACCAGCCGGGCAGGAGCTCCCAGAGCCCGAAGTGATAGGTGGCCATCGTCGTATGCAAGTTCTGTTCCAGCGGCGTAACCGCCTGATTCTGAGAGGAAACCGTTGCCCTGTCAACCATTGTCTCGGCCGAGCGGGTGCCCAGCCGCGCCATCAAGGCGAGGTTGCGGCCCACGGTCCACGCGTTGCGTATCCAGAAAAGGCCGGGCCGTCGCCCGGTTACCAGACGGTAATTGCGGCCGCACTCGGCCCGGTAGTCCGGCCGCAGCAACAGGTAGGCCAGGACCAGGCAGCGGCAGAGGCCGACCGCCGCCTCAGGCGGCAGGGCCCTTGCCAGTACGAGCAGTGCCGCGGCTGTAATCACAGGCCGCCTTGATGAACCCGGCAAACAGCGGGTGGGGCCGCAGGGGCCGGGACTTGAACTCGGGGTGGAACTGGCAGGCGACGAAGAACGGGTGGCCGCGCAGTTCCACTATCTCGACCAGCT
>JAWOHG010000316.1:0-13739 GCA_046485245.1 bacterium
CAAAGCCGGTCGGCGCGGCCCTGCCCTGGGACTTGATCGACGTCGGCGTGAGCCGTGAGTTCCTCGAGCGCGAGTTCGAGCGGTCGCTGACCGGCACGCCGACGCCGGACTGCTCGACTGCGGGCTGCACCGGCTGCGGCGCCTGCCCGGACGGTGAGCTGCCGCCGCGGCCCGCGGCCGGCGAGGCCGGGCCGACCGGGGCCTATGCCCGCCGGGCGCGCGGGGCCGCGGCCCTGCCCGAGCTACGGACGCGGTTCCGCCTGAAGTACGCGGTAGGCGAGGCGTACCGGTTCGCCGCGCACCTGGACCGGGTGCGGGCGCTGTACCGGTCGCTGCGCCGCAGCGAGCTGCCCGTGGCCTACACCAAGGGTTACGCCCCCAAGCCGATGCTGTCGTTCGGCCCGCCCCTGCCCGTGGGCGTGACCTCGGACGCCGAGTACGTCGACGTGTTCACGAGCTACCACTACACCGGCAACATCGTGCGTGACCTCGGGGCGTTTTTGCCCCGCGGGCTGCGCGTGGTCGCGGCGCGCGCCGTCGGGCGCGAGGTGAAGTCGCTGGGCAGCATCATCAACCTGGGCCGGTACGAGGTAGCGCCGCCGCCCAACTCGCCCGACCCCGGCGAGCTGGTGGAGCGCGCGGGGAAGCTGAACGGGGTCAAGGAAATTAAGATCGCCGAGTCGGGAATGCTGCACCTGGACCTGGCCATCGAGCCGGGCGTGAAGCTGTTCGATACGCTGGCCGGGCTTTTCGGCCTGAGTGACTCAGAGGCGCGGTGCCTGCACGTCAGGCGACAGGAATGTTTTGCGGCCGCAGACAGTCGTCTGCGCACGCCGCTGGAGGATTGATTGATGAAGGTAAAGACCAAGATCGTGCTGAGCGCGAACGAGTGGGAGACACGCGTCGCGATCATCGAGAACGACCGGCTGGTCGAGTTCTACATCGAGCGCGAGGAAACCCAGATCCTGACCGGTCGGATATTCAAGGGCCGGGTCGAGAACGTGGTAAAGGGGCTGCGCGGCGCGTTCGTGAACATCGGCCTGCGCAAGAACGGGTTTCTGCCCCTGGTCGAGATACCCGAGTTCGACGCGCTGGACGACGACGAGGAGGACAAGGGCGCGAAGGGCAAGTCCGAGCCGCGGACCATCACCATCGACGAGGGCGAGGACATCCTCGTGCAGGTGGTGAAGGACCCGTTCGCGGAGAAGGGCGCGCGGCTGACGTCCTACGCGTCGATACCGGGCCGGTACCTGGTGTATTTCCCCAACGGCCAGCGGGTCGGCATCTCGCGCCGCATCCGGGACCGGCGCGTGCGTTCGCGGCTGCGCGAAGCGGTGCGCCGCTACAAGTCGGCCCACGCCGGGCTCATCATCCGGACGCTGGCTGAGGAGGCGCGGCCCGAGGACCTGCGCGCCGAGTACGAGGGTCTGGAGCAGATATGGAACGAGACCCGGGACCGGGCCGAGACGGCCAAGCCGCCGGCCGTGGTCTACGAGGAGCCGTCCATCGGCGTGAAGCTGGTGCGCGACCAGTTCGGGGCCGAGGTCGACAAGATGATCGTGGACCGCGAGGAGGCCTACCGCGAAATCACCGACTACCTCGGCCGTGTCGCGCCGTCGATAAAGCGCCGGGTCGAGCTGTACAAGGGCGACGTCGCGCTGCTGGAGCAGACCGGCGTCGAGGCCGAGCTGGAGCGGGTGTTCCAGAAGCGCATCTGGCTGAAGTCGGGCGGGTTCATCACCATCGACCAGACCGAGGCGATGGTCGCCATCGACGTGAACACCGGCCGGTCGGCCAAGGAAGACGACCCGGAGCGGCTGATACTTCAGACCAACCTCGAGGCCGCGGCCGAAATCGCCCGCCAGATACGCCTGCGCGACCTCGCCGGGCTGCTCATCATCGACTTCATCGACATGGAGGATCTGAAGAATACCGAGCAGACCATCGCCGAGCTGAAGCTGCACCTCTCCAACGACCGGGCCAAGGCCGACTACTCGAAGATGAGCCGGTTCGGCCTGCTGGAGATGACGCGCGAGCGGACCCGGCCGGGGATGATGTACGCGATGCACGAAACCTGCCCGACCTGCAAGGGCACGGGCCGCGTGCGGTCGCGCTCCGAGGTGGCGATGAAGATCGAGCGGCAGATACTCACCCGGCTGGCCAAGCTGCGGGGCCGGCGCCTGCGCATCCTCGCCGCGCCGCCGATGACCGATTTTTTGACCACCGAGTGGTACGAGCGCCTGAGCGAGTTCGCCCGGCGCTACGAGCTGGCGATTGACGTGAAGACCGACTACCTGTTGCAGCCGACCGATTTCAAGCTGCTGACTGAGTCGCTCTAGCCGGGCAGTTCGAGCAGCTTGCGCCGGCCGCGCGCGCCGGCGACCAGCTTCACCGCCGATTTCGGCACACCGTACAATTCCGCCACGACGCGGCAGACCGCGGCGTTGGCCTCGCCCTCTTTCGCCCGCTCTTTCACCCAGACGAGAAGCGACCCGTCAGGCTGACGGGTCGCTTTTTCCTGTTTCGCGCCGGGCTTGACCAGGACCGCCAGGCGCAACTACTTAGGCGTCGCGGCCGATGCCGGGCTTGTGCCGGTCCAGCAGTTCGGCGCGCTTGCCGGCGTTCCAGCCGGAAACGCGCGAGAAGTAGCCGGTTACCCGGGTGATGTAGTCGACCTCGGCCGAGGAGCAGTAGGGGCAGGTCGTGTGCAGGCCGCGCGTGGTCTTGAAGCAGTGGCCGCAGGAGGTGAACTCGGGCGAGAAGGCGATCTGGGCGTTGCGCGTGTTGCGGAAGGTCTTGACCACGAAGTCGGACACCGCCTCGGCCGATGGCCGGGAGTCGGCCAGCCAGACGTGGGTGAGGGCGCCGGCCTCGATCATGTCGTGGAACTTGCCTTCCTGGTAGACGCGTTCGATCGGGCTGATCTGGTGCGCGACGTTGAGGTACGTCGAGTTGGTGTAGTAGGCCGAGTTGTCGGCGATGGAGCCTTTGACCGTCTGGCGCGCCTGCTCGGGGTAGTACTCCAGGTCGAGCTTGGCCAGCCGGTAGGCGGTCGACTCGGCCGGGGTCTGCTCGAGCACGAGGTGCATCTTGTGCTCGGCCGACAGCCGGCGGCACTCGATGTTGAGGAACGCCAGCACCCTGAGCCCGAACCGGAACGCGGCCTCGTCCTCGTGCAGTTCCTTGCCGAGGTGGTACTGGACCAGTTCGTTGAGGCCGAGCACGCCGACGAGGAAGGTCGCCCGGTGCATCCGCAGGTAGGGCTCGCCGTCGCGCTCCATGGTCAGTAGCGCGAGCGGGCCGTCGCCCTTGAGCGAGAGCAGTTTTTCGAGGAACGCCCGCTTCTCGATGTGGGCGCGGACCGCGATTTCCATCGACCGGCGCAGGTTCTCGAACAGCCTGGCCTCGTCGTGGTTGGCGAGGTACGCGGCGCGGGGCAGGTTGAGCGTGACGTTCTGCAGGGCCGAGTAGCGCATCTTCCAGGGCGTGGCCGCATCGCAGAGGTCGGAGCGCTCGAGCTTGAAGCTCAGCCGGCAGCACTCGCTGATCTTGGCGGTGTCGCCCCGGTCGAACACGAAGTAGGTGTTGCCTTTGTCGGCGGCGACGTCGGATATCTGGTTCAGGAAGTCCTCCCAGCCCGGGGTCTGGAAGAACCGCTCGGTCATGTGGACCAGGGGCTTGGGGAAGAAGAACGGCCGGCCCGACGCGTCGCCTTCCTTGTAGACGTCGAACAGGGCGCGGATGAAGCGCTGGGCTTCGGGCTGGTACTCGTGGTACTTCTTGCCGGTGTAGGTGCCGCCCGGCCCGATGGCGTCGACGTCGGCGAAGTGTTTGGGCGTCTCCCAGTACAGGTTGATGTCGGAGAAGATCGCCTGGCCGCCGCGGGCGACGTTCTGCTGGGAGTATTCGTAGATGAGCATCTGGGCGAGCTGGTGGACGTCGCGGTCGCCCATCCCGACGAGGAACGGGGCAAAGAAGATGTTGACCGCGTCCCAGCCGATGGCGCCGGCGAAGTGGCCCTGGAGCGCGGCCGAGAACTTGACCATGTGCGCCAGGAGCGTCTCGGGGTGGCGCGCCGGCTTGGCCATCGACAGCGCGTTGGGCAGGGACAGGCCGAACTTCTTGACGTACTCGAGCGACTGGCCCGAGCAGTAGGGCCGGTTGATGAAGCCGAGGTCGTGGAGGTGGATGTCGCCCGAGGAGTGGGCGTCGGCGACGTCGGGCGAGAACACCGAGGAGAGCGCGAACTGTTTGTTGATCCACTCGGCGAGCGTCATGTTCGTCGCCTCGGGATTGTGCGGGATGTTGGCGTTCTCCTTGTTGCGGAAGAGCAGGATGCGCTCGACGTCGTACATCGGCACGCCCAGTCGCTCGTGGCGCTTGCGGTACTCGTCGAGACCGTGCTCGATGAGCTTCGTGTTGACGATCTCGCGCACGAGGCTGGAGGTGACGTGCTTGACCTTGGACGCGAAGATGACTTCCTCGACCTCGAGCGCGATCTTGTCGGCCATGTCCTGCGACAGGTTGGTCTCGCGCACCAGGGCGCGGGCGATGCGGCTCCGGTCCCAGTCGAGGATCATGTCGTCGGAGGTCCGGACGAACAGGGCGAAGTCGGTCGCCTCGGTCTTGCCCGACAGGGCGCGCTTTATCCCTGAGTCGGTTGCGCGGCGCCGGGCCTGGGCCCGCTGCTCGCGGTAGAGGATGTAGGACTTGGCCGTGCGGGCCAGGCCGCTGTTGATGAGGGTCTCTTCGACCGCGTCCTGGATTTCTTCGATGTCCGGGACGTGGCTGCCGTGCTGCTCGAGCAGCCGGGCGACGACCTGCTCGGCCAGCCGGTCCGGCTGGTTCAGGTCCTCCTCGCCGACCGACCGTGCAGCTTTGAATATCGCGCTGGCGATCTTGGCGGAATCGAACGGGACGACCTCACCGGTCCGTTTGCGGACCGAGGTGAAGGTCGCCGGGCGTGCCGACGCCTTGGCGACGGCATCGGCGGCTACGGTTTCAGGACGCGGCTCCGGCACTACTGCCTCCCTTCTCCAGGTTTTCCAGCTCGGCGGCAAACTGCGCCGGGCTGTTGAACTTACGGTAGACCGACGCGAAACGGACGTACGCGACCGGGTCCAGTTCCCTGAGTTGGGCGAGCACCATCTCGCCCAGTTCCTGGGTCGGGACCTCGAGCCGGTATTCCTCTCCCATCCGCGTCTCGATACGATCAAGAAGCTTCTCGAGCGAATCCCGGCTGACCGGCCGCTTGCGGCAGGCCAACATCACACCGTTCAACAACTTACCGCGGTCGTACGGCTCGCGCGAACCGTCCCGCTTGATGACCATCAGCGGGGTCCGTTCGACGTACTCGTAAGTCGTGAACCGGCTGTTACAGCGGGAACACTCACGGCGCCGGCGCACTGCCGAGCCGTCGTTTACCGGGCGAGAATCGAACACCCGGTCATCGTCATTTCCACAGTAGGGACACTTCATATAGACTGGAGGCATGGTACACCACAATATGTAGTAGTCAACTTCTGAAATTGATATCCATATGATTCGGTAAGTGGTTGACAGAAATGGCTTTACCGCGACATCGAAGACTCGACCGCCATCTGTGTTGAGAATTCCTGATACTGGGGCATAAGTCGCGGCGCGGGGCGGGTTTGGCATACTTGACGAGAGTTATCCACAGGTTTGTCCACAGGCCTCAGACTCGGCCAGACGGGCTGTCAAGCCAAGTGGTCGAAGCCGCGCAAGTCCATCCGGCGCACGCTTCCGTCAACCCGGTACTTCACGCCGTTACCGGTCAACACGCGGCCGATGGCTGACACGGCCGTACCGGACAGGCGTTCGGGCAAGCCCGGCAGTGCGGTGAAGAGCAGTTCGTAGTCCTCGCCCGCGGTTAATGCGAAACGAAGCGGGTCAAGTCCCATCCGCGCGCAGGCCTTGATTGTCTCGGGCAACATGGGGAGTGCCGTGCAGTCGACCTCGATGCCGACGCCGCTGGCCCGGGCGATGTGACGCGCGTCGGTGGCCAGGCCGTCCGACGTGTCGATGAGCGCGCGCATCCGGGCTTTGATCCGGCGCATAACCGCGATGCGGGGCAGGGGGCAGAGATGACGCTGGACCAGCGCCCCGAATCCGGCCCGGGGCAGGTCGTGCTCCAGCACGAGGCGGCCGGCTTCGGCCGAGCCGAGCGCGCCGGTGACATACAACGTGTCGCCGGGTCGCGCGGCAGAGCGCAGCCGGGGCCGGCGCGTGCGGCCGGTCGCGGAGAGTGCGATGACGAGCTGGCCTCCGACGATGATGTCACCGCCCGCAACTTCCGCGCCGAGCTTCCCGCAGACCCAATCGATGCCGCGGTAGAGGCCGCGCACCGCGCTTGCGGGCATTCCCCTGGGCAGGCAGAGCGCGACGGTGACCGCCTCGGGTTCGGCGGCCATCGCCACGACGTCGGACAGGGCGGCGCAGGCGCAGCGCCGGCCGATGTCCTCCACCGTCATGTAGCGGGAGCTGAAATGGACGCCTTCGGCATAGGCGTCGGTCGTGAGCACGACGCCACCTGAGAGCACGCAGGCGTCGTCGCCGATACCGACCGGGACACGGCCGCGGCGGCCGATGGTGCGCTCGATGAGCGCGATGAGCCGGTCCTCGCCGGAGAGTCGCGTGGCCACGGCCCATATTAGCGGATTCCAGTCGGCTGGCAATCGCCTTGACCAAATTGCGCACCGCTCTATAGTGGCACGTGCCAGCGAGAATCGGCATACCGCGCGCCCTGCAAGCCTATCGTTACCTCGGGCTATGGCAGGCGTTCCTGGAAGGGCTCGGGGTTGAGGTCGTGGTCTCGAGCCCGACCGACCGCCAGGCCATCGTTGACGGGACGCGGCTGGCCCCGGCCGAGCTCTGCCTGCCGACCAAGGTGTTTGTCGGCCATCTCGTCCGTCTCGCGGGCGAGGTCGACTTGATACTCCTGCCGCGGATGGACTGCCGCCGCATCGACGGCGACCTGTTCTTCGGTTGCCCCAAGGAGATGGCGATGCCGGATATGGTGCGGGCGCTCCTGCCCGGCCTGCCGCGCACGATCGAGCTGGTCGTGGACGAGCGCGAGATGAGTGAGGCCGACAGTTACCGCGCGGTCGCCCGTGAACTGGGCCTGGAGCGGAAGTGGCGGGAAGCGTACAGGCACGCGAAGTCAGAATGCAGAGGGCAGAATGCACCAGAGAGACCGGCAATCGACAATCGACGATCGTACATCGCCAATGCCACGCTTCGCATCGGCGTGGTCGGGCACGAGTACCTGCTGCACGACTCTCTTCTGACCTTCGACATCGTCGAGCGTCTGCGCCGGCACGGCGTCGAGCCGGTGCTGGCCGAGGGGGCCGGGCCGGGCCCGGGCGGGCTGCGGCCGCGCTTCATGCCCAATTGGATGTTCGAGCGGCAGCTCATCGAGGCGGCAGCGCAGATGGTCGAGGGCGCGAGCGTCAGCGGGCTGCTGCTGGTTTCGAGCTTCGCCTGCGGCACGTCTGCGGTTACCAACGAGCTGATTCGCCTGATGGTGCACGATTCGGGCCGCGAGATCCCGGTGCTGCAGTTGCTCTTTGACGAGCACACGGGCGAGGCCGGCCTGGCCACCCGGCTGGAATCTTTCATCGACGTCATCCGCATGAGGCGGCGCTCTTGAAAGCAGCGTTTCCCTACATGGGTTCGATACACATCCCGATCGGGGCCATCATCCGCACGCTCGGGGGCGAGGCGGTCGTGCCGCCGCCGCCCGACACCTCGACCGTTCAGACCGGGGTCAGGCTGGCGCCCGAGCAGATGTGCATCCCGTTCAAGATAACCCTGGGCAACATGGTGCGCTGCCTGGAGGCCGGGGCGGACACGCTGGTCTACACCGGCGGGTCGTGGTCCTGCCGCTACGGCTACTACGGGCCGCTGCAATATGAGATACTAAAGGAAGAGGGCTACGACTGCCGGATGCTGCTGCTGCGGCGGGAGAGGCTCGGCGAGCTGGTGCACACGGTCGTGGGCCTGAGCCACGGGTCGTGGGCCCGCGCAATCGTGCGCTCGGCCCTGGCCGCGCGGCTGGGCTGGCACAAGTCGAGCGCGGTCGACGCGGTCGATGCCTGCTGGCGCCGGGTCCTGCCGTCGGCTCTCGACCGGAAGCTGTGCAGCCGGATTCGCGCCCGCGCGATTGCCGCAGTCGACCGGACCGACAACGTTCGCGCCGTGCAGCGCATCGGCCGCGCCGCGTGCGCCGGGCTGGAGGTCCTGCCGCGCTCAAGCGGCGCGCCGCCCCTGCGGGTGCGCATCGTCGGCGAAAGTTACTGCGTGCTGGAGCCCTTCATCACCTTCGACATCGTTCGGCGGCTGGGCGAGCTGGGAGTTCAGGCCGAGCCGTTCCTGACCGCGCACCGCTGGCTCGGGTTCCACGGCCTGCGCCTGAACAAGAGCGAGGTCATCCGGGCGCGCCGGGCCGCGCGGCGCTGGTGGCGGCAGTGCGTCGGGGGCGAGGACGAGAACTCGGTGGGCCAGTTCGTGCTGGCGGCCGAGGACGGGTACGCGGGGGTCGTGCACGTCGGGCCGTTCGGCTGCATGCCCGGCACCGTGGTCCAGCCGACGCTGCAGCGGCTGAGCGACGAGCTGGACCTGCCCTACATGGCCCTGTCGCTGGACGAGCATTCCAGCGAGGCCGGGCTCGTGACCCGGCTCGAGGCGTTCGTTTCCCTGCTCGAGCGCCGGCGCAGCCGGCTTGACTAGGTTGACTTTTTCCTGATACTGACGCAGTGACAATCGCCCAGTTTCAGCAACTCATCCGGCAGGTCTATTTCGACAAGGACAGCCGGCGCGGCGTCGACGGCACGTTTCGCTGGCTGGTCGAGGAGACCGGCGAGCTGGCGCGCGCGGTGCGCCGGGACGACCGGGCAAACCTCGAGGAGGAGTTCGCCGACGTGTTCGCGTGGCTGGCGAGCCTCGCGTCGCTGACCGGCGTCGACCTCGAGGCGGCAATCGACAAGTACCGGCAGGGCTGCCCGAAGTGCAAGTCCACGCCCTGCCATTGCGTGGAACCCGTTACCAGAGACAAGTAAGGAGGCAGGATGGTACTGCTCATCGGGCTGCTGCTCGCGGTCGGCCAGGTGCCGGCCCCGGCGGCAGATTCCGCGCCCGCGCTGCCGGCGCTGGCCCCGCCGGCCGGGCTGCGGGCATCCGACACGCCCAATGACCAGGGCAACAGCGTCACGTTGAGCTGGCAGGCGGTCGAGGGCGCAGAGGGCTACGCGCTCGAGCGCACCGCGGCCGGCGGCGTGCCCGAGGCGCTGGGCGGCGCCGGGCCGGGCGAGACCGGCTCAGTCGACGAGGGGGCCGCGAGGGGCATCGAATACACTTACCGCGTCGGCGCGTTCGCCGGCGCCGACACGGCCTGGAGCGCGCCGAGCGCCGCGGTCAAGGCGGTCCCGCAGCTGGTCGACTGGCGGCTGCTCAACGTCTTCATCGCGATGGTGGTGTTCTTCGCCATCATCCTCTACTTCGTAAACCACGCGCGCCGGGGCAAGGCGCTGTTCGTGCGGCGCATCGCCGGGCTGGACGCGGTCGAGGAATCGGTCGGCCGGTCCACCGAGATGGGCAAGCCGATCGTGTTCATCCCGGGCATCGGCTCGGCGGCGCAGATATCGACCATCGCTTCGATGAACATCCTCGGCGAGATCGCCAAGAAGACCGCCCAGTACAACACGACGCTGGTCGTGCCGAACTCGGACCCGGTCGTCTACACCATCGCCCGCGAGATGGTGAAAGAGGCGCACGCGAAGATGGGGCGGCCGGACAGCTTCAAGCCGGACAACATCTTCTTCGTCACGCAGGAGCAGTTCGCCTACGCCGCGGCGGTCGACGGGGTGATGGTGCGCGAGAAGCCGGCGACGATTTTCATGCTCGGCTGGTTCGCCGCCGAGGCGCTGATACTCGCCGAGACCGGGTCGACGACCGGCGCTATCCAGATCGCCGGCACCGACGCCATCTACCAGCTGCCGTTCTTCATCACCGCCTGCGACTACACGCTCATCGGCGAGGAGCTCTACGCGGCGTCGGCCTACCTGTCGCGCGAGCCGCTGCTCCTGGGCTCGCTGGTCGGGCAGGACTACGGCAAGCTCATCATCCTCGTCGTGCTCGGGCTCGCGTCGGCGCTTAACCTATTGAGCGCGATCAAGGGCCTTGATTGGCTCGGATTCGCGGTCAGGGTGCTGGGGACTTAAGGGGGCGATGATGCGACGCAACATACCACTGACCATCTGCCTCGTGATGGGGATCGCGATGATGGTCCAGTTCTTCCTGCCGCACCCGGCGTCCCGCGGCTTCCTCGAGACGGTCAACTCGTGGGTCCGGCTGGTCAGCGGCTTCGCGCTGGTCCTGGGCGCGGGCAGCCTGATCATCCATCACATGATGAAGATCCAGCGCAAGGTCAGCGGCTGGCTCTTTTCCATCGTGACGCTGGTGGCACTGGTCGTGACCACGGCCATCGGCTGGGCCGCCGGCCCGACGATGATGGACAACAAGACGGCGCTCATCAACATCATCTACGACAACATCCAGGTGCCGCTGGGCGCTTCGATGTTCGCCATCCTGGCGTTCTACATCGCGTCCGCCAGCTACCGCGCGTTCCGCGCCCGCAACCGGGAGGCGACGATACTGCTCGTCGCCGCGTTCCTGGTGATGCTGGGAAGCGTGCCGCTCGGCGCGGTCATCTGGGACGGGTTCCCGAAGTGGGCGCGCTACCTGCTCGAGGTGCCGAACATGGCGGCGAAGCGCGGCATCACGTTCGGGGTGGCGCTCGGGACGATCGCCACGTCGCTGAAGATCATCCTCGGCATCGAGCGCGGCTGGCTCGGGGGAGGCAAGTAGCATGAAGGAACGAACCACTTTCTGGCAGGCGATTTCCCGGATCGACCGGCGCATCGTCTACATCATACTTCTCGTCGTGCTGATCGTTCCCCTGGTGCTCTCGCTCGGCCTCTCGGTCAAGCCGCTGAGCAACGTCACGGCGCGGGTCCGCCAGGTATACGACCAGGTCGACAGCCTCCAGTACACCGGCCGGCCGCTGATGATTTCGGTCGACTTCGACCCGGCATCGCAGGGCGAGCTGCTGCCGATGCTCAAGGCGATGCTCGGCCACGCGTTCGCCCGCAACGTCCGCGTGATCGTCCTCGGCATGTGGCCCAACGGCGCGGGCCTGGCGCGTCGGGCCATCGAGGAGACCGCGCACGCGATGGACAAGAAGAACGGCGTCGACTACGTCTTCCTCGGGTACAAGGCCGGGGTCGACGCGGTCATCCTGGGAATGGGCGAGAACATCGCCAACACGTTTCCCAGGGACGGGTTCGGGCTGAGCACAGCCGACCACCCCATGATGCAGGACATCAAGAAGCTCTCGGACATCGGCTTCCTCGTGTCGCTGTCGGCCGGGACGCCGGGGTACACCGACTGGCTGCTGTATGCCCAGGCGCGCTACAAGGTGAAGATGGCGACCGGCACGACCGCGGTGCAGGCGGCCGACGCGTACCCGTACCTCGGCACGGGCCAGCTCCTGGGCATCATCGCGGGGATGAAGGGCGCGGCCGAGTACGAGGTCCTGGTCACCCAGGCAGAGCTGCCGCAGGTGAGCACGCCGGCGGTCAACGCGATGGATGCCCAGAGCTTCGCCCAGTTTGCCATTATCATCCTGGTGCTCATCGGTAACGTCGGCTTCTTCCTGTCGGGCCGGAGGAGGCAGTAATGCATCTCTCAACTGATATCTGGGTCTGGGTCGGCGCGCTGCTGATGCTGGCGATCTTCTCCTTCCTCTGGCGCGACAACCCGCTGTACAAGTTCGCGGAGCACCTCTACGTCGGCGTCTCGCTCGGCTACACGATAACGCTGGTGACGTGGAGCACGCTCTGGCCCGACCTGTTCCGGCCGCTCTTCGCCAGCCCGCTGTCCCAGGTCAGCATCGGCCACAAGCTGCTGCTGCTCATACCGCTGGCGCTGGGCATCTTCTACTTCTTCGCGTTCGTGCCCAAGGTGAGCTGGCTGATGCGCATCCCGATGTCGTTCATCCTCGGCTGGGGCGCAGGCGTCATCATCCCCAGCATCATCCAGACCAGCGTGTTCAAGCAGGCGCAGGGCACGGTGCTGACCCCGGCGTGGCTGCTGGTGGACCTGCCCAGGCACATGACCGAGGCGTGGGGCCACATCAGCCACTTCCGCGGCTTCAACTCCATCTCCGATGCGCTGCTCGCGTTCCTCTGGGGCATCGGGCCGCTGACGGTATTCGTCGGGGCGGTCACCGCGGTCATCTACTTCTTCTTTTCCCGCGAGCACAAGGGCGCGCTCAAGGGCGTGTCGAGCACCGGCATCATCTTCCTGATGATCGGCTTCGGCGCGTCGTTCGGGTACACGGTGATGGCGCGCATGTCGCTGCTCATCGACCGGCTCCAGTTCCTGCTGCGCGACTGGCTCGGGGTCATCTCCTAGCGATGGCGCGCGCATTCGCGTTTCTCCTTGCGGCGGTGGCGATTGCCACCGCCGCAAGCATCGAGCACATCCCGACCGACTCGAGGGTCTACGACGACATCGACCTGCTCAAGACCGCCGGGCTCATCCGTTCGATGCCCTACACGAGCCGGCCGTGGACCCGGGCCCAGGCCGCGCAGTGGGTGAGCGAGGTCGAGTCGCTCGTGCCGCTGCGGCGGCTGGGCGTGTCCCAGCGGGCGGCCCTGCGGCGGCTCGAACGCGAGCTGGCCGACGAGCTCATCGAGCCGTGGTCGCGCCGGCGCAAGCCGCTGGTCGACGTCCCGGTGCCGGACGTGCCGGGCGCGCACGCTCGGCTCGACGGGTTCGCGCGCGGCCGGGCAACCTCGGACAGCCAGTCGCTGGGGCTGGGTATTGTGGCGAGCAACCGGCCCGGCGACGACTTCGCGTTCTACGACCGGCTCGAGTTCACGCTGTTCAACCCTGAGTTCGTGCGCGACTCGGCCCCGCGCGACTCGGCCGGCTGGCACATGCCGGGCAAGCGGGTCCTGCCGTGGCAGGGCCGGCTGACGGTCGAGAGCGAGCTGGCCTACATCGCATTCCGCCTGCCGTGGTTGCGGCTGGAGGTCGGCCGTGACGAGTTCTCGTGGGGGCCGGGATACCGGAGCTCGGTGATGCTGTCGGACGCGGCGCCGGCCCTGGACCATCTCCAGCTCTCGGCGGCCTACCGCAATTTCCGGTTCATCACCTTCACCTCGCTGCTGTCGCGCTGGGACACGCGGCCGCGCTTCCTGTCGGCCCAGCGGCTCGAGGTGTCGTTGTTTGAGCACCTGACCCTGGGCGGGGCGATGATGAGCGTGGCGTCGTGGGACGAGGTCCAGCCGGCACAGCTCGGCGGGCTCATCAACCCGCTCATCCCCATCTACTTCAGCGTGGCCAATTCCGGGCACGACGAGAACCTGCTCATGGGGTTCGACGCGGTCGGGTACCTGTCGCCGGTCAAGGCCTATGCCCAGCTCTTCATCGACAACTACGAGTTCAACGACCGCAGAGGCGCGCCCAACGCGGTCGGGCTGCAGGCCGGGCTGTACGCATCGCCGCGCCTGCCCGTGGACGCGCGCCTCGAGTACACCCGCGTGACCGCGTTCACCTACTACCACCGGGTCCATTCGACGATGTACGAGAATTACCTTGTCCCGCTCGGCCACTGTATCGGGCCGGATGCGGACCAGGCGCTCGCGGTCGCGCGC
>JAWOHG010000326.1:0-12723 GCA_046485245.1 bacterium
CCGGTGCGTCTCTGCCCCAAGAACATTCCCTGACGGCCAGGTGCGCCGTGGTGGCAGGCCACCGCCCTTTACGGAGGCGGCGCTAGTGCCCAGGGAGAATGCTCCAGGGCCCGCGCCGGCCAGCAGGTCGCGCAGCCGGCCGAGGTGAGCCGAGAACGACGACAGGTCGTCGTCCAGCGACTGTTCGTCGCCGATGTCGGCAAACACGTGGTCAAAGAGCGGCAGTCGCGTACCGGCCGCAGCCGGCAGGTACAGCCCGCTGGCGGCCATCAGCGCGAACAGCCCGAACGTCTTGAGCACCACGGTCTTGCCCCCGGCGTTCGGCCCGGATATGAGCACGATGTGCGTATCCGGGTCGAGCCGGAACCCCAGCGGCACGACCTTGCCCTTGCGCTGGACCAGCAGCGGGTGCCGGCCTTCGACTATCTCGACGCTGCCGTCGCGGCTCAGGACCGGCCGGGTGCAGTCCAGCCGCCGGCAGAACCGCCGCCTGGCATTGAGCACGTCCAGCGCGCCGACCGCGTCCATCGTCTGCGCCAGCACCGGTTCGGCCTTCGCGACCCGCTGCGACAGGTCCCGCAGGATGCGCCCGACCTCCTCGGCCTCGGCGTCGCGCAGCTCCTGCAGTTCGTTCCCGTCCGCGATCGTCTCGAGCGGCTCGACGAACAGCGTCTGCCCGCTGCCCGAACTGGCGTGAACCACGCCGGGGATGTTGCGCCGCCGCTCCAACAGCAGCGGCAGCACGTACCGGTCGCCCTTCACGGTCACGCCGCCATTGAACCAGCCCGGGTTGTCCGCGGCCAGCCGCTCCAGCCGCTCGACCATCGCGTTGCGCCGCCGGCGCAGCTGGATGCGGATGCGCGCCAGCTCCGGGCTCGCCGAATCGCGCACCGCGCCCGACTCGTCTATGGCCGATTCGATTGAGCGGGCCAGCTCGGGCATCGAGGCCAGGTCCGCTGCGACCGGCCAGACCAGCCGCAGCCGCTCGCGCTGCCGCGAGTAGAAATCGCGGCAGTCGTGCGAACCGGCCAGCGACCGCTGAACCAGCAGCAGCTCGGCGCCGCCCAGGGCGCCCTCTGCCCGCAACTGGTCAAGCAGGGGCCGCACGTCGGCCACCGCGGCCAGCGCCGGTTCCTCGGCCAATGCCAGCACCTCGTCGAGCCGGTCAAACTCCGACTCCACGAGACCGGCGTCGGTCATCGGCGCCAGCTCCAGTGCCCGCTCGCGACCCATGGCGGTCTGGCACATCCCGGCCAGCCACTCGCGCAAGCGCGGGTAGTCGAGCACGGCCAGGCTGTGCCCGTCGGTCTGGTTCATCGATTCGGCCCTGCGGCCAGTGCTCCTAGTAGTCCTGGTGCCTGCGGCGATGCGCCCGGCGCCGCGACTCGGCCTCGCGACGCTTGCGCTTCTCGCTCGGCTTCTCGTAGTACTCGCGCCGCTTCACCTCGCGCAGTATGCCGGCGTTCTCACACGCCCGGCGGAACCGGCGAATGAAGCTCTCGTACGACTCGCCCTCTTTGACGATAATACCGACCATTTCGCGTTAACACCTCCCTTCGTGCGGTTTGCTCACCCTTCTCTGCCCGAGATCGCCCAGCAACTGCAGCGCCATCGCGGTGACGGCGACGGCCGCGGTCTCGGCCCGCAGCCGCCTGGGCCCCATCGTGAATGACTCCACGCCCGCGGCTTTCAGCCGCGCGACTTCTCCCGGCTCGAACCCGCCCTCGGGTCCGACCACGAGCAGCACCGAACCGGCCTGCCGGTCGAGCACCCCGGCCAGGTCCGGCCCGGTCTCGTCCTCGTAGGCGACCAGCGCCTGGTCGAACCCGGCGCGGCGCTCGAGCAATTCCTCCAGCGTCAGCGCCCGCGCCTCGATTGCCGGCAGCCGGGTCCGGGTCGACGACTTCAGCGCGGCCAGCGCGACCTTCTTCAGCCGCTCGTACCGGCTGGGCCCGTACCGGCCCACGGTCCGCTCAGTCACCAGCGGGATGAACTCGGCAATGCCCAACTCGGTTGCCTGCGCGCAGGCCTGGGCCAGGTGCTCGCCCTTGAGAACGGCCTGGGCCAATGTCAGCCGGTGCGCCGGCTCGCGCGCCGACTCGCTCCGCCCCAGCACACGGCCGGTCACCGCCTTCGGCCCGACCGCGGCCAGCTCGACATCATACTCGACGCCGGTGCCGTCGGTCACGCTCACCCGGTCCCCGGGCCGGTGCCGCAGCACGCGGCTGATGTGCCGCGCCTCGACCGCGCCGAACGCCACGGTCCCATCCTCTGCCGGCTCGGCGAAGAATAGCTCCATCACTCCGGCTTGCGCGGCCCCGGCACCGCCTCGGTCCGCGCCTTGTCCAACTCCTGCAGCAGCTTCTTCTCTTCTCGTGACAGCTTGCGCGGCACGTGCACCAGCACCCGCACGAGCTGGTCCCCGGTCCCGCCCTGCAGGTGGCGGATGCCGGCCCCGCGAATGCGCAGTACCGTGCCCGACTGGGTCCCGGCCGGTACCTCGACTTCCTTCTCGCCCTTCAGGGTCGGCACTTTGAGCTTGCCGCCGAGCACCGCCGTGGCGATCGAGACCGGCAGGTCGACCACGATATCGTCCTCCCGGCGCAGGAACAGCTCGTGCGGCTTCTCGCTGATCTCCACGACGACCGCGCCCGCGCCGCCCGGCCCGAAGTGGCCCTCGCCATCGAGCGTCAGGTAGTTGCCCGAACTGACCCCGGCCGGTATCCGGACCTTCAGCGTGCGCGCCTTGCGCTCGCGCCCGGTTGCGCCGCAGTCCGGGCACCGCTCCTTCACGCTCGAACCCGCGCCGCCGCAGTCCGGGCAGGCCGACACCTGGACAAACTGGCCGAACAGCGAACTGGCCCGGTGCCTGACCTGGCCGCTGCCCGAGCAGGTGCGGCACTCGACCTCGCCGGTACCGCCGCGGCCCGAGCACTTCGGGCAGGCCTCCCAGCGCTGGAAGCTCACCTGCTTCGTGACCGACTCGGCAATCTCCTCCAGGGGCAGCTGCATCGCGATGCGTATGTTGCCGCCCCGCTCTGCCCGGCGCGTCGAACCGCCGCCGCCGCCGAACAACAGGTCGAACAGCCCGCCGCCGCCGCCGCCGCCGAACCCGCGCAGCAGGTCGCCGAAGACCTCGCCCAGGTCGTCCGAGTGGGTGAAGTCGCGGCTGAAGTCGAACCCGCCCGGCCCGAACCGGCGCGACACGCCCTCGTGGCCGTACTGGTCGTACAGCCGGCGCTTGTCCGAATCGGCCAGGACCTCGTACGCCTCGGACAACTCCTTGAACTTCTCTTCTGCCCCGGCCCGGTCGTCCGGGTTGCGATCCGGGTGATACTCCTTGGCCAGGCGCCGGTACGCCGCCTTGACCTCGTCGGCCGCTGTCCCGCGGCCGACCCCAAGCACCTCATAGTAGTCGCGCTTGGTCGCCGGCATCAGGCGCTCGCTCCATCTTCGATTCCCGACTTCCGATTTCCGATTTCTCGGTACTCCGACTGCTCACTGTTCACTGCTCACTCATCTCGGCTACGGTGTGTTCGTCCGTTCCTGCCTGCCCGCGCAACAGCCAACGCCGGACCGCTCCGGCGTTTGGCTCTGCTCTGCGGGCGTCGGCAGTCTTACTTCTTCTCTTCGTCGATAACTGTATAGTCGGCGTCGACCTTCTTCCCGGACTCGCTCTCTGTGGCCTGCTGCTGGGCCCCGGCGCCGCCTGTCGGCGCTTCCTTCTGCCGGTACATTTCCTCGGCGAGCTTGTAGCTCACCTTCTGCAGCGCCTCGATTGCCGAATCAATCGCCGCCTTGTCCTCGCCCTTCATCGCGGCGCGGAGCGCGGCGCTGGCATCTTCGATGCCCTTGCGTTCATCGGCCGGGACCTTGTCGCCGAACTCTTTAAGCGTCTTGTCTGTCTGGTAGATAAGCGTATCGGCCCGGTTACGGCTGTCAACAAGCTCGCGTCGCTTCCTGTCGTCGGCCGCGTGCGACTGGGCCTCGCCGACCATCCGGTCGACCTCGTCCTTGGCCAGGCCAGAGGAAGCGGTAATCCGGATGCTCTGCTCCTTGGCCGTTGCCTTGTCCTTGGCGGTAACGTGGAGGATGCCGTCGGCGTCGATGTCGAACGTCACCTCGACCTGCGGGATGCCCCGCGGCGCCGGCGGGATGCCGGCCAGCTCGAACCGGCCCAGCGTACGGTTGTCGGCCGCCAGCTCGCGCTCGCCCTGCAGCACGTGCACGGTCACGGCCGGCTGGTTATCCTCGGCGGTCGTGAAGGTCTGGCTCTTGCGCGTCGGGATGGTCGTGTTGCGCTCGATGATCTTCGTCATCACGCCGCCCAGCGTCTCGATGCCCAGAGACAGCGGGGTCACGTCCAGCAGCACGACGTCCTTCACCTCGCCGGCCAGCACCGCGCCCTGGATGGCCGCGCCGATGGCCACGACTTCGTCCGGGTTCAGGCCCTTGTGCGGCTCCTTGCCGAAGAACTCGCGCACGACCTGCTGCACCCGCGGCATGCGGGTCTGCCCCCCGACGAGGATGACCTCGTCGATGTCGCGCGGCGTCGCCTTGGCGTCGGTCAGGGCCTGCTTCACCGGCCCGACTGAGCGCTGGACCAGGTCCTCGACCAGCGACTCGAGCTTGGCCCGGGTCAGGCGCATGTCGATGTGCATCGGCCCCTTCTTCTCGTCCGACCAGATGAACGGCAGGTTGATGGCCGTCTCCATCGAGGTCGACAGCTCGCACTTGGCCTTCTCGGCCGCTTCCTTGATGCGCTGCAGCGCGGTCTTGTCCTTTGCCAGGTCGACACCGTGCTCCTTGCGGAACTCCTCGATGACCCAGTCCATAACCCGCTGGTCGAAGTCGTCGCCGCCCAGGTGCGTGTCGCCGTTGGTCGACTTCACCTCGAACACGCCCTCGCCGATTTCCAGCACCGAGATGTCGAACGTGCCGCCGCCGAGGTCGTAGATGGCAATGCGCTCCGACTTCTTCTTGTCCAGGCCGTAGGCCAGGGCGGCCGCGGTCGGCTCGTTGATGATGCGCAGCACGTCCAGTCCGGCGATGCGGCCCGCGTCCTTGGTCGCCTGCCGCTGGGAGTCGTTGAAGTACGCCGGCACGGTGATGACCGCCTTGGTCACCGCCTCGCCGAGGTAGGCCTCGGCCGACTTCTTCAGGTATTGCAGCACTATCGCCGACACCTCGGGCGGCGAAAGCTGCTTGCCGTCGATCTCGACCCGGGCGTCGCCGTTGTCGGCCTGGACGACCTTGAACGGCACGCGCTTGATCTCCTCGGCCGCCTCGCTGTAGCGCCGGCCCATGAACCGCTTGATGGAGTAGACGGTCTGCTCCGGGTTGATGACCGACTGGCGCTTGGCCAGCGTGCCGACCAGCCGCTCCTTGCCGAACGCCACGACCGACGGCGTGGTCCGCCCGCCCTCCGGGTTGGGAATCACCACGGGCTGGCCGCGCTCCATCACCGCAACGCAGGAATAGGTCGTACCCAGATCAATACCGATGACCTTAGCCATTCTTAACCTCCTTGGCGTAACCGCGGCCGCTTCGGGCCGCGCTGAAAATGTTGTCGCTCAATACCTCGGAACTCCGGGCAATCACTCGCCGCTCTCGCCTGCCGGAACGTCGGCCGGCTTGGCCACCGTGACCTGGGCCGGCCGCAGCACTCGCTCGCCACAGGCATAGCCCGGGCAATGCTCGGCCACGACCGTGTTCGGTTCGTGCTCGGCCGTTTGCACGAAGCCGATCGCCTCGGCCCGGCGAGGGTCGAACTCCTGCCCGAGGCAGGAAAACTCGGCGAGCCCGTGCTTGCACAGGCTGTCGCCCAGCTGCCGCTGGATAAGTTCCATCCCCTTGCGCACCGACTCGACCGTAGCCCCGGACTGCGCCGCCGCCACCGCGCGCTGGAAGTTATCCATCACCGGCACCAAGTCCAGCATCAGCGCCTCCAGCGCCAGCCTGCGGCTGACGTCGAGGTCGCGTTCGACTCTTCGCCGGTAGTTATCGAAATCGGCCAGCGCCCGGACGTAATCCTCGCGCAACTTGCCGCACTCCGCGTCAGACTTTGCGGCAGCGTCGGCGAGTTGGGTGACTGGGCCTTTCTTCTCCGGCTTACTCATTGGTAATCGCTTAGTTAGACGGCTTCCCGCCGGTCAGGATTCGACCGCCGGGGCTTGGACCGCACGGCTGCGGTCCGCATCGGTAAGTGCTATTTTATCGGTGACTTAGCGGCTCGTCCGACCGGCGGCCAGTTCGTGGTAGAACTCCGACGTCCGGCCGGCGACCGAAGACCAGCTGTAGTCGGCGACTGCCGCTGCCCGTCCGCCCGCGCCCAGCCGCGCCCGCAGGTCCGGGTTTCGGCAGAGCTCGACCAGCCGGCTGGCCAGCCCGGCGGCGTCGCGGCACAGGTAACCGGTCGCGCCGTCACGCACCAGCCTGCGCACGCCCCACCGCTCCAGCGCGACCACCGGCAGCGCGCAGGCCATCGCCTCCAGCACCGCGATGCCGAACGACTCTCCCCGGCTCGCAAACGCGAACACGTCCAGCCCGCGCAGGAACCGCACCACGCCGTCCTCGTCCAGCGGGTCAAGCAGGCTGATGCCGCTGCCCGGGCACGCCGCGCGCCGCGCCAGTTCCGGCCGCAGCGGCCCGGGCCCGGCAAAGACCAGGTGCGCCTGCGGCCACTCGCGCCTGGCCTCGGCAAACGCGTCGGCCAGCACCAGCACGCCCTTCTGGCGGTGCAGCCGGCCCGCGTACCCGATGACCACGGTCTCCGGGCCGTAACCGCGGTTGGCCCGCTCGGCCGCGCGCTCCGCGGTCGACGGCGCGAACCGGGACGTGTCCACCCCGTTCGGAATCACCCGCTTCGGACCGCCGAACCAGCCGGTCTCCTCGGCGCAGTCCTCGCTCACGCTGATTACCCCGTCGGCCAGGGGCAACAGCAGCCGCGTCAGTCCCATCACCAGGGGCCAGGCCGCGCGCGGCTTGTTGCGCAGCATCGAATGCCGGGTCAGCACCGTCGGGATGCCGCGCCGCCGCGCCAGCCACAGCGCGCCGTACACCAGCATCGACGCCTCGCCCTGCCCGTGGATCACGTCAAACTCCTGTCGGTCCAGCAGCCGGCTGAACCCGACCAGCATCGCCGGGTCCACCGCGATGTCGTGGTCGCGGAACACCATCACCCCGCCGTCCAGCCGAACCACGCGGACAGGAATCTCCGATGTCCGATCTCCGATCTCCGACCTGGCGTCCGAGGCAGCACGCGCCGGACTGTCCTCGCCCTGCGTTGCGGCTCGCGGTCGATCGACAATCGGAAATCGGAAATCGGAAATCACTTCCCGGTGTGTGACGACCGTGACTTCGTGTCCCAGCCGGGCCAGTTCGCGGGCCAGGTTGACCGAATGGTTCTCGACCCCGCCGATGCCGGGCGGGTAAGCGTCGGTGACGATTGCGACACGAAGCGGGCTGGGCACGGCCAATCCTATAGCGGCAGCGCCGCCGGTCAATCCGGCGGCGCCGCAGGGAATTCGACCCGGCCCTATTTCTCTTTCCTGGCGTCCTCGGTAACCCGGCGCCGGAGGTCGCGCAATTCCTCGCGCAGCTCCTTCAGCTCCGCGCGCAGCGAATCCATCTCCTCACCCGACTCGGCCAGCTTCATCGTGAGGTGCGGCTTGACTTCCTGTACCGCGACGCGGGCGTTGCGCACCGCCTCGAGCGGTATCCCGGACCAGTTGAAGTCGAAGTCCAAATCGGTCTCGGGCCGCGCCCGGCTGGCGAGCTTCACCGTCACCTTGCGCTCCTTGCCCCGCCGCCGTGATACCACGACCACGCTCTTGTCCGGCCGGGCGCGCACCGCCGAGCGCAGGTCCCCGGCCCGCTCGACCTTCTCGCCGTCCAGGGACACCAGCACGTCGCCCGGGGCGAGCCCGGCCGCCTTGGCCGGCGAATCGTCGACCACGTCGGTCACCAGCACGCCGTGCTCCAGGTCCAGCGCGACCAGCATCGGCCCGGACAGGTTGTCCGAGTACACGCCGAGCCAGCCGGCCTGCTCGCCCTCGTCTGCTTCCTTGGGCCCGGCCAGCGCGACCGCTGCCGCGCCGACACAGAGCACCACTGCCATTACCTTCCTTGACATCATTCTACCTCCTGTGCCCCGCTTGAGAATCTTCGATTTGCGATTGCCGATTGTCGATCGCCCCGGCCCTGTCGCCGTGTCTCTCCATCTCTCTATCTCTCGGTCTCTCCGTCCCTCGATCTCTCATCTCTCGGTCTCTTCCTCTGCTCACTTCCGCTGCACCTCAATATCGCCCATCACGGTGTGGACCTCGATGAGCGGACCGCCCCGGCCCATCTGCCCGGTCACCAGCCGTACCGACCCGTCGTCGCTCACGACCAGGGGCCGGGGCGCGCGGACGTTGCCCTGCCGGGCGTGGCCGTCGAGGATGAAGGGCAGCCCGCGGCCCATTGCCAGCCGCACGTCGCCCCACAGGTTGTCGACCCGGGCGTGCCGGTGGCAGTCGCGCACCTCGACCGACCCGTACCGGTGCTCGACGCGCGAACTGTCGTCCAGGCCGACGAGCCTGATGTCGCCGAAGCCGCTGTTCACGGCCAGCCGACCCCGCGCGTCCTCGATCCGCACCTCGCCGTACCGGCTGTTAATCGCGCAATCGCCGACCCGCGCCACCTCGACGTCGCCGTACCGGTGCTCGATCCGGCTCGGCCCGGCCACGTCAAAGACCCGCACGTCGCCGAACTGGCTCATCACCGCCACCCCGAGCGCAGCCGGCAAATCCAGCTCGATGTCGGCCCCGAAGCTCAGGCCCGTGTCCGGGCCCGGCGCGGTCGGGTACTCAGTCGCCACCACCGCGGTTTCGCCCCGCTCGCTCACCAGCAGCCGCACCGACGAGGCGAACGCCTCGGCCGCAGCCTGCGACGATGCCTCCACCCGGACGCGCGCGCGCGCTGTGGCCCCGGCCCGGTCCGACCCGGTCACGCTCACGTCGCCGTACCGGTGCACGACCAGCACCACCGGCCGACCGGGCAGGGTTCGCTCTATCGTCCGGGTCGCGCTCGCCGCCCAAACCGGCGCCGCCGCGACAAGGGTGACCAGCAACAGCGCGCGCATCAGTCGCCCCCGGACACCAGCCGGTCATACGACTCGACCCGGCTCGACTGCGCGGCCAGCCAGGCCGACTGCACCCGCGGGTTGCGCGGGTTCTCGGCCAGCGCCGCCTCGCACTCCTCGATGGCCAGGTCGATGCCCTCAAGGTACTGCTCCACGTCGGCCGCGCTCGCCGCGGCCGCCTCGGCCGACACCGGCCGGTCCGCGACCGCGCCCGGCTGAGTAGTCCCGGCCCGCCGCCCGACCACGAGCACGACCGCGGCCACCAGCACCGCCGCGACGAGCGGGGCCCAGGCCCAGCGCGGCAGGAACGGCCGCACCGGCCGGTTCTCAAGAACCGCGCGCCGGATAGCGTAGTCCACCCGCGCCGGCGGCTCCAGCGGCTCCAACGCGCCGGCAGCGTCGCGCAGGCGCTCCAACTCGCCCAGCACGCCCCGGCAGCGCCCGCAACCGGCAACGTGCGCGGCCGCGGCCGCCGCCTCGTCGCCGGCCAGGTCGCCGTCCAGCAACGCGCTCAACTGCTCATCACGCAAATGCTCCATCAACACACCTTTCGTTCAACGCACCCGTTCGACAAACGGTGCCAGCTTGCGCCGCAGCAGACCCCGGGCCCGGTGCAGCTGCGACTTGCTCGCGCCGTCGGTTATCCCGAGCGCTTCGGCGATTTCGGAATGCTTCAGACCCTGGATGTCGTGCAGGACAAACACCTCGCGGCAGCCGGGCGGCAGCTCCGGGATGGCGTGCTCGATCAGCCGGCCCACGCTCATCCCCACCGACGCGACGTCGGTTGTCTCGTCCAGCGGCACGGTCTCGCGCTTCCGGCGCCGGCGCCGGAAATCCAGGCAGGCGTTGACCGTGATGCGGTAGATCCACGTCGACAGCTTCGCGTCGCCGCGGAACTGCCCCAGCTTGCGGAACACCTTGATGAAAACGTCCTGCGTGATGTCCTCGGCGTCGGTCCGGTTCGACACCATCCGGCACGCGGTCGAAAACACCTTGCCCCGGAACTGCTTGTACAGCTCGTCGAAATCGGGAACGCCCTCGGCGGGCGCGGCCTGCAGGATGGCATCATTCAACTGGTTGTCCGAAGGTTTAGACGGCTCGGACGGCTTGGGGTTGCCTTGGCCCGGCGGAGGAGAGTCGTGCATCGGCTGACAGCTTAGCGCCCGACGCGGCCCGGCTCAAGCCCGCCCCGCCGGTTGAGCGCCCGCCCGGGCCTATTGACGCCGGGCCCCAGCGGGCTAACATTACCTACTAGGCTCGCAAACCAGCCAAGGAGGAAGAATGAGAATCGCAGTCCTGACCGCTACCCTCGCCGCCCTCGCCCTCGCATCGGGCGGCACGCCCCTGCCCTTCACGCCGCTGTGGGCCGACCACGACACCGGCAACGTCCGCCTGTCGGTCACCAGCGTCGGCGGCATCGGCTACACCGACCCGGTGTTTGACGCCGGCTCCGGGATGAAGTTCCCCAAGACCGCGGCCACCAGCGCGCTCTACCACGGTGCGCTCCTCGTCGGCAACTCGGTCGACTACGTCGCCGACCGGTTCTTCGGCCTCGAGGCCACCGCCGACCACGACTTCGGCACGGTCGAGTCGCTCGAGCGCGCCAGCGTCTACGGTCTCCAGGAGTACCGCTGCAAGCTCAACGACGCGGCCCACCCCGCGCCCAAAGGCCTCACCATCCAGCAGCACTCCATCGCCTCGCCCGACTCCGGTTACAAGGACTTCGTCACCTTCCTCTTCGAGGTGGAGAACACGTCCTCGAGCGCGGTCAACGGCCTCTACGCCGGCATCTGGTGCGACTTCGACATCGCCACCGCCACCAACAACGTCGTCGCCACCGACACGACGCGCCGCGCCATCTGGATGAAGCCGAGCGCAACCGCCGAGTACCCGACCGTCGGCATCAAAATCCTCGGGCCCGCCGGCTGGGCCAACCTCTCGGCCTGCGACCACGACATCTACGTCTACCCCGACTCCGGCCTGAGCGACAACATGAAGTACCGCTTCCTCAACGGCACTATCCGCGTGCTCACCTCGAACCGCCCCTACGACTGGTCGATAGTGGCCTCCTGGGGCCCGTTCGACCTCGCGCCGGGTGCAACCCAGCACATCGACTTCGCCCTGCTCGGCGGCATCACCGTCGCCGACTTCCAGATGAACTGCGACTCGGCCCAGGCCTTCTACACCCACCTGATGGGCGTGGCCGAGCAGCCTGAAGGACCGGCGCGCATCGCGTCGCGCGTGTCGCCCAACCCCTTCTCGGGCACGACCCGGCTCACCCTCGGCTCCGACTTCACCGGCCCGGTTGACGTCACCGTGTACGACGCGGCCGGCAACGTGGTAAAGACCCTCTGGCAGGGCACGCGGCCCGGCGCGGTCCTGACCTGGGACGGCCGCGACCAGCTTGGCCGGCCGGTCCAGAACGGCGTGTACCTCCTGCAGGTCAAATCCGCGACCCGCAGCCACACCGCCAAAGTCACCCTCGCCCGCTAACCGCGGGTCACAACATCGCAGGGCGCGGGTCTCCCCGCGCCCTGCCTGCTTTCTGGCCAGCTTACTGTCCTGGCCTCATCGACTCATCATTCACCATTCATCACTCATCATTCCGCCCTCGCCTCCCCGCGCCCTGCTCGTTTTGTCGGCCTTCGGCTGACGGCTCTCGGCTTACGGCTGACAGCTTCCGGCGTCCGCTCTGCGATTTGCACTTTGCAGTTTGCACTCTGCAATTTGCACTCATCCAGACAAGGTCCTTCGACTCGCTGCGCTCCCTCAGGACGCCCTCGTTCCTCGGGCGTTTTGGCATTTGACTTTTGGCTTTTGGTCTTTGACTTGGTCCGGCTTCGACCTCTGACATCTGGTCTCTGACATCTCACCTCTGACATCGTGCCCGCGACTCTGCCTTCACCATTCTGCCTTCTGACTTCTGCATTCTCCTCCCGCTCCCTGCTTCCTGCCTCACTCCTCCCCTTGATTCTCCCGCCCGGTCCGGCTACACTACATCACATGGCACAATCGGTAAGCGCCCGCCGCCTGGCAGAACTCGAGACGGCCATCGAGAAGCTGGAGAAGAAGGAATACGACCAGCTCCGCCGCTGGTTCCTCGAACGTGACTGGCAGGACTGGGACCGGCAGGTCGAGGCCGATGCGCGCTCCGGCAAGCTCGAGTTCCTCGCCCGTGAAGCGCGCCAGGCCAAGTCCCTGGGCAAGCTCCGCGACCTCTGATGCACCGCGCCACCGCGCGGTTCTGGCGCTGCTATCGCGCTCTGCCGGCGCGAGTCCAGCAGAACGCTGACGCGGCCTTCCGACTCCTCCGCTCCAACCCGGGCCACCCCTCGCTGCACCTCAAGCCTGTCGGCAACTACTGGTCGGTCAGGGTCGGCATCGCCCACCGTGCGCTGGCGCTGTCCGACGGTGATGACTACATCTGGGTCTGGGTCGGCACTCACGACCAGTACCACCGACTACTCCGCGGCCGCTGACGACTTCCGACTCACGGCTCACTGCTCACCGCTCACTCGTGCCGCTTTGGCTTAGGTCCTTCGATTCGCTGCGCTCACTCAGGATGCCCGCGTACCGCGGTCACCTTTGGCTTCTGACTT
>JAWOHG010000093.1:0-9449 GCA_046485245.1 bacterium
TGAGCGAAGTCGTAGGGGATGCCCGGGCCGGCGAGCACGGCGGTCGCGCGGCCCAGGGCCCGGCCCAGGATCACGACAGACGTTCGCCGCTTTGCGGGTCGAATCCCTTGGTCACGCTGACCACGGTTGCCTCGGCCGGGACGAGCGTCGCAACCGCTCGGCCCGCGGCGTCGATTGCGGCGGCCGGGACCGCGAACACGACGAAGTCGGCCCCGGCGAGCACAGCCGCCGGGTCGGCGGTCACAACGACCGCGTCGGGCAGCCGCGTCGAGTCGGGCAGGTCGTGGTGAACTCGTCGCGTCCGCAGGCGCTCGACCGCGTCCGCGTCGCAGTCGTAGAGGGCGACTGCATCGAACCGCTGATTGAGCCCGCAGGCCAGGGCCGTGGCCCAGCGGCCCGCGCCGACGAACGCGAGTTTCTGCATCACTGTTTGCGGAACAGCTTCAGCCACAGCCCGAACCGCGGTTCGGCGCCGGCGGCAAGCCGCCTGATGTTGTCGGTGTGGCGGGCGATGATGACGATGGCCGAGCCCAGGCCGAGAGTGACCAACTGCGCGTCGCCGGCCGAGACCAGCGCGGACAGGGGCGTGAGCATCAGCGCGAAGGCGAGGGAAGCGACCGAAACGTAGCCGGCGGCCAGCAGCACCGCGAGATAGACGACGTAGAGCGGCACCGACCACCAGCCGAGCGCCGCGCCGAACACGCCGAGCGCAGTCGCCACGCCCTTGCCACCACGCAACCCGAGCCAGGGTGAGAAGACGTGGCCGAGGATGCACCCGAGGCCGACCAAGGGCGCGGCCAGGCCCAGACCGGGGGCGAGCGCCGTGGGCAGGGCGCCCTTGGCGACGTCGAGCAGGAGCACGGGCAGGCCCCAGGCGATGCCGAGCGTGCGTTGGACGTTGGTGAACCCCGTGCTGCGCGACCCGCTCCTCAGGACATCGACCCCGCGCAGCCGGCCCGCGATGTAGCCGAACGGAATCGAGCCGCAGGCGAAGCCGAAGCCGAGAGACAGAAGCAGCGGCGCGATGCCCGGCGAGAGAGCCAAGGCGTCAGTTGACGAACTTGCCGAGCCGGACACCGACGCCGGCGCGCAGTCGGAGCATCGCCGTGCCCGTGCCGGACATCGGCTGGCTGTAGCCGATTCCGAGTTCGCCGAACAGCGCCGTGCCGCTCTGGATCGCGCCCTCGGCGCCGATGCCGGCGCGCAGGCCCAGACGCAGGTTCTCGAGCGTTCCGCCGAGCTCGGGACCGAGCCAGGCATAGGGCCAGATGCGCGACCGGCCGATGCGGGTCGACGCCATCGCGTCGAGCGACAGGCCGGAATTGACGAGCAGGTTCAGGCTGTCGAACCCGACGCCGCCGCTGTTGAACTTGACGCCGTTGAGCACGACATCGATGACCGACGCGCGCACCCGCACCCCGCCGGTGACCGGGAACAGGGCTTCGCCGCTGAGGCTGAATTCCGGCTGTTTGTTGGGCAGGACCCAGCCGGCGTTCAGGCGGGCCCCGACCGCGACCGGCGAGGTCTGGAACGGCTTGAGCATCGCCAGGCTGAGCTGGGCTGAAGCCGTAACCCCCGACAACAGCAGGAAGATAGCGATTCTTGCTGTGAAGTGTTTCATCGGTCGAAGATAGCGCGCGGGTGCGCCGTGTCAAGGCGGTGGTGTTGACACCACCGCCGCCGGGCATATCGTATCTCGTGAACGAACCACAAGGCAGCGGTCAGGCGCCGGTCGGCCCGGCCCCTGGAGGCCTGGAACCGGACGAACGCCGGAGTCGCATGGAGCGGCGGCTGGCTCGGTTCCGTCTCTGGGTGATGCTGGGTACCGGCGTCATCGTCGTGGCGGCATTCATCTTCGTGCTCAGCATCCGTCCTCCGCGACCCGCGGTCGAGGTCGATGCGCGCGCGGCCGACACGGCCGTGTCACAGTACGAAACAGCGGCGCAGCCGGCGGCCGCGGCCAGTGCCGCGCCGGTGAGGCTGGCCCCGTCCGATGAGGCGCGCTCAGTGTTTGCCCTTGTCGAGTCGACCGTCGAGCAGGGCCGGGAGCGCTGGGACCGGGCGATGCTGATCCTCGCGCGGTCGCCGGCCGGCGACTCCGTAGACGCGGGCGGGCCCGTGTTCGACGCGCGCCGCGCGGCAGTGCTCGGCGAGAGCACGCTGGCCGCGGTGCGGGCGCTGGACAGCGGCGTGGCGCGGCTCGACCAGTTGGTGCGCGACGCGCCCACCGGTTCCTCGTTTCGACTGCGGTCGGCCAAGGCGGCGGTCGAGGCCTACGTCCGCGGGTTGGCCGAGGATGCCGGGTATCGGCTCGAGTACCTGCGCGCGACCCTGGCCGGGCGCGAGGCGCTGGCCAGCGGCGACTCGGCCGACGCCGAGGTCAAGGGCAACGTGGCCACGAGTTACCTGCGTCGTTCGGAACTGAAGCAGCGGCCGCTCGAGCGGCAGCACGAGACGCTGGCCGCGGCAATGCGGAGCCTGGGCGGTGCCCGGAAGGACTAGCCTGACGTGCGTCGTCGGGACGCTGGCGGCAGCGCTGCTGCTGTCGGCGCCGGGCTGCAAGTACACCGGGCCGACCGAGGTTGCCGGGTACCTCGTGCTGGCCGAGGGCGAGACCGGTGACCTGCGCGGCGCGACGGTGCAGTTCTTCGACACGACCGGTTTTCGCGGCCCGGTGCTGCACTCGGCGCGCGCCGACACGCAGGGCTTCAGTTACCGGGCGCGGTTCAGCGTTCCCGACATTCCCGAGGGCGATTTCTACGTGCTGGCGTGGCAGGACAACGACACGTCGGGCACGGTCAGCGACGGCGACCTCGTCGGCGTGCACGGCGGCGATTATGCCGGGCGCGACAGCGCCGAGCGGTTCCACGTCTACGATGACTGGACCCTGGTGACGGTGCCGGACATCCCGGTGTATCGCTTCCTGCGCGTCGAGGCAGCGGTCGAGGGCGGGCGCGACTCGACCGGCACGCGTGCCGATTTCCGCTACCGCCTGAACCACGACCTGGTGCTTTTCAGCCTTGCGCTGTACGTGCCGGGCGTGGGCACGCTGCCCGACGCGTCGGCAGCGGGGTGGAAGAGCGCCGACTCGGTCTACGAGACGACCGGCTGGAACCTGGGCGGACAGGCGATGCCGACCGGCTGGTACGTCCTGCGGTTCCGCGGCCTGTTCGAGGGTGACACGTTCGCTGTGGACGAGGCGGTGCGGGTAAGGTGACGGACGCTTGACACAGTGCCGAATAATGCTAGGGTATCGGGCGTGAACTTGATTGACTCGCTCGCGGTACAGAACGACAGCCGGATACTGCTCGTCGTGCTCGACGGGCTGGGCGGCCTGCCGCGCCAGGACAAGACCGAGCTCGAGTCGGCCTGGATTCCCAACCTCGACCGGCTGGCGGCGCGCAGCGGGCTCGGCCTGCTCACCCCGGTCGAAATCGGGGTGACGCCGGGTTCGGGCCCGGCCCACTTTGCCCTGTTCGGCTACGACCCGGTCGAGCACCAGGTCGGCCGAGGTGTGCTCGAGGCGCTGGGACTGGACCTTGACGTCGGGCCCGGCGACCTCTGCGCCCGCGCCAACTTCTGCACGCTGGCCGCAGACGGCACGGTGGCCGACCGCCGCGCCGGCCGCATCCCGACCCAGCTCTGCGAGGAATTGTGCCGCGAGCTGCAGTCGTCCGTTGGCGCCATCGACGACGTTGAGACCATCATCCGGCCGGGTAAGGAGCATCGCTTCGTCGTGGTGTTCCGCGGGACGGGCCTGGCCGGCGGGCTGTCCGATTCCGACCCGCTGCACGAGGGACTGAAGCCCTTGCCGGTCGCGGCCCTCGACGCACGCGACACGGCAGCAGCGCGCACGGCGGCGGCGGTCAACCGGTTCATCGCCCGCTGCGGCGAGGTAATCGGACGGCGCGAGCGGGCCAACGGCGTGCTGCTGCGCGGGCTGGCCCTGCCGCCCGCGATACCGTCGATGCAGGAGCGGTTCAAGCTGAGGCCGGCCTGCGTGGCGGCCTACCCGATGTACCGGGGACTCGCCCGGCTGGTCGGGATGGAAGTCCTGCCCTGCGGCACGACGTGGGCCGACGAGGTGGCGGCCGTGGCCCGGCACCGAACGGAGCACGACTTCTTCTTCCTGCACTTCAAGGAGACAGACGGCGCGGGCGAGGACGGCAACTTCGAGTTGAAGCAGGAACTGCTCGAGCGGTTCGACGAGGAAGTCGTCCCGCTGCTGCTCGACCTTCATTTCGACGTCCTGTGCCTTACCGGCGACCACTCGACGCCCGCGGTGATGGCCGGGCATTCCTGGCACCCGGTGCCGATGCTCTTGTCCGGCGCCTACTGCCGGCCCCAGGTCACGGTCGACACATTCGGGGAGCGCGCGTGCGCGCGCGGCACCATCGGCCGGATTCACGCAAAGCGCCTGATGGGCCTGATGCTCGCCCACGCCCTCAAGCTGAGGAAGTTCGGTGCCTAGCCGGCGTCGCGCGGTCATCTCGGTCTGGGACAAGACCGGCATCATCGACCTGGCGCGCGCGCTGAGTCGGGCCGGGTGCGAACTGCTGTCCACCTCGAAGACGGCGCAGGCCATCCGCGACTCTGGGATACCGGTCACGGAAATCAGCGACTACACCGGCTCGCCCGAGATACTCGGCGGCCGGGTCAAGACCCTGCACCCGAGGATTGCCGGCGGCATCCTGACCACGCACAAGGACGACACGGTCGACCCCATCGACTTCGTGGTCTGCAATCTCTACCCGTTCGAGGACGGCATCGCGCGCGGCGCCGGCGCGGATGAGCTCATCGAGCTCATCGACATCGGCGGCGTTACCCTCCTGCGGGCCGCCGCCAAGAACTGGCGTTACGTCACGGTCGTGCCCCACCCACGGTTCTACGCACAGGTCGCCTCGGCCTTGGACTCGGGCGCAGGCATCGGCGATGCGACGCGGCGCAGCCTCGCGGCCGAGGCGTTTCGCATCGTGGCCGGTTACGACGCGGCCATCGCCGCCTACTTCGACCGACCCGCCGACTGACCCCGATTCACTGACATCCGCCCGCCGACCGCGACCACTATATGTGGTGAGTCGCGCTGGCGAGCTATACTCCGGGCTGTGGAGGGGGTTGCTCCCCCAGTGGCCGGCGCGTTCGGTGTCAGATTCAGCGCTCATCCCGGCGTCGGCGCGAGTCTGGTGTCGAGCGATGGTTCAATGACGTAGGGAAACGGCGACGCAGGCGGGATTCTGGGTTGGGGCGTGAGTGCGATGTCCAGCAGACGTCAGGGCTCCATATCGGGTTGGTGTGTGAATGTCGGCGGCAGGGTCAGGGACAGGCGGAGCTTCGGCCGTACGTCCAGATGCGGGGCAAATCGCGTCCACAGCATCCGGCCCGCGGCGCCGGCCGCTCTGCCCGAGGAGGCCGGAAACCCGGCGGATGCGGAATCCGGGTTGACAAGCGGTTCAGGTGCAATAATCTGATTCACAGGCGCTACCGATGGGCTACCGGCGGCCGCCGCGCACACCTCGCCCGACATCTACTGCAGCAGACACGTGCGACCGGCGGTCACGCTTCGGCATCAGGTGAGCCCCGGGCAACGAAGGAACGCTACAACTCAGGAGGTTGATATGAGAAGAGCAGTGCTGGCAGTGCTCGTCCTTGCGGGCATCACGTCCGCTGTGACCAACCCGGTGCTCATCAAGTACCCGAAGTACATTCAGGGTCAGGCGAGCAGCGGCACCCCGGGGACCGGTACGCCCTTCGCAGTCCTGATAGGCGTGAGGTCCGACACGGCCGGCCCCTTTCAGTACAAACCTCGGCTTCAGTTCATCACGGGGCAGACTCATCATGCGTTCTGGATTGACTCGACCGGTGGCGGCACCCTCAACAACTCATGGCAAATGGATGCAGCCGCGTGGGCGTCATGTCCGGTCTGCACAGTTCGGAACACGGTCGACACGGCCAAGGTGTGGACCGAGGTGAAGTGTCTCGCCCCAACGGTCCCGCAGATGGAGACACTCAAGTTGACCGTTCGCAGGCCGGGCGGGTCGAACATATACCAAATGGCGACGGACTCCATCCTTGCGATGAACATGACGACATCCGGCACCGGCGGCTGGCTGGCCGGGCACGTTTCGGCAACCAGCAGCGGCCCGTTGCTTCAGAACCACGTCGTGCTTGCCTATGACGATGGCATCATCGTTGGTTCGTGCATCACCGAGGACAACCGCATCATCGAGGGATACCCGGCCGACCCGGGCTACTTCCTGATGGCGGTTCGGGCCGGCTCCATCGATTCGATTTCCGTGTACGGCCGGACGAGCTACGCGACGCCGTCGGCTCACTACACGACAATTGCCCCGCCGTGGACCGTGGTCCCGGGCGACACGACGTGGGTGGATGCGCCTCCGACCGGACCGACCATCGAAGCGCTGAGCCGCAGTCCAGAGTACCCGCTGGCAATCGAGTCGGTGCTGGTGTCGGCGCGCATCTTCGAGACCGGCTCCAGCGTGGACTCGGCGCGCCTGCTGTACGCGGCCAACGACACGTCGGTTTGGGTTCGTGCCGCACAGGACAGCATCCGCTCGACCGATTCGACGTACTTCTTCCACATCCCGGCGCAGGACACCGGCGCCCGGGTGTACTGGTCCCTGCGCGCGTGGAGCGCGGGCGGCGCGAGCCGGACCGCGACCGCATCCTACGCTGTCCCGCTGAGCCACACCATCCAGGAAATCCAGTACGTGGATACGCTGGTGGGCAACACGACGCCCGACTCGGGCAAGTACGTTCACACGCTCGGCGTGGTGACCGGCATCGTCACCCAGAACCGGTTCTACGTCGGCGACCCGGGCGGCGGGCCGTGGAGCGGCCTGCACGTCTACCGCAGCGGCGCGGTCACCGACTCGGTCCGGGCGGGCGAGCTGCTGTCGGTGCTCGGCAACATCACCGAGTACCACGGTCTGAGCCAGTTTGACCAGCCGGTGCGGCTGATACACCACGCCGACAGCGTGATGTTCGACACGACGACCATAACCGTTGGGCAGGCACACCAGGAGGCCTTCGAGGGCGTGCTGGTGCGGTTCGACACCATCGACGTGCTGGACAGCACCGGCACGTTCAACGCCGGGCGAACCTACCGGATGGCCAACTACCATTACACGGATACCATCGACATCTACGTAATGGCCAACTCGCAGTTCGCCGGCACCGCCATCCCGTCCGACTGGGCGACCCTGGTCTGCAACATCTCGGATTACGACGGGGCCGAACTCGTCCCGCGCGTGCCGAGCGACATCTTCCCGTTCGTGCCCGACGTGGCCGCGACCGCCCTGCTCTCGCCCGATACCGTATCGCCCGGCGCGAACTATACGCCGGTCGTGGAAATCCGCAACCTGAGCACGGTCGGCACGGCGCGCAACTTCGTCGCGGGGTTCAAGATCGGCGGCGTGTATAACGTCCAGCAGGCCGTGACCGACCTGGCGCCGGGCGCGGCCGACACGCTGACCTTTGACCCGTGGACCGCGACGCCGGGCGTGTACAGCACGCGGGCGTACACCGGGCTGGCGCTGGACCCGGTGCCGGGCAACGACACGCTGCGCGGCTCGCTGATGGTCGTGGGCGGCGGCGCGGCCGGGGCCTGGACCCCGCTGAGCCGGATACCCGATGCTCCCTCGGGTCGCCAGAACAAGGACGGCTCGTGGATGGTCGAGGTCGACGACCAGTTCTACGTGTCCAAGGGGTACAAGACCGCCGACCTGTACCGCTACGACCCGGCCAAGGACTCCTGGTACAACCAGCCGGGTATGCCGCGCGGCATCGAGAACAAACTGCCGTACAAAGGCAGCTGCGCCGCGGTCGGGGACGGCGGCCTCATCTACGTCGTCAAGGGCAACAACACCCCGGCATTCTACAGCTTCAATCCGGCGGACACGACCTGGACCCAGTTGGCCGACGTGCCGCTCGGGCTGTCCAACAAGAAGGTGAAGGGCGGCACGGACCTGGTGTACTACAAGCCGCACGGCCGGCCGGACTCGACCTGGCTGTACCTGCTGAAAGGCTACAAGACCGAGTTCTACCGTTACCACATCCAGAGCGGCACGTGGGAGACCCTGCCCGATGCGCCGGCCGGCGTGAAGCCGAAGTGGGACCGCGGCTCGTGGCTTGCGCTCGACCAGAACCCGGGGCAGGACCGGTACAAGATACTGGCTCACAAGGCGAAGTACCTCGAGATGCACCGCTACGACATACCGACCAACGCGTGGGAGAACGTAGTCCTCAAGCCGATGCCGCTGCTGAGCAGTTACACCGGCAAGACGCGCAAAACGAAGGAAGGCTGCGCCGCGCTCGTCGGCGACGTGGTCTACACGTTCAAGGCGGCCAACACGCAGGAGTTCTGGCAGTACACGGTCGAACGCGATTCCTGGGCCGAGCTTGAGACGATACCCTCGTTCGGCCCGGCGATGCGAAAGAAGCGCGTGAAGGCCGGCTGCGACCTTTTGGGCTACAACGGTCTGGTCTACGCGCTGAAGGGCAACAAGTCGAGCGAGTTGTGGTACTACAACCCGCTCGCGGCCAAAGCGCAGGCTGCGCCTGCGGCCCCGGCCCGCGACGGCATCGCCGCAGAGCCGGCTGGTGCGGCTCGGACGACGCTCGGTCTGCCCGCGGTGGTCACCGGGCGGTCGGTGGGCGTGCGGTTCAGCCTGCCGGCGGCCGCGCCTGCCGACCTGCGCCTGTACAGCGCGGATGGCCGGCTGGTGCTCGAGCGGCGGCTGACCGCGGTCCGGAGCGGGGCGGTGGAGTTGGACGTTGCCGGCTTGCCGGCAGGGGTGTACGTTGTTTCGCTCAGGTCGGGTACGGCAGACCTGTCACGGCGCTTCGCATTGGTGCGCTGACAGAACGCAAGGCAGTACAAGGCAGAGGGGCGGGCCAAGTTGGCCCGCCCCTCGATTCTGACACTCGCGGTGCGGAGCCCGACACCCTCGCGCCGGGGGAGTGTCGTCAGACTACGCGTGCGCCCATGGGCACTGCCAGGGGCGTGAAGTCGTGGACCGTGCCACAGGCATTGCAGCGGAAGATGAAGGTGGAGTTCAGGGTCTGGCACCCGGGGCAGTTCTTCTTCACGGGCAGGCCGTCAGGCGTCAGTTGGACGGGCTCCTTGTCCTCATACTGCCAGACCGTGCAGAACGGGGCGGTGCATTCGTACATGCCGATGAACGCATCGTTCAGGCACGTCTTGCCATCCGCAGTTGTTGATCCGCACTGGATGTGTTTGGGCATACTCATACTCCTCCCTTTAGTTAGGACTTCAGTCCGGTGGCCCGGGTCGGTTCGTCCGCCAGGGACCGAACACAGTCAACGTACGCGCCGGGTGGCCATTGTCAAGTCCGGGTGTTGGCCGAAACAGAAGCGCGGGGAGGAGCAAGGCTCCTCCCCGGCAATGGCGGATTCGGACCGCTAGTTCA
>JAWOHG010000141.1:0-10632 GCA_046485245.1 bacterium
GAACCGTCCCGGCTCGGGCCGCTCGATGGCGTGGCCGTGCGCCGGCTGGAAACCAATCCAGCGCTCGCGCGGCGCCTGGGCCGGCGCGATGCCGGCCGCGCCGGACAGCAGGATGACAAGGGAAATCGCTCTCACGCTACGGTTCAATCATAGCCCCTGCCCCCTGCCGGTCAAGGCAACTGGGCTCAGGGCTCGCGGGCATAGGTCGAGAACCAGTCCCGCTCAAACAGCCGCGCCAGCGTCGAGATGGCCGCGCTGTCCGCGATGACCGCCCCGACGTTACGGCACTCCAGCACCTGGCGCTGGCTCAGGGTCGCCGACCCGACCATCGCCAGCCTGCGGTCGGCAATCACCAGCTTGGAATGCATCGTGCCCGCGCCCGGGTTCGGACCCGCCCGCGTGATGTCGATGACGCGCACCGACAGGTTCGGCACGCTGTCCAGTTTGCGCACCAGGGCCGCGTCGTGCTCCAGCGCCCACTTGTCAACCAGCAGCCTCACACCTACCCCACGTCGCGCAGTCGAGGCCAACAGCGACTCGACCAGCCCGAACCGCTTGCCCTTGCCGAACTCCACGCGGTCCGAAATGCTGTTCACCTCGACGTCCAATGTCGACTCTGCCGCCGCGCACACCGTAGCCAGCGCCGCGGCAGTGGAAAGCTGGCCTGAGTCCCGCAGCCCCGCGGGGCTTGTTACCACAAGACGGGGACCAGGGACAAGGGGCGAGGGGCGAGGGACAAGGGGCCGTGTCCGTGGTCCCGGTTTCGTCATTCGGGTTTCGTCATTCGGATTTCCCGCGCTTCTCCAGTCCGCATCGAACACCTCTCCCAGCTCGGCGGCGTAGGCGGAGTCGCGCACAACGACCGATATCTCCCTATTGTCCCGGAACGCGCCGAAGCTCCAGTTGTGCGAGCCGACCAGCGCGACTGCGCCGTCGATGAGGCAGTACTTCGCGTGCATCAGGCACCCGGCGTAATCGCTGTGTGGCCGCAGGTCGACTGAGCGCACCTCGATACCCGGCACACTGCCCAGCTCGCGCGGCATCCGGTGATAGGTCTCGGTCGGGCTCTGCTCCAGCGTGACCGAATCCACGATGATGCGCACGCGCACCCCGCGCTGTGCCGCGGCGATGAGCGCGTCGTAGAGCGGGCAAAGGTCCCGGCCCTTGCTGTGCGGCGGGTAATAGAGCAGGTAGAACTGGGCGAGGTCGATGGACGAACGCGCCGAGTTGAAGAGCCGGGGCAGCACGTCGATGGCGTCCGCCACCTGCGCGTCCCCCAGCCCCGAGCCCTCGGGCGCGGTCTCGACCACCTCGACCGGCGCGAGCACGAGCGCGAGCAGCAGTGTCGCTGTCACGCGCCAATCCTATGACGCCACTTCCGCCAGTCAAGCCGCCGCGGGCGCGACCGCAATGCTCCGGCCGATTGACAGGATTCGAGACCGGCCTATGATGGGCCGATGACTATGTCCGGAGCGGTCGTCCGCCAGAAGTTCGTGCCAACCAACAGCTAGTACAAGCGTGGCGAGTTCACACGGTATGGCGCACAGGATGAAGCGCACTTTGGCAACTGCACTCGCGAGCCTGTCTTTGGTCGCTGCAATCGGGCAAGCGCAGTACCTGGAGACGGTAGTTGACCTTGGCCGGAACGCCCATGGGCTACTCTGGAACCCTGTCAGCAACAAGGTTTACACCTCGAACTCCGACAACACTGTCAGCATCATCGATGGAGCGACGAACACGCTGATAGCCACGGTCGATGTCCCCGACTACCCGGGCGCGCTGGCGTGGAACCCGCATACCAACAAGGTATACTGCGCGTGCGTGGACGACCGACGGCTCGTGGCAATAGATGGCGAGACGAATGCCATCACCGCCAACATTGCGCTGCCGGGCTGTCCATCGCAGGCGGCGTTCAGCAGGACCTCCAACAAGCTATACGTTGGGGACGACGACGGTCGCGTGACGGTCGTCGACGGCCGGGCCGACACTGTGTTGCGCACTGTGCGCCTGCAACAGAACGGTGACCTGTTGATGGTATGGCACCCGACCACCAACCGGCTGCTATGCTCGAGTGCCTTCGACACGCTCTTGGCCCTCGACTGCGCCGGCGACACCTTGGTCGCTCGAGTTCCAACCGGGAGTCCTGGTGGGGGCTACATCTGGTGCGTCCAGTACAACCCCGCCAGTGGCTTCGTGTATGTTGGGGGTTGGCGAGGGGTCCTCGCGCTGACGCCGGCATGTGATTCTGTCGTCGCCAGGGTGCCGGGATACGTGTACCGGCTGTGCGCGGTACCGCTCCCCGACAAGCTGTACCTGGACCGGTGGCACGACCAGTTCAGAATCGGCATTCTGGACTGCGGGTCGCACACCGTCCTGGATTCGATACTGCTCTGCCAGGGTCCGATGGTGTGCGACCCCGTCAGCGGCAAGGTCTACGTGTCGTACCTGGGGCTGCACGATTCGCTGGGCGTCATCGACGCACGCGCCGATACGGCTATAGCGATGATTCCCTGTTCCGGCGCGGGCAACGACGTCTGCTGGAACGCCACGAACTCGCGCGCGTACTTCGCCACCAACTCACATCTGGTATACGTCGTACGTGACACAGCGACGGCGGTCGCCGAGCCGCAGGTCCAAGCGGTCTCGCGGCGGCCATCAACAACGTCGGTTGTGCCCGTCGGGTCGGAGTGGGCATCTGCCGAAACAGGGTGCCTGCTGGACCCCTGCGGCAGGAGAGTCGCCGAGGTCAGGCAAGGACTGAATCTACTTTGTGGACTCCCGGCAGGCGTGTATGTAGCGGTCACGCCAGATGGACGAGTCTCAGCACGGCTGATGGTGGTGCGCCGTTGAGACGCGCGAGACTGACGGGCAGGCGCAGACTTCGCAATTGCGCGGGCTACTGCCGGGCCGCCGCAACGGCCGAGAAAGAGCCAGCGGCTGTCGTCGACGGACAGACCAGCTGCACCTCCACGCAGTAATCCCCAAGGCGGCATTGCCGCCGACCAAGCGGCAGTTTGGGCCCGGTTGTCGAAAGAGAGCTAGCGGAGCAGAATCGGGTTGAGCGTGACCGCTTTCTCGATTGCCTCGACCGCCTTGTCCGGCTGGCCGAGGTCGCGGTACACGATACCCATGTTGTGCCAGGCCCCGGCGTGCTTGGGATTGGCCTTGACCGCGGAGTTGTACGCCGATAGCGCCTGGCTCATCTCCTTGCGGCCGTAGTAGGCCTGCCCGAGGTTGTACCACGCGCCGGCGAAGTTCGGCGCGAGCTTGACCGCATCGCGGTAGGCGTCGACCGCGTGCTGGAGTTCGGTCGCCGGGTCGCCGATGCCGCGCCGCGGGTCCGGCTCGTACTGGGACCGCTCGAGGTAGAGATTGCCGAGGTTGTACAGCGCCTCGACGTAGTCGGGCCGGGTGCGCACCGCCTCGCGGTACGCGCCGACCGCCTTGCTCAGCTCGCCCGAACGCTGCAGCGCCAGCCCGAGGTTGTTGAACGCCTCGGAGTAGCCGGGCCGCCGGTCGATGGCCTTGCGGTAGTGCTCGACCGCCTCGGGCCAGCGGTTCATCACGCTGTAGGCGTTGCCCTGCACGAGGAACGCGTCGGCCATCTTCGGGTCGAGCTGCAGCGCCCGGCCGCAGGTCTCGATGGCCTCCCTCGGCTTGTTGTCGCCGAGCAGGCACTGGCCCAGTATCTGGTGCGCCTCGGCCAGGTTCGGCCGCATCCCGAGCACCCACTGCGCCACGCGCGCGCCGTTGGCGAACTGCTTGTAGTTGGCGTAGCCGCGCGCCATCCGGGTGTAGCCGAGCGTGAACACGTCGGCCGTCGCCAGGCGCCGGGCCGGGCCCGAATGGAGCTCGGCGTTGCGGTTGTACGGGTCCCACACGGCGATGGGGCCGCCGGTCCCGCCGATTTCCAGCATCACCGCGCCCTTGACCTCGATGAAGTGGACTTCGAGCCCGAGCTTGGCCGCGACGATGGCGTCGCATATCGACAGGCCCAGGTCGTCGCCGGTCCCGCCCGGCCGCAGGCCGAGGTAGCCGTCCACGACCTGGGTCAAGAGGAACGACCGACCCTGCCGCTGCGACGACCGGCGCCACAGCGCGTCGCGCACGACCTTCAAGAGCTTCGCTTTCTGCTCGTGCCGCAGGCTGTGGATGCCGCCCGCGCCCATCATCTCGAGGATGTCGGTCGCGGCATCGGTCTCGGTGACCGCCTCGAAAAGCTCCTCGATGCGGTCGCCGTACTTCAGCAAATCCTCGTGCGGCCGCACGCCCGCCATCAGCAGGCAGCCGTACCCGAGCGCGGTCGCGAGTCCCATCTCGGCCTCGACGTCGGCCATCCCGCGCAGGAACCGCTCGGGCGTGCTGGTCAGGTAATGGGGTGAGAACTCGGTCGCCGTCGCCAGTTCGAGGAACCGGTCGCCCTCGTTGCCGGGCAGGATGCCCAGCGCCCGCTGGGTCAGAAACGCCAGTTCGATGTCGGCGAGCTGGGTCCCGCCCGCCTTCGAATGGGCGAGCAGCGCCTCGGCCTGGGCGCGGTAGGCCTCGAGATGTTTCTGCAGAGGAGTCAGCCGGTCGAACTCGTCCTGCGTGTAGACCAGCAGCGTGCCGCCGTCGCTGCGCAGGCGGCAACGCCACCCGGAGAGCGTGGCCGAGTGGTTGGCCGGCAGCTTCGCCGGGTAGCCGAGAGCCTCCACGGACAGCGCTGCGTCGACCTGCCTGACCGCGAGGCCCAACTTGATTGCTATCGATGCCATTATTGGCGTATTTGTGTTTTTCATTCCCGGTTGCGGCCCTCTCTTGAGGCCAGTCAGCCACAACCCGGGGTGGACTATCGAAATAATTCTACCGGCGAGAGGGCGTTGGGTCAAGAAAACCGGGTCGTCCCAGTGGAATTGACACCCCTATCCGGTGTTATATGCTATGCCATGCGTAGAGCAATCGTCTTCCTTCTCTTCTGTGCCGCGCTCGCGGCCGCGGCCGCGCCCGAGTGGGCCGCGCTGCGCGCCCGCTACCTGTCGCTCAAGACCCTGTCCGGCAGCTTCGACGAGACCATATCTGACGCCAGCGGCGGGCCGGCCCAGCGTTTCACCGGCAGCTTCCGCATCCGGCTGCCCGGCCGCTACCGGCTCGAGGTCGACTCGCCGCAGAAGCAGCTCATCGTCTGCGACAGCACGACCCTGTGGATATACCTCCCCGCAGAGCAGCGCGCCCTGCGCCAGCCCGCGGTCGGGCCGTCGCCGGTGCTCGCGTTCCTCGACCCGGTGCTCGACCCCAACACCGAGGCCGAGGTGTACACGGATTCGTCCGGCCGCAAGTCGGTGCGCATCCTGACGCCCGACTCGCTCTCGGCGCTGGGCGACCTGACACTCGAGCTCGACGCGTCGGCCGAACGCATCGCCGCGTTCTCGTTCACCGACGGCTGGGGCAACCGGACCCGGTTCGCGCTGAAGAACCAGCAGTGGAACCCGCGCCTCGCAGCCCGGCTGTTCACCTTCACGCCGCCCAAGGGCACGACGATTGAGTAACCCGCTGCGCTACGAAGACCCCGGCACCTGCTTCGCCTGCGGCCCGCACAACCCCGACGGCCTGCAACTGCCGATAAAGCAGACTGCGGAAGGCGTCGAGCTCGACTACTCGATGCCGGCGAAGTTCTCGGGCTGGCGCGACGTGGTCCACGGCGGCATCGTCTCGACCGTGCTCGACGAGCTGATGGCCTGGGCCTGCTCGGTGCGGGGCACCAACACGGTCACCGCCGAACTGGTGGTGCGGTTCCGCCAACCCCTGAAGTCGGAGACGCCCTTCCGGGGCTTCGGACAGGTCACCGGCGAGAAAGGCCGCGTGCTCTTCGCCGCAAGCCGCATCACTTTGCCCGACGGCAGGCTCATCGCCGAGGCGACCGGCAAGATGATGAAGGTCTGAGCGTGCCTTCCGCAGCGGTCATCCTGCTCGGCTGTCCCAAGAACCAGGTCGACACCGAGTACGCGCTCGGCTCGCTCGAGCGCGCCGGCTGGCAGATCACCACCGACCCGGCCTCGTCCGACCTCGTCGTCATCACCACCTGCGCCTTCCTCGGCTCGGCCGTGCGCGAGTCCGAGTCGGTCATCGAGCGCACGCTCGAGCTCAAGCGCCGCCGCCCCGAGCTGAAGGTCGTGGTCGGCGGCTGCCTGGTCCAGCGCTTCGGCGCCGAACTCGGCCGCCGGTTCCCTGAAGTCGACCTATGGGTCGGCATCGACGCGCTCCCCGACATCCCGCGGCTGCTGCGCCTGCGCGCCCGCTCGTTTCTCTGCGCCGAACCGTGCGCGCTCGTGCCTGCCGGCGCGGCGCGCCTGCTCTCCACCCCGCGCCACTTCGCCTACCTGAAAGTCGCCGACGGCTGCGACAACCGCTGCTCGTACTGCCTCATCCCATCCATCCGCGGCCGGCTCCGCTCGCGCCCGGCCGCCGCGATAGTCGCGGAAGCGCGCGGCCTGGTCCGCCTCGGTGCACGCGAGCTCATCCTCGTCGCGCAGGACACCACCGCCTGGGGTGCCGACCTGCCCGGCCGGCCGCAACTGCCCGGTCTTCTCGCCCGGCTCGGCCGCATCCGCGACCTGCGATGGATACGCCTGATGTACGCCCACCCGGCCCACGTCACCGGCGAACTGCTCGACGAGTTCGCACACAACCCGAAGCTCTGCCGCTACATCGACCTGCCCATCCAGCACGTGTCCGACCGCATCCTCGAAGCAATGAACCGGCACTACACGTGCTCCGACCTCGACCGCCTGCTGGAACGCGCCCGCGCCCTGCCCGAGGTGCGCCTGCGTACGACAATCATCGTCGGGTTCCCGGGCGAGACCGCGCGCGAGTTCCGCTCGCTGCTCGACTTTGTCCGCGCCGCGCGCTTCGACCGGCTCTCGGCCTACGCCTACTCCCCCGAGCCCGGCACCGCGGCCGCCGCGCTGCCGCGGCCGGTGTCGGACCCAGTCAAGCGCGAGCGCATCCGCGAGCTGATGCGGGTCCAGGCCGCAATCTCCCGCTCCCGGCTGCGCCGGCTGGTCGGCACCGAGCTCGACGTGCTCGTCGACGCGCCCGGCCTCGGCCGCACCGAGTGGGACGCGCCCGAGGTGGACGGCACGGTCAAGCTGACCGGCCCCAAGGTCGAGCCCGGCGCGTTCGTCCGCTGCCGCGTCACCGGCTCCTCCACGCACGACCTCGTTGCCACGGTCTTGTAGCTATCGTCAATCGACAATCGACAATCGGCAATCGCGTTGACACTGCTGTACGCGCCACTAGAATCGCACCGTGACCAAGGTAGGCATCGGCGTCCTGGCATCGGGCCGCGGCTCGAACTTCGAGGCGCTGGCCCGCGCTGCGCTCCAGCCCGGCTTTGAAGGCGAGATGCGCCTGCTCGTCGCCAACAAGCCCGGCGCCGGCGCCCTCGACCGCGCCGCCGAGCTCGGCATACCGGCGCTGGTCATCAACCACCGCGATTACCAGAAGCGCGCCGACTTCGAGCGCGCGGTCATCGCCGAGTTCGACAAGCACTCGGTCGAGCTCGTCTGCCTCGCCGGGTTCATGCGCGTGCTCTCGCCGGTCTTTGTCCGCCGCTACCCCGACCGCGTGATGAACATCCACCCGCCGCTGCTGCCCGCGTTCGCCGGGCTCCAGGGCGAGGCGGTGCACGCGGCCGTGCTCGAGCACGGCTGCAAGGTCTCGGGCTGCACCGTCCACTTTGTCTGCGAGGCGGTCGACGCCGGCCCGATAATCGTCCAGCGCGCCGTCCCGGTCGAGGAAGGCGACACGCCCGACACGCTGGCCGCGCGCGTCCTCGTCGAGGAGCACCGCGCCTACGCCGAGGCTGCCCGGCTCTACTGCTCGAGGCGGCTCGAAGTCCGGGGCCGCAAAGTGAGGATCAACCCGTGATGACTGACGCCAAGCTCAAGGTCGCGCTCGTCGGCTGCGGCGCCCAGGCCCAGCTCGCCCACATCCCGGCGCTGAAAGCCAACCCCGCGGTCGAGCTTTACGCGCTCTGCGACACCGACGCCCGCAAGGTCAACCACCTCGCCGCACTGCACTCTGTGCCGCGCCGCTTCGTCGACTTCGACGAACTGCGCGACGTCGAGGAAATCGACGGCGTGGTCGTCGCGACGCCCAACCACCTGCACGCGCCGATGGCCGCCTCCGCGCTGGCCTACGGCAAGCACGTGCTCTGCGAGATGCCGCTGGGGATGGACTCATCCGAGGTCGAGCGGATGGTGCAGGTCGCGGACCGCGAGAAGCGCATCCTCACGCCCTGCCTCAACACCCGTCTGCGCCCCGACGTCCAGACCATCAAGCGCTTCATCGCCGGCGGCGAACTCGGCCCGCTCTACTACGCCAAGACCGGCTGGCTCCAGGGCCGCGAATCGTGGTCCCTGTCCGGCTGGCGCGGCGAGCGCCTGCGCGCCGGCGGCGGCGCGTTCCTGAGCCTCGGCACCGCCCTGCTCGACGCCGCGCTGTACCTGCTCGACAAGCACAAGCCGGTCTCGGTCATCGGCGCCGCGCACCACCGCGACCCGCGCTCCGAGGTCGAGGACACCGCCTTCGCGATGGTGCGGTTCGAGCCTGACCTGCTGCTCACCGTCGAGGTCGGCTGGAGCCTGCTGATGGAGCAGGACTTCAACTACCTCAACCTGATGGGCAACTCGGGTGCGGCGCTGCTGAACCCCATCCAGATTCACAAGGAGATGCACGGCCACCTCGTCAACGTCACGCCCCAGATCCCGGCCAAGGGCATCCAGCGAGCGTCCCACAAGATGCTCATCGACCTCTGGGTCGACTCGATGCTGAAAGGCAGGCCCGCGGCCGTGGCCGCGCCCGACGCCCTCATCATCAGCCGCCTGAGTGACGCCTTCTACCGCTCTGCCCAGGCCCACGCCGAGGTCAGACTCGATTCGTAGGGTACTCGTCCTCCTCGCCGCCGCGGTCGGTCTCGGGCTGGCCTTCGCCCCGTTTCCCCTGCGCTTCCTCGCGCTCGTCGGCCTCGTACCATTCTTCTACATCCTGCTGAAGGCCCCGCCCAGGCGCGCCTTCCTTTGGGGCTGGCTGTTCGGCGGCCTCGCCGCCGCGGCCCACCTCTGGTGGGTCTGGTTCCTCGTTGTCCCGGTCGAACCGGTCACGCGGGTCCTGCTCAACCTCGGCGTCGTGCTGATGTTCGCCTACCTCGGGCTCTACACCGGCGTGTTCGCCATCGCCGTGCGCCGGCTCGGGCTCTGGGCCGCCCCGCTGGCCTGGCCCCTGCTCGAGCTCGGCTTGAGCCAGCTTCAGATTGCCTTCCCCTGGAACCTGCTCGGCGCGAGCATGACCCCGTGGCTGCCCTTTGCCGGGCTGGCCGCGCTCGGCGGCGTGTACCTCGTGTCGGCCTGGGTCGTGCTGGTCAACGTCCTGCTCTACCGGTTGCTCTTCGACCGGCGCCGGGTCCGCACCGCGCTCGCACTCGTGCTCGCCTTCGCCCTGCCCATCGGTTACCACGCCCTGCGCGCCCGCCCGCTCGACAAGTGGTTCACGGTCGCGATTGTCCAGCCCGACGTCTCGCCCCTGGACAAGGGCGACTGGGACTCGCGCGAGCGCATCCAGGCCGACCTCGTCCGGCTCACGCGTGAGGCCGGCGCGGCCCGGCCCGACCTCATCGTCTTCCCAGAGACCGCCACGCTCGTCGACGTCACCCGGTCCGGCTCCATCGGCCCGGTCCTGCGCGCGCTGGTCGACTCGCTCGGCATCGAGCTGTTCACCGGCAGCCCGCTCTACAACGACGCCGCGCGCTCCTGGCACAACGGCGCGACGCTCATCCGGCCGCTCGAGTGGCCGCCGCTCCAGCGCTACTACAAGATGTTCCTCGTGCCCTTCTCGGAGAAGATCCCGTACGCCGACGAGGTGCCGCTCATCCGCAGGCTCATCGGCACGGCCGACATGGGCGACTGGGCGCGCGGCCGGGACTGGACCGTGTTCCAGTGGCGCAAGGGCACGCTCTCCGGTCACATCTGCTTCGAGATAATCTTCCCCCAGCACGCACGCGCGCTGGCCCGGCGCGGCTCGATGCTGTTGGTCAACGTCACCAACGACGGCTGGTTCGGCCGCCTGCCCGGCGCCCACCAGCACACCGAACTCTCGGTGATGCGCGCCATCGAGACCGGCCTGCCGCTGGTGCGCTCGGCCAACAACGGCATCTCGATGGTCGTCGGCCCGTACGGCAACGTGGTCAAGCACACGCGGCTCTTCGAGCAGGCGGTGCTCACCTCCGACGTCCCGGTCCCGGCGGTCGTCCCGCCCTACCGCCTCTGGGGCGACTGGCCCCTGCTCGCCTTCTGCCTCGCCGGCCTCCTCATCGGCACGCTCCGCCGCCTCCGCCGCCGCTCCCGCTGACAGCTCCCGGCTGACAGCAGGATGCGCCGCTTCCGGTACACATTGACCAGGGTCGGCTCAGTGGCTAGACTGGTGCAGGAGAACTACGTGAAATACCGAGTTGTGATCGAAGTAGACGAGGACGGTGCCTTCGTCGCCCAGTGCCCCACCCTGCCCGGTTGCGTTTCCCAGGGCAAGACCAGGACCGAAGCGCTGGCCAACATCCAGGACGCCATCAAGGGTTACCTCGCCAGCCTCGCCAGGCACGGC
>JAWOHG010000177.1:0-2539 GCA_046485245.1 bacterium
AGCCGGTGACGCTTCCAGATCCGACGCACCGTCGCCTCGCTGATTCCCTGCGCCTGGGCCATGGTACGCGTGCTCCAGTGCGTGGCATTGGCCGGCTTGCTGCGTAACGTCGCCTCGACCACGGCCCGCACCTTCTCTGCCGTAATCCGTGGCAGCCGCCCCGGCCGGGGAGCATCTCTCTCCAACCCGGCCAGGCGTAGCGCCAGAAAACGCTCGCGCCACAACTGCACGGTCGGCCGGGATACCCCTAACCGCCGGGCAATGTCCTGACTCGGCACCCCGGCCGCCGCCATGCTGACAATCCGGGCACGCTGCACCAGCCGCATCGGCAGACCCCTGCCCCGTGACCAACCATCCAACACCGATTGCTCTTCCGCTGATAGTCCGATAGCCGCTGCCGTCCTGCTCATAGCCCATCACACCAAACCTGACCCCGTAAGTCAGGCTGTTTAGGACGCACTACACTGGCAATGACGGACTGGCTTGGGCATTGCCGAGTGCACCCACCTTGTCATTCCGCACTGCGTCCTCGCAGGGGCGCGTCCGGGCCGCGCCAGCAATCGCCGCGGCCTTGTCCGGGTTTCGTCACTGCGAGGAGCGCAGCGACGTGGCAGACCTCCCGTCCTTGAGATTGCCACTAGCGATGACGCCCTCGCAATGACGGACGCCACGTCCTCTCAGTACAACATCGCGCGAGATTCTTCGCCTGACAGCAGGCTCAGAATGACAGACGGATTTGTCAACGCCCCACAGCAGAAATCGCCGCAGCCTTGTCCGGGTTTCGTCATTGGCTGCGCCCCTGTGGGAACAGCGCGTCATTCGACATTCGTCATTCGCGAATCGCTCCGTTCCCTCGTCGGCGAGCCGGGCCTTGCCACGATGGCGCGTTGACACCGTCATAGCCAAGGGCTACAATCCCGCAGGCACGGACGCCGCATCCGGGCCGCGGACCAGGTCCGCCCGCCCCAGCCCGAGGGCCGGCTAGAACACGACGCGAGCGTTCGACTCACCAACAGGAGGCAAGATGCAGAGATGTATGATGATGCTGGCGCTGCTCGCCGCGCTTGCCGTGGCGATGCCGTCCGGCAACGCGCTCATCGAGGCAGAACTCGCCGCGGCGGCCAGACCCTCAGGATCTCGGCTGTTCACCGCGGAGGAGCTCGTAGCTTCGACTCCCGCCCCCGACCTCGAGGCAGACGCGTGGGGCCCGACCGAGAACATAACCAAAACCCGCACGTTCTACGAGTACTCGGGCTACGCTTACAGCAACGCGTCGGCCGTCGACACGGCCGGCAACCTGCACACGATGTACTACTCGACCGCCGTGACCCCGAACCGGATCTTCTACCGCAAGTGGACGCGCGCGACCACGGCCTGGGGCGCGGTCGACACGGTCAGTTCGTCGCTCGCCGCGAGCACGCGCGGCGGCATCGCGGTCGACAACCGCGGCAACGTCCACGTCGCCTGGTACCGCACCACCACCGGCTACTACGGCATCTGGTACCGCAAGTTCGACGCCGACTCCGGCTACTGGCTGGCTGAGACCCTGCTTGCCTCCCAGTACGCCGCCTCGCCGGCCGCGCCGTCGGTTGCCTGCCGCCCGGGCGGCAACAACGTCCACGTCGTCTGGACTCAACGTGATGCGTCCATCGCCCAGACCAAGGCCTGGCACATCGAGTACGTGCCCGGCACCGGCTGGACCGCGGTGACGATGGTCTCGCCCGACACCGCCTCCTACTGCTACCGCGCCGGCGTCGCGGTCGACCCGGCCAACAACGTCCACGTCACCTGGTCGCAGTACGGCGCGGGTTCGGCCTACTACAAGATATGGTACCGCGCGCGCATTGCCGGCACGTGGGGTGCCCGCGAGCAGGTATCGCCGACGGACATGGATGGCTACGTGCAGGACTACGCCGACATCGAGGTCACCGCGGCCGGCGTGCCCCACGTCGCCTGGCAATCGAACAACTCGGCCGCCCCGACCTACGACCGCATCGTCTACCGCAACCGCAACGGCGGGTCGTGGGGCGCGGTCGACACGGTCAGCACCCACAACGCCTACTACAGCTACTACCCGGCCCTCTCGCTGGCCGCCGACACCGTGCACGTCGCCTGGCGCGGCTACACCGCGACGACCTCCGCCTACCGACCCCATCACCGGCGCCGGGCCGGCGGAGCGTGGGGCGACGACGACACGCTCAACGACTGGAGCACGGTCAGCACGGCTACCTATATCCACATCGTGGCCGACCGCGGCGAAGTGCACGCGATATGGTACGACACCTGGAACGACTCGGCTTCGAGCTACGCCGACGTCTGGCACGCGCGCCGGTTCCCCGACAAGGACAACGACCTCGCCACGCTGTCAATCGACAGCATCTGGCCCTTCCAGCCGCTCAACGCAACGGTGCCGGTGTTCGCCACCGTGCGCAACGCCGGCCGGCTCGCCCAGCCGCCCGGTGTCCGCGTCATTCTTAACATCACCGGGCCGGCGGCCTACGCCTACGCCGACACTTTCCTGACGACCGACACCCTGCGA
>JAWOHG010000108.1:0-3369 GCA_046485245.1 bacterium
TGTTTGAGCCACTCGAGCCGGTTCTCGGTGTACTCGGTCACGTAGGACGTGTCCGACATCACGTCGACCTTCGCGGTCAGCTCGGTGTCGAAGAAGAAGCGGCGGCTGGTGTGGTCGCCGATTATCGAGTAGCGGCGCAGCCCGGTGTCCCATTCGCGGATGTAGGCGGCGGTGACGCCGCCGGCGGCAAAGGGCGAGACGTCGTAGATGGCCTCGGCCCGGCCCTGCAGGCCCTTTTTGGTCATCAGGTCGCCGTAGAACGAGATGTCGGAGTAGTCGTTGACCACGAGGTAGTAGCCGAGGTTCTTGGCGAACCAGCCCTGGTCGGCGGCAAACCCGAGCTTGAACGGCAGCAGGCCGGACTTGCGTTTCTCGGACACCGGCACTATCCAGAAGGGCGCGGCCAGGACCGGCGTGCGGCCGACCTTGAACAGGACCGGCTGGGCATAGGCCGCGTCGTCCATGTAGAGCTTCACGCGCGGGCCGTAGAAGCTGTAGTGCGGCTGCTCGCGGTCGCAGGTCGTGAACGACCCGCCCCGCGCGTTGAGCACGCGCTCCTCGACGAGCCAGACCTCGCGCGCCGTGAAGAAGCCGTTTTCGACCTCGGTGCGGGCGGTGCGCATCATCCCCTTGCGGGTGTCGATGTCGTATTGCAGCAGGACGCCGTCGATGTTTTCCGATGCCGACGAGAACAGCACGTCGCCCGAGGCGCTGAGCCGGTGGCTCTGGACGTCGTAGTGGATGGAGTCGGCGTGGACTTCCATCCCGCGGTAGCGCACCCAGGCCGAGTCGAGCAGGACGACTTCCTCGGACCGGGCGAGGAACACGACCCGCTTGCCGCCGTAGTAGACGATGTCCGGGCCGGAGTCCGAGGGGGCGTCAGCCGGGGCGAGCGGCTGGGCGAGAATCAGCAGGGCAAGCGCGAGCACGTTCGAATGTTAGGGGCGAAGGCGGCCAAGTCAATCGGCCTCAAGCGGGCAGCCGGGGCAGAGCGCGCGGGCGCGGCAGTGAGTCCTGGCCAGCCGGACGAGCAGGGCGTGGAATTCGTTGAACCGGCGCGCGTCAGGGGGCAGGGCCCGCTCGAACATCGCCTTCAGCCGGTCGTAGGGTTCGTCGCCCCGGGCCAGGCCGTAGCGCGACAGGATGCGGCGCGTGTAGGCGTCGACCACGAAGCTGGGCCGGCCGAGCGCGTAGAGCAGGATTGAGTCCGCGGTCTCCGCTCCGACGCCGTGCACTCCGAGCAGGCCCGCCCGGACGGGCGCGGTCGGCCGGTGCCGCAGCGCGTCCAGCCCGCCCTGGTCGTGCAGCCAGCGGACCAGCGCGAGCAGGCGGCGAACCTTCACGTTGGGACAGCCGGCCGGCCGGATGAGCCGGGCCAGCGCGGGTTCTGTAAGCGCGAGCAGGCGGGCCGGGTCGAGCCGGCCCGCAGCTTTCAGGTTGGCGATGGCGCGTTCGACGTTGGGCCAGGCGGTGTTCTGGGTCAGCACTGCGCCGACGCAGACCTCGAAGGGTGAGTCGGCCGGCCACCAGTGCTGGTGCCCGTAGGCGGCCAGCAGGCGGTCGAAGATTCGCTTGAGGGCTGCGGCCGTGGGGTCAGCCAGAGGCTATTGGTGCACGCGGCACTGCTCTTTGGGTTCGGTGCCGAGCACGAAAACCTCGTAGAGCACGCGCGGGCAGGAGGGCCGGGCGAGCTTGCCCGTGAGTTCGCAGACCGGCGCGGTCGTGATCGAGTCGGGCGCCGTGAAGCTCTCCAGTCGAGATGAGTCGGGCCGCGCGTTCTTCATGAATTCGCCCCAGACCGGGGCCGCGCCGCCGCCGCCGGTCGCGCCGCGGTAGATGGTCCGCTTCTGGTCGAACCCGAGCCAGACGCCGCAGGTTATCTCGGGCGTGAAGCCGATGAACCAGATGTCGGTATAGTCGTCGGTCGTGCCGGTCTTGCCCGCGGCCGGGCCCGAGTAGCCGACCGCGCGCACGGCGTTGCCGGTGCCCTCGTTGACGACGCTCTGCATCATGCTGGTGACGACGTAGGCGACCGCGGGCCGGAGCACGGATTGGGATTCGAAGCGGTGCTGCTCGAGGATGACCCCGCGGCTGTCCTCGACGCGGGTCACCATCAGCGGCTGGACCCTTACCCCGCCGTTGGCCAGCGTGTTGAACGAGCGCGCCATCTCCAGCAGCGTCACCTCGACCGAGCCGAGGGCGAGCGAGTAGACCGGCTTGAGCGGCGAGGTGATGCCCATCAGGTGGCAGTAGCGCACGACCAGTTCCGGCCCGAGCTTCTGGATGAGCCGGACCGAGACGAGGTTGCGCGACAGGGCCAGGGCCCGGCGCAGCGACACCAGCCCGAGGTGCTTGCCGTCGAAGTTGTGCGGCCGGTAGATTGGCTGGCCCGGGATGGGAATCGAGACGGCCGAGTCGGCCTCGATGTCGGCCGCGGTCATCCCGTTGTCGACCGCCGCGGTCCAGACGAACGGCTTGAAGGTCGAGCCGGCCTGGCGGCGGGCCTGGGTCGCGCGGTTGAACTCGCTTGAGCCCCAGTCCCGGCCGCCGACCATCGCCAGCACGCCGCCGGTTCGCACGTCGAGCGCGACCAGCGCCGCCTGCAGGTACTTGGGCGCGCCGACGGTCGAGTCGTTTTCGGCAATCGAGTCGTAGTGCGCCTTGGTCGGCTTCAGCCGGTAGTCGCGCTCGATCCGGGCGACCCGGTCGAGCACCGCGGTGTTGGCGGCGCGCTGGACGTCGAGGTCGAGCGTCGTGTGCACGATTGCGCCCGAGCGGTAGACGAAGTTGTAGCCGTAGCGGTCGGCGAGGTAGCGCCGGACTTCCTCGACGAAGTAGGGCGCCTCGTTGCCCTGCGCGCCGAGCGGCAGGACGCCCAGCGGCAACTTGACGAACCTGGCGTGCTGCTCGGCGCTGATGCGGCCGAGCTGGCGCATCTTGCCCAAAAAGAAGTTGCGGCGGACGAGCAGCCGGTCGGGGTGGCGCCAGGGCGAGTAGACCGACGGGTTGGCCAGCATCGCGCCGATGGTCGCGCACTCGACCGGGTTGAGAGCCGCGGCGGTCTTGCCGAAGTAGCGCTCGGCCGCGGCCTGCACGCCGTAGACCGAGCCGCCGAACCAGACCTGGTTGAAGTACATCTCCAGGATTTCGTCCTTGGAGTACTGCCGCTCGATTTCGACCGCGACGAGCATCTCCTTGGCCTTGCGGGCCAGGGTGCGGTCGGGCGTGAGGAACATCGACCGGGCGAGCTGCTGGGTGATGGTCGATGTGCCGAAGACCCGCCCGCCGGTGCGCACCGCGCCCCAGGCGATGCCGGGCAGGCGGGCGAGGTCGAGGCCCCAGTGCTGGTAGAACCGGTGGCCCTCGACC
>JAWOHG010000310.1:0-4915 GCA_046485245.1 bacterium
TTCGAGTTCAACCAGGTCATCTTCTACGACACCACCCGGGCCGCAGACGACGGCAACTGCGAGTTCACGGTCCAGTACCTCACGGCCGCGGGGATGTCCTCATCCACGGTCGGCGCGCAGGACCCGGCTCGCGCGAGCTTCATCCAGGTCCTGTTTGACGGCGCCTACCACCGCGGCGCGTCCACGATGGCCGCGGGCCGCGCCATCAAGTACACCACCGACGCGCCCACGACCGGCCTCGCCGAACCGGGCATCGGTTCGGCCGCGCGGTTCGACCGGCTCGCGGTCGCGCCCAACCCGGTACGCAGCGGGGCGATGGTGAGGTTCGGGGTCAGGCAGGCAGGGAATGTCCGGCTCGCGGTGTTTGACCGCGCGGGCCGGGCGGTCAGAACGCTTGCCAACGGGCCGATGACCGCGGGCCAGCACAGCGTCCGCTGGGACGGCCGCGACGACTCCGGCCGCACCCTCGCGCAGGGCGTCTACTTCCTGCGCCTCGACACCGGCACCGAGCGCACCTCGCTCAAAGCGGTACTGCTGGATTAGGCCAGCGCATTTGCTCTGCGGGGCGCGGGCAACCGCGCCCCGCGCGTTTCGGCGCGGAGTCCCGGTCAGAGCGGGCTAATTGTCGGTGGGCTTGGTGGCGGCGAAGTGCAGTTTGACGGCCGCGACGAAGGCGGCGGCACGGGCAACCAGGTCCCGGGCCTGCTCGAGGGAGGGTTCGCCGGTCACGCGGTAGTCCGACTTGAGCCGTTGCTCGAAGGCGCGGTGCAGGTCGCGCGACAGGGCTGTCGGGAACACGCCGCGCTGTACGAACTCGGTGTCGAACAGGCTGATGACGCCGGCGTGTTTTGTGGGCACCCGACCCGCGGACTGCAGCAGGGCCAGCGTGGCGTAGAACATGGCGTAGTAGGCCCGGTTGGCAACGCTCTGGGGACTGCGGCGGCCGTCGAGCAGGTACTGCCCGTCGGCCAACGCGGTGTCGGCCTGCTCAAGCCGGTAGCGGATGATGTCGGAGGCCGAGCCGGACTCCACTAGACCGCCACCCCGTCGGTGGCGACCGCCCTGGCCAGCAGGGACCTGCTCTCCGGCCCGCGTTCCCACTCGTCGAGCGAGAAGACCACCGGCACCACGACGATACCGTGGCCGAAACCGGCTTCCCACGCGCAGTCGCTGACAAACTCCTCGTCGGCCGGCGTCAGGGTGCGGGCCACAATCACGAGCACGTCGAGGTCCGAATCGGGGTCGGCGTCGCCCCGGGCCCGCGAGCCGAAAACCACGACCCGGTGCACCGGCAGTCGCCGGCTCACGAGTTCGCGCAGGCGCTGGGCAACCGCCCGTTCAACGCTGGTCACGCAACCAGTCTAACCGACCCGCCCAAATCGTCAAGGCCGCGACGACGCGGGCCGTAGCCTTGCGCAGGGTGTCTACTTCCTGCGTCTCGACACCGGCTCCGAGCGGACCAGCCTCAAGGCGGTTCTGCTAGACTAGACCGACGTTCACTACTCACGCGGCGGGGCTTCGGCCCCGCCGCTCGTTTTGGCATTTGGCTTTTGGCCTTTGGCTTTTGACTTGGTCCGGCGAGGTCCTTCGCTGCGCTCAGGACGACCGCTGGGCGCGGTCGTTTTGGCATTTGGCTTCTGACTTGGTCCGGCGAGGTCCTTCGACTCGCTGCGCTCACTCAGGATGCCCGCGTACCGCGGTCACTTTTGACTTGTCCGCCTGGCCGCGTCCTGTTCCCTCTCCCTCGAGGGGAGAGGGTCAGGGTGAGGGTGAACTATCGACATTCGACAACCGTCATTCGACAATCACCCTAGGGTGAGGGTGAACTACCGACAATCGACAATCCGACGCCGAGTCGCCCTGGGCGGAGCGAGTGGGGCCATTTGCCGATCGGCGTTGGGTTCACCTTGTCCCGGGCTGTCCGCCATCTTGTCAGCCTATAGCCCTTGCGGTATAATTATCCCATGGAGCGCAAGATAGGAACCGGCAGCCCGGCCGAGCCCGGGCCGGTCGAGCCACGCGACCGCCTGCCCCTCTACGTCGCCGTCGACATCGACACCCTGCAGAGCACCTTCAAGGCCCACATCCGCGGGCCGTACCTCGCCGCCCGCGAGTTGATGCAGCAGGGGCGGTACAAGGAGGCGTGGAACGCCTTGCGCGGCATCGACGAGCCGGACGAGACGCGGGAATCCCGGGCGCTGGACGAGCTCATCGGGGCGTGCTCCATCCGCGTCACCGAGCCGCTCGACAACGCTCTCTTCTTCGAGGCGACGCTGAACCTGGCGCAGGAGGCCGGGGACCGCTCCTCCGAGTCCCGGGCGCTCTACAACATCGGCGTGGCCCGGTTCCTCGCGGGCCAGACCGCGGTCGCATGGCGGCTGTTCGAGCAGGCCCGCACCGTGGCCCAGAGCATCCCGTCCCGGCTGTGCGCCAGCTACGCCTGCTACGGCCTCTGCCGGGTGCTGGAAAAGTCCGGCAAGCCAGCGGAGGCGGAGGAGATGCACGGACGGGTGGCGCGCCTGCTGGAAGAACTGGACAACCCGATGCTCGCGGTCCGGCTGTTCATGGGCGCGGAGCACGACTGCGAGCAGATGGACGAGTACCTCGCCCGGCAGAGCTACGAGCGGCCCGGCGTGCACGGCGCGCCGCTTGAGGAGCGCCGGAAGCTCGGCGCAGCCGAACGGGCGCGCGAGCGCGGCGATTACCGGCTGGCCGAACGGCTCATCGAATCGGTTGCGCGGTCGGCGCACGACGCCGGTCGGCACGAGGACGAGGTCAACGCGCTGTACCTGCTGGCCAGCCTCTGGCTGGACCGGGAACAGTGGGCGGCGGCGATTCCGCCGCTGAACCGGGCCCTGGCCATCGAACGCGAACACAGCCCGGTGCCCGACGTGGTCGGCACGCTCTCGCGGCTGGGTGCGGCGCTGGCCAGGTGCGGCGACCACGCGGCAGCGGCCGCCCGGTTCATCGAGTCGTACCGCCTCTGCCGCGACCACGAAGACATCGAGCTGATGCGCCGTACTGCGGGCGAGCTCGTGGCAGTGGCAGAGGACAACGGGTTCGCCGAATACCTGGTCGGCATCTGTGGCGAGAACGGTATGGAGGAGACTGAGTTCGACGAACTGATGAACCGGGCCATGGAGCACCTAGAACAGCTCGGCCCGCCCGACACGGACGGCGACCCGGACGACGACGAATAGTCGCGCGGTCGGCCGGCAGGCCGGCACAGCCCGGACTCACCACGGAAGATACGAAGGCCGGACCGGCGACGCTGTGACACATACGCCGAGCCTTGCGGCGGCGCCTGCGCCGACGGCAGGACCCGCGACGGCGAGGCGACAGGCCAGGGGCAAAGCACCGGGTGAGGCCGCAAGACAAGCCGCGAAGCTCGGGGCCGGTCTTGCACCGGGGCCTGCACCAACAACTACACCATCCGGCTCGAGCTGGCCGTGCGCGACGCCAACGACTCGACCTGGACATCCGGGATAACGCTCTGGGTCGGCACGGCCGCGCTCGGCTACGCTTCGCTCGATGTCGACGACTGCCCGCCCGGCGGCAACGGCGACGGCAAAGTCGACCCGGGCGAAACCGCCCAGCTCTACGTCACCCTGCGCAACACCGGGCTCGGCCACGGCTACAACGTCAACGCGACCCTGCGCTCAGGCGACGCGCGCTTCACCGTGCCCGACTCGACCGGCGCCTACGGCCGCATCCCGCGCGACACCACCGGCGCCAACACGGACCCGTTCGTGGTCGCGGCCGACGCCTCGATACCGCGCGAGACCGCGATACCCTGCACGCTCGTGGTAACGGCCGACAACGGGTACCGCGCCACGCTTCGGTTCAGCCTGGTCATCGGCGAAGTCCGCGCCATCGACCCGATACCGGACGGGCCGCGCACGCCCGCGCTCTACTGGGCGTACGAGGACGTGGACGAGGCCTACGACGAGGCGCCCGAGTTCGAATGGGTCGACATCGCGGGCATCGGCACGCGCCTGACCCTGTCCGACGACCAGACCGTGGTCGTCAGCATCCCGCCGAGCTTCGGCCCGTTCCGCTACTACGGCCAGAACTTCACCCAGTTCTCCATCTGCGGCAACGGCTGGGTCGGCATCGGCTCGGCCACCACCTCGGCCTACTCCAACACGGCCCTGCCGTCCTCGACCCTGCCGCCCGCGGTGATGCTCAACTGGGACGACCTGTACCCGCCGACCGGCGGCGGCGTCTGGTGGTATCACGACACGGCCAACCACCGGTTCGTGGTCCAGTGGGACTCGGTGCCCTACTACTCAGCGCGCACCGTCTTCGAGTTCAACCAGGTCATCTTCTACGACACCACCCGGGCCGCAGCCGACGGCAACTGCGAGTTCACGGTCCAGTACCTCACGGCCGCGGGAATGTCCTCATCCACGGTCGGCGCGCAGGACCCCAGCCGTGCGAACTTCATCCAGGTTCTGTTCAACGGTTCCTACCACCGCGGCGCATCCACGATGGCCGCGGGTCGCGCCATCAAGTACACCACCGACGCGCCCACGACCGGCCTCGCCGAACCGGGCATCGGTTCGGCCGCGCGGTTCGACCGGCTCGCGGTCGCGCCCAACCCGGTACGCAGCGGGGCGATGGTGAGGTTCGGGGTCAGGCAGGCCGGACCGGTCCGGCTCGCGGTGTTTGACCGCGCGGGCCGGGCGGTGAGAACGCTTGCCAACGGGCCGATGACGGCGGGCCAGCACAGCGTCCGCTGGGACGGGCAGGACGACGCGGGCCGCACCCTCGCGCAGGGCGTCTACTTCCTGCGCCTCGACACCGGCTCAGAGCGGAGCAGCCTCAAGGCTGTCCTGCTCGACTAGTCTGGGCTAATCCAATCACGCGGCGGGGGCCGAAGCCCCCGCCGCAGCGTTTGAGACCGCACTTTGCT
>JAWOHG010000327.1:0-2541 GCA_046485245.1 bacterium
CCTGGCTTTGGGAATGCCGCGACGAGTTCCCCGCCGCGGTGCGGTGGCAGACGCGGCCCCTGCACGGCGGGGTCGCGCTCGTCGACGAATCCGGCGGCCGGGCCGCAAGCCGGCGCACGCGCTCGGCCGCGGAAATCGGCGCGCCGGATTCGTCGACGGGCGCGACCCCGCCGTGCAGGGGCCGCGTCTGCCACCGCACCGCGGCGGGGAACTCGTCGCGGCATTCCCAAAGCCAGGGCACGGGCAGCCAGCCGCGCGCGAATACTTCATACAGGCCCTCGGCGGTGTCGGGCCGGTCGATTGACGATTCGATGCCCGACAGCAGGGTGCGGGCCTCGTCGACGAGCGCGGCGGTGCGCGAGCGCACCTCGGGGTTGGCGGCCAGGTCGTCGACCCACCCGGCCGCGCGCAGGCGGCGGTACTCGGCCAGGGCGTGGCGGGTCAGCTGGATGCTTTCGTTGACCGTGGCCGGGTCGGCAAGGTGCGTCGCCTCGGAGAAGCTGACCACGTGGATGATGGGCGGGCTGGAGGGGTCGTCCGGCTCGATGTCGTCCATCAGCGCGGTGACCGCGGTGAGCTGGGCGCGGGCCAGGTCGGGCTCGGGCGAGAAGTAGTCCAGGCCGCCGCGCGGCTGGAGGATGACGCGGAAGGACTCGTCGGCCGGCGCGCGCGCAAGCTGCAGCATCGCGCGAGCCTTGGCCAGGTCTTGGATGCCCCAGGTGTACTTGGGCGTGTTCAGCATCACCTGCAGCACTAGCCGGCTGATGCCGGCCCGGCGCGCGGCGCGCGCGGCGAGAACCGCGGCCGCGACGCAGGTGACGTCGTCGGCGCCACGGAACGCGAAGTGGTGCGCGACGTTGGGCTCGTAGGGCTTGCCGGTTTCGGCGGCGTAGCGCAGGGCCGCGAACTGCTGGACGAGGTTCTCGCGCAGCGGGTAGGGGCCGCGGCCGTCGATGAGGCAGAACCACCACAGGGACAGCGCGTGCCAGGCGGTGTGGATGGTCTGTTCGTACATCCGCGCGAGCGCGGCGATGTCCTTCGAGCCGGCGTAGCAGCGCACCAGCATCGGCCGGGCCGCCTGCCAGGCCGCGGCGAACTCTTCGCGCGCGGCCAGCGGCACGCCGCCGCCGTCGGGCCGGCCGGCCCAGTCTTCGCCGAAGGCGGACTGGCTGAGCTGGGACGTGCCGATGGAGAGGATGTCGAGCAGGCCGGTTGCGGCCAGGCTCCGGGCCCATTCCAGGAACAGCCGTACCGCAGCGTCGCGGTCGGGCAGCCAGGGCCCGACGTGGGCGCGCACGAGCGGCACGCCGTGCGGCGCGGCGGCGAGTCTTGCCTCGAGAGTGTCGGCTGCGGTGCCGAACTCGGGGTAGGGGCGGCGTTCGGCCGGCGCGACCCTGAGGTAGTCGGCCCGGCGGACGATTTCCCGGCCGAAGGCGAGCCGGTCCTCATCGTAGGCCAGGCCGCGCGCGGCGGCCGCGGGCAGGAGGTCCGGGCTGATGCCGAGCAGGGCCAGGGTGCGGGCCGGGGTCTCGTCGCCGCGGAAGACGGCCGCGACCTCGTGGTGGCGCTGGCGCACCCGCTCGCAGGTCTCGGGCAGGCCCGCGAAGTAGAGCAACCGGATGCTGCCGCCCCGGTCGGCGAGCAGGCGGCGGGAGCGGAGCTGGCGCAGGACGCGGTCGAACAGCTCTTCGCCCCGGCCCGGGTCGAGCCGGTAACTGAACCCCAGCGCGGTGACCCGGTTCGCCGCGAGCCAGCGTTCGGCCACGGCCCAGTCGTCAGCCGACTCGGGGCGGTCGAATGCCCGGCAGACCGGGGCGTCGGCGAGCGCGGTGCGAAAGCCGCAGTCCCCGAGCAGTTGCGCAAGCGAAGTGAGGCCCAGGCTGTGCGCGTCCAGCGCGGGCCGGACCAGCCCAAGGCAGTCGGAGGGGGTCAGGCCGGCGGCACGCCTGCTCATCCCTCGAGGTCGGTGGGCGGCTGGCGCCGGCGCTCGCGCAGGTCGCGCAGGAACCGGAGCATCGCGTCGCGGGCCAGGTCCTTGCAGCCGAGGCCGAAGGCGAGCGCGAGGCCGAAGGCCGCCGCGGCGAAAAGAATCTGGAGGATGGTGCCGATGGCCTTGAGCTGGATGCCGAGGTGGTCGATCGCCACGCAGGCGACGATGATGAGACCGAGCCACTTGACCGCCCGGCCGAGCAGGTCGGCGTGGGCGAACGCGGCGTTGCGGGCGAGGGTGCCGACGACGTTGGCCGAGAAGAGGACCACCGCGTAGCCGACTATCCCGATGCCGACCGCGGCCAGGACCGCGGGCAGCGCGTCGAGCAACTCGTCGAGCCAGATGGTGACGCCGGACACGCCGATGCGCTCCAGGCTCCAGAGAACCGCCGCGAGCAGGATGATCCAGTGGAGCGTGAGCGCGACCAGCCGCGCCGGGGAGTGGCTGACCCCGCCCTTGCACAGGAACTCGCCCAGCCCGGTGCGGTCGCAGAGCCGGTTGACCCCGGCGGCCTCGAGCAGGCGGGCCGCGACCATCCGGACCAGGGTCGC
>JAWOHG010000055.1:0-4489 GCA_046485245.1 bacterium
TCGTCGCCGAAAGAGTGGAAGCCGTAGCCGCGCGCGTAACCGGGAATCGTGACGCATTCGAGTCCGGCAAGCCGGCACATCGTCTCGTAGACGTTGGCGAATCCGGCGCAGGCCGACCTGCCGCTGCGCAGGGCCCCGGCGACGTCACCCGGGCAGGTGTCGTTCCTGAAGTACGCGTCCGCGTCGTAGCCCAGGTTGTCGGCGACCCAGTCGTGGATGACCCGCGCATTTGTCGATTCGTCGGCAACGCCGAGCGTGAGTCGGCGCACGAGCAGCGGCAGGGCCGAGTCGGGGTTTTTGGCGAGCGCCGCCCGCAGCGAATCCGGGACGGCGAGAGCGCGCGGGTCGGGAGCCGGCCCGGCCGGGTCCGGCACGACGGCGCGGTGGGCGCTGCAGGCGAGCAGGCAGGCGACGGTCAGCGCGGCCGGGCGCAGCGTCAATGCCGGCGCCCGATGAGCGTGTGGAAGAACTCCTGCCCGCGCAGGGTGCCGAGCGAACCGACTTCGACCGAGAGTTCGTCGTAGCGCTGGACCACGTCGGGCGCGAAGCCCGGGCCCATTATCGCGAACGGTACCGCGCCGTGGACGTGGTTGCCTTTCTCGACCGGCGTGATGTGGTCGGGGAGGAGCGCGATGATGGTGTCGGAACGCTGCTTGCGGATGGTTTTCACCACGCGCTTGATGAGCCGCTCGTCGAGGAATTCGATGGCCTGGATCTTCTGCTTCACGTCGCGGCTGTGCGCCGCCTCGTCGGGCGCCTCGACGTGGACGAAGACGAAGTCGTGGCGGGCGATGGCGTCGAGGCAGGCGTCCGCCTTGCCCTCGTAGTTGGTGTCGATGAGGCCGGTGGCGCCGGGCACGTTGATGACCTCGAGCCCGGCGTAGACGCCGAGGCCGCGAATCAGGTCGACCGCGGATATGACCGCCCCGGTGAGCCCGTAGAGATCCTTGAAGGTCTGCATCCGCGGCCGGTGCCCGGGCGACCACGGCCAGATGGAGTTGGCCGAGTCTTTGCCCTCGCGCACGCGCGTGCGGTTGAGCGGGTGGTCGGCGAGGAGTTTCCACGACCGGCGGATGAGGTCGTTGAGCAGGTCGGCCGTCGGCGCGGCGTCGGCCGAGCGCGGCTTGACCAGCAGGTCCTCGGCTCGCTCGCCGACATGGTCGTGGGGCGGCGCGCAGTCGAGATCGGCCGAGCCGGACGAGAGCACGAGCAGGTGGCGGTAGGACACGCCGGGGTAGAGCTTGGCGCCGCCCGGTATCAGCCGGGCATTGAGGAAGCGGACGAGCTGGTGGGCGTCGCCATTTGGGATGTGGCCGGCCGAGTGGTTCTTGATGCGGCCGTCGTCGAGGCAGATGAGATTGCAGCGCAGGCCGACGTCTGAGTCGGAAAGCGGCACGCCCATCGCCGCGGCCTCGATGACGCCGCGGCCCTGGTAGCAGATGCGCGCGTTGTAGCCGAGCACCGACAGGTTGGCGACCTCGGACCCGGGCGGCATGTCGTCGTCGACCGTGATGAACCGGCCACAGGCGCCGTCGCGGGCGATGGCGTCCATCGTCGGCTTGACCGCGACCTCGAGCGGGGTCCGGCCGCCGAGTTCGGCGACCGGCAGGTCGGCCATCCCATCGCCGAGGAAGATGATGTACTTCATGGTCTGGGTGGGTTCAGGGTAACGGGGAACGGGCAAGTGGTGCGGGACCCTTGACCCTGAACCCGTGACCCTTGCCTGTCATGCGTGCGCCTTCAGCAGGTAATCCTTGAACCACTGGTAATCGTTGGGGCCGTGGTCGTAGTGTTCCGGCCGCTCGTCGAGGCCCTCGAGCGAGGGCGGCAGTTCGGGCTCGACACCGGTCAGCCGGACTATCTCCTCCGGGAACTTGGCCGGGTGCGCGGTCTCGATGGATATGCCCAGTCTGGGCAGGCCGGCCTCGGCGCAGTAGCGTTCGAGTGCGGCCCAGCCGACCGCGCCGTGCGGCTCGAGCAACACGCGATACTTCTGCCAGGTGTCGCTGATGCTGGCCCGGGTCGCGGTATCGTCGACGCTGGCCGGGTAGATGTCCGCTCGCAGGGCGGTGAAGTCGGGCTGGCGCGACACGTGGCCCTTCTCGTCCATCTGCCCGCCGTAGAGCGCGACCAGCCGCGGCAGGTTGGACGGGTGGCCGACGTTCATGGCGTTGGAGATGCAGACGCGCGACGGGTCGACCCGCTCGTAGCGCTCGGTGGCGAGGAACCGCGGGAACTCGTCGTTGGAGTTCGTGGCGATGACGAACCGCTCGACCGGCAGGCCCATCCGCCACGCCAGCATCCCGCCGCACATGTCGCCGAAGTTGCCCGATGGGACAGAGAACACCGCGGTCTCACCGGATTTCTGCAGCTTGGCCCAAGCGTAGAAGTAGTATACCGACTGGGGCAGGAGCCGGCCGATGTTGATGGAGTTGGCCGACGAGAAGCGGATGCGCTTCAGGTCCGGGTCGGCGAACGCGCGCTTGACCAGGGCCTGACAGTCGTCGAACTTGCCGTCGATGGCCGCTACCCGGACGTTGCCGCCGAGCGTGGTCATCTGGCGGCGCTGGCGGTCCGACACTTCCTTGGCCGGAAAGAGCACGACCATCGCGATGCCGTCGACGTTGTGGAAAGCGTGGGCAACGGCCGAGCCGGTGTCGCCCGAGGTCGCGGTGAGGATGGTGAGCCGGCCGCCCTCCTGGTGGAGGAAGTATCGCATCAGCCGGGCCATCATCCGTGCGGCGAAGTCCTTGAAGCTCGCGGTCGGACCGCGGTCCAGGCGCAAGAGCCACAGGTTGTTGCGCACGAGGTCCAGCGGCACCGGGTAGTTATAGCACTCGTGGCAGATGGTCCAGAGTTCGTCGTCGAGTACGAGGCCCGCGGTGAACCGGCGCAGCACGTTGAAGGCGATGACCGGGTAAGGTTCGTTCTTGTAGCCGCGGATTTCCTCGACCGGGATGTGCGGCAACTCGCGCGGCATGTACAGGCCCTTGTCCGGGGCCTGGCCGCCCAAGAGCGCGCCGCGCAGGTCGACGTCGGGGGAGGACAGGTTGGTGGAGTAGTAAGTCAAGCGATCACCTCAGTGGTCCGGCGATGGGGCGGTGTGGCGGCGGGGCTGTTGGAGAGGTCGAGAGACCGAGAGACCGAGAGACCGAGCGTGGCAGATGCGCGCCGACGCTCCAATGACTTGATAAGCGCCTTGAGCATCAGCTCGATCTCGTGAATCTCAGCCAGCGCCGCGTCGTGCGCAACCGGCCTTACGTAACGCAGGTCGGCCGCGATCAGCAGATGTGTCTCCAGTTCCGCGAGAGAGCCGTAAGCCACCCGCGCTCCGCGAATGAACTCCGACGTCGTTCCTCGCCCGTATGCCTCGGCGATGTTGGACGGCACGGAGACCGCTGCGCGCTGTATCTGCGAGGCAAGGCCGAATCGCTCCGCCGGTGGGAATGCCCGGGTTATGCTGTATACCTCAAGGCAAAGCCGGTACGACCGCTCCCATACTTTCAGTTCCTTGTAGCTCTTCAGCACTCTGTCTCTCGACCGCTACTCTCTTCCGAGCGCTTGCTCCAGGTCCGCGATGATGTCGTCGGGGTGTTCGCCGCCGACCGAGAGACGGATGAGGTCGGCCGGCACGTCGGCCTTCCTGCGCGCTTCCTCCCCCTGCAGCAAGTGCGTGGAAATCGCCGGGATCGTGGCAACGGTCTTGACCCGGCCGAGGTCGGTGGCGCGCCAGATCATCTTGAACCGGTCGAACACCGCCCTGGCCGCGCTCGGCCCGCCCCTGACCCTAAACGACATCATGTGGGTGTAGCGGTTGACCGGCTTGCCGTAGCGCTCGTCGTGCTCGGCGTCGACGAGCCAGAGGTACTTCTTCGCCAGTTCGTGCAGCGGGTAGCTCTCGAGCCCGAGGTAGTTGACCGCGAGCACGGCCGGGTGCTTCTCGAGGAAGCGCGCAACGGTCAGCGCGGTTGAGCTCCACGCGTCGACCCGGGTGCGCAGCGTGCGCAGGTCGGACTGGGTCATCGTGGCTTGGAACGGGTGAAGGCAGCCGCCCTGCTCGCGCTGGGGATAACGCTTGAGCCAGAGCGCGAAGTCGGCCTTCAGTTCTTCGTTGGGTATGTTCGAGGTGACGGGCTTGCGGGCGATGACCGCACCGGCCATCCCGAGCCCGGAGCAGCTCATCACCTTGGTCGCGGAGTGGATGACGATGTCGGCGCCGTGGAGCATCGGCCGCAGGAGCGCGGGCGAGGCGATGGTCGCGTCGAGCACCAGCGGGATGTCGTGCTCGTGCGCCAGCGCCGCAACCGCGGCGACGTCGAAGAAGGCCAGCCCGGGGTTGGACGGCATCTCGCCGTAGAGGAAGCGGGTGTTTGAGTCGATGGCGCGGCGCCACTCGTCGACGTCGTTCGCGTTGACGACCATCCGGATGTCCATCCCACGCTCACGCTTCAGCCGGGCGTCGAAGAGTTGGTAGGTGCCGCCGTAGAGC
>JAWOHG010000213.1:0-16897 GCA_046485245.1 bacterium
GCCGCGCTGTTCGCGCTGGTTTTCCTCGCGAGCATCGACTTCTGGAACTGGGACCGCACCGGGCCGCTGTGGCTGGGCCTGCCCGCGTGGCTGTGGTACTCGGTCGGGCTGACCGCGCTGCTGTTCCTGCTGCTGGCCGCGTACAATGCGCGGCGCAGGGCCTGATGACGAATCTTCGATTGACGATTCCCGATTGGCGATTGCCAGAGAGTCGCGACACGATGGTACTAGCGTCACTCGACAGTCGTCTATCGACAATCCCTCGACTCGGGCCGCGCGGCCGGTATCATTCCTTTTCATGGCCATCCGCGCGATAATCTTCGACCTCGACGACACGCTCGTCGTCGACGAGGCCGCGGCGCAGAACGCGCTGCGGGCGACCTGTGTCACCGCGACGCAATGGTACGGCATCGACCCGGACTCGCTCTACTCCGCGGTGCGCGCCCGGGCGCGCGCGCTGTGGCGCTCGAGCCCGCTTGTCGCCGACTCGCCGGTCATCGCGATGAGTTCGTGGGAGGCGCTGCGCTCCGACTTCCCCGGCGACGACGCGCTGATGACCGGGCTCCGAGAGTGGGCCCCGACCTACCGGTTCGAGTCGTGGATCAGCGCGCTGGCCGACCACGGCCTGTTCGACCCGGCGCTCGCGCAGGAACTCGCCTGCCAGTACCCGCGCGAGCGCGAGGCGCGCGACGAGGCTTTCCCCGACGCCCTGCCCGCGGTGACCGAGCTGTGCCGCGACTTCAAGCTCGCGGTCATCACCAACGGCCCGTCCGACATCCAGCGCGGCAAGCTGTTCGCCGCCGGGCTCGAGGACTTCTTCCCCGTGATAATCGTCTCGGCCGAGGTCGGCGCCTGGAAGCCCGATCCGCGCATCTTCGCGCTCGCCCTCGACCGGCTCGGCGTCGCCCCGCGCGAGGCGGTGATGGTCGGGGACATGGTCGCGCGCGATGTCGGCGCGGCCCAGGCTGCGGGGCTGTGGGGCGTATGGCTGGATCGGCCCGGCCCGCCCGGCATGGCCGCGGCCGCGCGCGCTGCCGACGCCGCGGACTACGTCCGGCCCGACGCGACGATCGCGACCCTGGCCGACCTGCGCACCGCCATCGCGAATCTCCCGGCCTAGAAAAGGAGCGGGCGGGCCGATGCCCGCCCGCTGAATCCCGTTACCCCGGACTAGAACTTCACGACCCGGCCGCTCGTCTCGCGACTGCCGCTGGCGACCCGGTACAGGTACACCCCGGCCGCGGCGCCCGCGGCGTCCCATTCCAGCCGCGCGACCGCCGGCCCGCGCGACTCGGCGCGATGCACCACGCGGCCGCTCGCATCGAACACGGTGAGCCGGACCGCTTCAGCGTTCGCCGGCCCGACCGCGAAACGCACTGCGCCGCGCGTCGGGTTCGGCCCGGCCTGCACGACCAGGGGCAGGAACACGCTTGCCGGCGCGCTCACGCCGACCTGCAGCGACGTCGGGCAGTGATAGCCCATGTCGGCGCGGCCCGCGTCCGGCACCGAGTCGGTGCGCGTGGTCCACGAATGCAGCAGTGAGTCCATCTCGAACCCGAACGCAGGCCACAGCGTGTCCCCGGCGTCCACGCAGGGCGAGGTCTGGGGCTGGCCTGCCGACGTGTGCGAAAGGTAATACGCGCCGCGCGGCCCGGCCGCAAAGGACGGGTCGGCCGCGATGTCGCCCGCGCCGGTAGAGAACCCGACCAGCGTGTTGTTATGGTAGTCGTTGTACGACGAGTTGACCACGCCGGCCGTGCCGATAGTGCTGTTGAACACACCCGAACCCTCGGTCGCCTCGTTGTTGGCCACGATGTTGTTCTTCACGTACGTCGTGCACATCATGTCGTTGTAGATGCCGCCGCCGTCCGACCACATGTGCGGCCCCTCGCAGACGTTGCCGACAATCGTGTTGCCGACGATTACCGGCTTGACCGAAAGCCCCATTCTGATGCCCGCGCCGTACTTCCAGGCGTCGGTCGCGCAGCGGTTGTTGATGATGAGGTTGTTGAAAATGAGGCAGCTCGCGTCGACGTAGATGCCGGCTCCATAAGCCCGGCAGGCCGAGCCGGTGTCCGAGTAGAGCACGTTCGCCTCAAGCCGGTTGCCGTATATCAGCGCCTCGCCGTCGACGTACATCCCGCCGCCGTAGTTGCGCGCGCTGTTGCGCAGGGTGTCGTGGTGGATGTAGTTCCAGCAGACCTCGGGCCGCGCACCCGCGTAGGAGTTGATGTACACGCCGCAGCCGTAGTTGTAGTTCTCGACTTCCTTCCAGCAGCCGTCGATTTCGTTGCCGGTCACCAGCGGCTTGAACAGGGATGACGTACTGCTCAGGTACACGCCCACGCCCTGGCAGCGAGTGATGCGGTTGCCCGCAATCGTGGCCGAACCCGACAGCGAAATCCCGGCCGCACCGCCGCCCGAGGTGTAGCCGCGGGCGAACTTCAGGCCGCGCACCTCGGTCGCCCGCGACAAGTTGCCCGACGCCATCACCAGGCACGTACCCGCGTAGTTGCCGTCGACCACGGTCGATTCCGGCCCGGCTAGCGAAAACAGCTTGATGCCGTCGATTGACGGCCAGTTCAGGTTTTCGGTGTAAGTGCCGGGCATCACCAGCACGGTGTCGCCCGACCCGGCCGCGTTCAGACCACCCTGCACGGTGGCTACCGAATCAGGCACGACGATTATCCGCGCCAGCGCAAAGCCGGCAACGAGCAGCAGCACGACAAACGTTCTCATCAGTTCACCTCCGGTTCTGCGGCCAGCATAGACCACAGGACGAGCGTGTCAACGCGGGGGCTTGCCGCTTGAGTCGCGGTCGGTCTGTTGGTGAAAAGAGGCCGGGGGCGGTTGCCCGCCCCCGGCTTGTGACCGAGCCTTACTGCTTGCCAAGCAGGGAACTTCTAATGACACCCACCGCAATCGCCGCCGCACCGACCTTCGCCACCCACCTTGCCGCCGCCAGCACCGGCCTTGCCCATTCCGCGGCCCGTTCCTTTGCCCTGGCCTTGACCATGGCCCATGCCGCCCATCATCGGCGGCCGGAACGACTTCTGCTGTTCGGGTGTCAGGAGCTTATAGACGGCGAGGTGTTGGTTAACCTGTGTGACCTGCATCTTACTGCGCAGTTCGCCGAGTTCCTTGACCTTGGCGACTATCTTGCCGCCGTCGAGCTTGTCCGCGCGCCACAGCCGCGCCAGCTCGAGCTGCTTAATCTCGATGTCGGTTCGGATGCCGGCGACTTCCTTGACCTGGCCGGCGCGCAGGTCGTCAATCTGGTTCTGCTGCGCTTCGGTCAGGTTCGGGATGGCCATCATGCCCATTCCCTTACCCTTGCCCCCGGGCTGGCCCGTACCCTTCTGTCCCGGGCAATCTCCGCATCCTGCGGGTTGGGCGAACGCCATCCCGCTGACCAGCAGGCCGACGGTCAGGACGAGTGCTACTGCTAACGTGCGATCTCTCTTCACGGTGTCTCCTTTTTGTGTTATCGGTCGTCAAGGTCCGGGGCCGGCGGCGGGCAGTCGCGGCCGATGCGCCGCGGGCGGCGGTGCCCCCGTTTGCGGTAGTCAGGCCCGTCGTGCCAGGACCCTGGGCCCTGCTCGAGCCGCCGGAGGAACTCAGCCCGGTGCTCGGGCGATAGCTTCGCCATCACCTGCCGCATGTGCTGGTAAGCCAGCCGGTTCATCTCAATACGGATGTCACCAATGACCTGCAGCAGCGATTCGGCCTCAACCGGGGATGCGCTGTCCGCGGCAAGCCGATACAGCCCTCCGCGGGCCGCGTTCAGTTGCTGCCGGAGCGTGTCCATCTTGGGGTCGAAGCGCTCGCGCATCGCCGCAATCTCGCGCACGTCGCCCGGCTTCATACCGAACATGGGCGGCGGGCAACCCGGCCCGCGGCCGCGCGCTACGAAGAACCCGGCGACCACCGCGACATTGAGTGCGAGAGAGGCGACGACCAGAACTACAAGCCAACGGCTGGTCATCACTCACTCCCCAGCAGGACGCTGTAGATGTCCGGTGCCGCGGTGTCGCTTGCCTCGAAGACCAGCCCGGAATCGGGGCTCGCCGAGTCGCGACCTGCCAGCCCGGCGCCGACCGCCGTGCCGATGCCGATGCCCGCGGCCACGGCCAACCCCGCAAGCGTCGCACCCAGCACGCGGCCGAACCCCAGCGCGAAGCGGCTTGCCGGCCGATGCGCACGCACCTCGGCCATCACGCGGGTGATGAGGTACGGCGGCACTTCGGGTCGGGCCACGTCGCGCAGGACGGCCAGTTCGTTTCGAAGTCGCTCCACCTCGATACGACAGGCCGGGCACTGGGCAAGATGGCTGTGTAGCCGTTCTTTCTCAGGCCCGGCCAGTTCGCTGTCAAGGGAGGCTGGTAGAACCCTTTTGGCTGCTCTGCAATCCATTGGTTTCATAAGCTTAGACTCTCTCCCCTCGGTAATCCTGCGGCCGGCGCGGCATCAGATAAGTCCCTTGCGGTGGGCTGGTTCCAAGAGCTTGCGCAGGTTGGTCTTGGCCCGGAAGAGAAGTGAGTCGACCGCCCGCGCCGACCGGCCCATCGCCTCGCCGATTTCCCGGTAGCTCAACTGCTCGTACAGCGACATGACCATCGCGGCGCGCTGGTCCGCGGGCAGCTTGGCCAGCGCCGCTTGAACCGCTGCCTCGCGCTCGTGCTGGCGGAACGCGTTCTGCGGTTCGCTGTCCGGCCCGGCCGGCAATTCCTCGTCGAGTTCCACGGTCGGCTTGCGTCGGGTCCGGTGATTGATGGCAAGGTTGATGCCGATGCGGTACAACCAGGTCTTGAACCCAGACCGCCCGCCGAATCCCTCGATTGCCTTCCAGGCGCGCACCAGCGCCTGCTGGGTCAGCTCCTCCGCCGTATGGCGGTCCGAGGTCATCCGATAGAGGTAGGAGAACAACCCCTGCTGGTGCCGGCGCACCAACTCCTCAAACGCCGCCATGTCCCCGCCCTGCGCGCGCTCGACCAGCTCGCGGTCTTCAGGCGTCTGCGCCGGCTCCGTCACTTCTCTCCCCCGGCGCGCACCATTTCGTGCGCCGGCCCGACGACCTCAAGCCCGGCAAAGCGGCCCTCGCCTTGAAAGACGGTTGTCCCGCCTTCTGCCAGCTTGACGTGCACGGAGGCACCCAGCGTTTCGCTGATGCGGCCGCTCATCGCCCCTTGCTCCGGCGAGGCCAGCGAGGCCCCCGCGGCCCGCTCGGCATCCACCTCGAGCCGGGCCCGACCGCGTTCAAGCACGAAGCGCACTGCCCGTTCTCCGACGGTGAGTTCAACAAGTCGCGACCCGTTCCAGGTGGCGAACTCCACCAGCCGGCCCGCCAACCAGAGGCCGACGATGTGGCCGGTGAACGAGAAACCCGCCCACGGGACACGGGCGATTGACGCTGAGAGCGACACGCCCGCGTCGCCGAGATGACTGCACTGGAGCCACACCCATGCCGAGGGCATCGAACGACCCCAGTCCTTTTCGCAGTAACCCCTGCCGCCGGCAAAGTCCCACGACGCGCCGTCGACCTCAATCTGCCCGGACAGCCGATGATCGAAACTCAGTATGCCGTGGTAGCATTCCATCAGCGGCACGAATCGAAATGGCCCCATCGCGCCCGGCGCCAGCAGGCGTACCGGCCAGCCGTGTACACCGCTGAACTCGAGCCGGCCCCGACAGCGGCCCTCGGGGCGGTCGATGTCGAGCTCGATTCCGTCGAGGCTGAAGCGGTTGGGACCGACTTCCACGCAGAACCGGCCGGGCCTTGGGCGGAACTCGGCCAGGGGCCAGCGATGGTAAGCTGACCGGCCGTTGGTCCCGTCGTTGACCTGGACGAAGCAGTGCGACTGGGCCGAATCCTCGGCCAGCGACACCCCGGGTATGACGGCCAGCCGATACGCACCGTCTGCCGACACCGATTTGAAGTACCAACCCTCGAAGTAGCGCCGTGTTCGGCGACGGCCCTGGAACTGGGCCGGGCGCCAGGCCCGCGGCACGAACTTGCCCGCTATTTCGCCTCCAGCAGGCCGGTGATGATCCGGGCGAGGTCCTCGCTCAGCGTCGCGGAGTACCCGACCTTGACGTGGGCAACCCTGCCCTGCTTGTCGACTACGAACAGCGTCGGGTAGCCGCGCACGCGGTATGCCTTGGGCACTTCCGGCGCCAGCAGGTTCGGGTAAGTCAGTCCCAGCTTCTCGGTCACGAACCGCGCGTCCGAAGTATCCTTATCCACGTTCATCCCGACGAACTGCACCGGCCGGTCCGCGAACTCGTCCGCGAGCGCCTTCAGCGCGGGCATCGCCCGGATGCACCACGGGCAGCCGCGGTACCAGAAGTCCAGCACCACGACCTTGCCACGCAGTCCCTTGAGAGAGTACGTGCGGCCGTCGAGCGACCGCAGCGTCCAGTCCGGCGCCGCCCTGCCGACCAGGCTCTCGGGTGCGGGCCGGGCCGGTTCATCCGACTCGTCAGGGCGCTCAGCCAGCATCGCCAGGTACTCGCGGAAGTCCTCGATGTCGCCGTCCGCGGCCTCGCGCAGTTCGGGCACGGTCACGGCCCGGCGGGCGCGCGAAAGCGCCGAGTCGGCCAGCGCGTGCAGGGAGTCTTCCTTGTCGGTACGGGCGTTGGCCTCGTCGGTCAGCGTATCCCACAGTATCCAGGCCTGCCAGAGAGTCTCGGCCTCGGCCGCGAACCGTTCGAACTCGACTCGCGGCAAGACGGTCACGCCCGCGAGTTCCACAATCCCCTTCTGCTCGCCCGGCTGGCGCCAGCCGGCTACCGACCGCATCTCCCTCGCCGCCAGCCTGCCCGAGGCCGTGTCGAACAGCACGACACCGTCCAGCGCGACCTCGTAGACCGTGTTGAGCAGCCCGTCGCCGGTCGACTGGATGACCAGCTGCCCGCTGCCGCGCTCGAACCCGGCAATGCGGTTACTGCGGCTCTCGAAGCCGGACGCGTCGGCAGTGCGCCAGCCCCCCGCCGCCTCGGCCGAATCCCGCGGCAGCGTCGCGAACAGCGCTGCGACCTCGTCGGAACTGACCCCGTAGCACTCCTCGAAACGGCCGTCAGGCGCGAGGTCGCACCAGGCCAGGGACGCGCGGCCCGCCGTCGCGGTCACGGTCCCGGTCGCGGGGTCGACCGACTGAGCGGTCTGGCGCTCTACCAGCACCAGCCGCCAGGTGCTGTCCGGGTTCTGCCTGATTGGATAGACGCTGACGTTGCGCAGGGTGTACTCCGGCTCTCCGCGCCCCGTGCGCTCGCCGCGCGCGAGGTACTGCAGCCGCGTGCCCGCCTCGAACCGGTATCGCGGCAGCACCGGCCCGGCGGCGGGCACGATTTCCACCGCGTCCAGCCGCAATGTGACGCGCGGGTCGACGCTCGGCATCCCGGCGCCGGGCTGGGCCAGCAGGGCAGCCGCGGCCAATGATAGCAGGGAAATGATTGTACGGGGTGTCGCTTGCATATGCCGAGGATAGGCGACCGGCCGCCGCTGTCAACCGGGTGTGTGCAGGCGCTTGACCTCGGGCCGTTTGTCGGCTTACCTTTCCCACCTGTGCCCGCAATAGTCGTCGAGAACCTCTGCCGTTCGTGGACCGCGCAGGCCGCGCTCGACCGCGTCGGCTTCACGGTCGACCCGGGCGAGCTGTTCTGCATCACCGGCCCGGACGCGGCCGGCAAGTCCACGCTGCTGCGCCTGCTCGCCGGCACGCTGCGGCCCGACTCCGGTACCATCGCCATCCTCGGGATGGACGGTGTCGCGCGGCCCTGGGCCCTGCGCTTCGCCATCGGCTACATGCCCCAGCGCTTCGCCATCTACGCCGACCTGACCTGCGCCGAGAACCTCGAGTTCTACTGCAGCTTCTACGGGCTCGACGGGCGGCGCACGCGTGAGCGGGTGGCGGAACTGCTGTCGGTCACCGCGCTCGAAGAATTCGCTCACTTCCGCGCCGGCAACCTGTCGGGCGGGATGAAGCAGAAGCTCGTACTCGGTTGCGCCCTGGTCCACGACCCGCCCGTGCTCCTGCTCGACGAGCCGACCACCGGTATCGACCCCCTGTCGCGGCGCGAGTTCTGGCGCATCCTCGTCGCGGCACTCGGCCGCGGCACGACCGTGGTCTACTCCTCGGTCTACCTCGAAGAGGCGGCCCGGTCCAACCGCATCGCCCTGATGCAGCGCGGCCGCATCGCTGCCTGCGCCGCGCCCGACGCGCTGCTCGCGCGGGTGCGCGGCCGGCGGTTCCGCGTCGCGGTCGATGACCCCGGGCCGGCCGCCACCGCCCTGCGCGCCTGCCCGGCGGTGCTCGCGGTGCAGACCCTCGGCGACGGCGTGGCCTGGCTGGTCCGGCCCGATTCCGGCGCGGCCGAGGCCGCCCGCGCCGCGCTCGCCGCCGCCGGCATTCTCGCCGAGCCCGAACCAGCGGCGCCGACACTCGAGGACGTCATCGTCGAAACAGGTGAGCGATGAGCCCGGCCATCGAAGTCCGCGACCTCGTCCGTCGATTCGGCAGTTTCACCGCGGTCGACGGCGTATCGTTCGCGGTCGGCGCGGGTGAGGTGCTCGGCTTCCTCGGACCCAACGGCGCGGGCAAGACCACTACCATCCGCGTGCTCACCGGCATCATCCCGCCGTCCGCGGGCTCGGCCAGCGTCCTCGGCCTGCAGGTGCCGCGCGACACGGCGCGCCTGAAGAACCGCATCGGCTACATGTCCCAGCGCTTCTCGCTCTACGAGGACCTGACCTGCGCCGAGAACCTGCGCTTCTTCGGCTCGATTTACGGCCTCGGCCGGCAACGCCTGCCCGCGGCGGTCGACGCCGCGCTCGCGGAATACGAACTCGCACGGTTCCGCGCCGACCGCGCCAGCGACCTGCCGTCGGGCGCGCGCCAGCGCCTCGCGCTCGCCTGCGCCCTGCTCCACGACCCGGGCGTGCTTTTCCTCGACGAACCGACCTCGGGCATGGACCCGTTCTCGCGCCACGCCTTCTGGGCCCGGGTCCACGCGCTCGCCGCCCGGGGCAAGACCGTGCTCGTCACCACCCACTACATGGACGAGGCCGCGTACTGCCACCGGCTCTGCCTCATCAACCGCGGCCGCATCGTCGCTCACGGCACGCCCGACGCGGTGCGCGCGCTGGCCCGCGCGGCCGCGCTCAACGTCGCCTGCGCCCCGCTCGGCCGGGCGCTGTCCGCCCTGCTCGCTAGGCCCGACCTCGGCGAGGTATCGATATACGGCGACAGCCTGCGCCTGGTCACGACCGATGCGGACCGCACGCGCGCCGAACTGCCCGGCCTGCTTGCCGCGGCCGGCGTCGACCTCTCGGGCATCACGCCCGACCGCGCCTCGCTCGAAGACATCTTTGTCCAGCTCGCCCGCGCGGGCGTGGAGCGTGACGCGTGAGCCGCCAAGCGTCCTCTGCCCGCCTCGCCCTGCGCTCGCTCGGCGCGGTGACGCGCAAGGAATTCATCCACATCCTGCGCGACCCGGGTACGCTGGTCATCGCGCTGGTCATCCCGGTCGCGATGCTGCTGCTCTTCGGCTACGCCCTGTCGCTGGACGTCCGCGACATCCCGACCGGCATCGTCGACCTCGACCGCACGCCGGCCGCGCGCGCCTTCGCCGAGCGGATGACCGCGTCAGGCTGGTTCCGCGTCGCGGCCCGGCCCCTAAGCGAGGCGGCCGCGCGCGACCTCATCGACCGCGGGCGCATCGCCGCCGCGGTCGTCATACCGGCCGGCTTCGGCCGCACCCGCGCCGCGGGCCGGACCGCCGACGTCCTGCTCCTGCTCGACGGCTCCAACTCGGTCACCGCCACGCTCGCCCTCGGCTATGCCGAGGCGCTCGCCGCGCGCGAGGCCGGCATCACCTTCGCGCCCCGGCCGCGCGTGCTGTTCAACCCGGCGCGGCGCAGCACCGAGTTCCTCGTGCCCGGCCTGCTGGCCATCATCACGATGTTCATGACCATCCTGCTGCCCTCGCTCGCGGTCGTGCGCGAGAAGGAACGCGGCACCATCGAAATCCTGCGCGCCGGGCCCATCCGCCCGGCCGCCTTCATCGTCGGCAAGCTCCTGCCCTACGGACTCATCTGCGTCTTCGACCTGCTCACCGTGATGCTTGCCGGCGCGCTCGTCTTCGGGGTCGGGGTCCAGGGCAGCCTGCCGCTGCTGCTGCTCTTCGCCGTGCCGTTCCTGCTGACCGGGCTCGCGCTCGGCCTGCTCATCTCAACCTTCGTCGACAGCCTGCAGGTCGCGATGTACGTCGCCTTCCTGAGCTCGGTCCTGCCCTCGTTCATGCTGTCCGGGTTCCTGTTCCCCATCGGTTCGATGCCCGGCTGGCTCCAGGCCGTCAGCTGGCTCGTGCCCGCCCGCTACTTCCTCGTCGTCATCCGCGGCATCTACCTCAAGTCCGCCCCGGCCTCGGCCCTGCTCGAGTCCCTGTTCGCCACGCTGGTCTTCGGCACTCTGGCCATCACCGCCGCCATCGAACGCCTGCGGAGGTCGCTGTGATTCGCCGGCTGCTGACGGTCGCGTGGAAGGAAGTCATCCAGCTCGTGCGCGACCGCCGCACACTGCCGATGGTGCTGGTCTCGCCGGTGCTCCAGCTCCTGCTCTACGGCTACGCCGCGACCACCGACATCCGCGACGTCCGTCTCGCCCTCGTCGACCGCTCGCGCACCCGCCTCAGCCGCGAGATAGTCCGCGCCGTCGCCGCATCGGGCGGTTTCCGCGTGTTCGAGGTCGACAGCCCGGCGGCCATCGAACGCGCGATGCAGTCCGGCCGGGCCACGGTCGGCCTCGTCATCCCGCCCGGGTTCGAGCGAACGCTCGTCACCGCCCGCCGGCTCGAGTTGGACATCCTCGCCGACGGCAGCGAGCCCAACACCGCGGCCATCGCCTCGGCCCGCCTCAGCCGCATACTCCTGCGCGTCGTCGAAAACGAGTTCGCCGACCGCGCGCCCTCGGCCCTGCCCGCCGCCGCGGTGCGAGTCCAGCCGCGCGTGCTCTACAACCCCGACCTCTCGAGCCGCAACAACACGGTACCCGGCGTGCTCGTCGTCGTCCTGCTGACGATGACCTCGATAATGACCTCGATGGCCATCGTCCGCGAATACGAGCACGGTACTATCGAGCAGCTCGCGGTGACGCCGGTCCGACCGTGGGAGCTGCTCGCCGGCAAGCTCATCCCCTACACCGCCATCGGCTTCGTCGACATCGCGCTCGTCACGGCGGTCGCGCTGGTGTGGTTCGGCGTGCCCATCCACGGCTCGTTCGGCCTGCTGCTCCTGCTGTCGTTCCCGTACCTGCTCGCCACGCTCGGGATGGGCATCCTGACCTCGACGCTGGCCCGCACGCAGCAGCAGGCGATGATGCTGTCGTTCACGATGCTGCTGCCCAACATCCTGCTTTCCGGCTTCATGTTCCCGATCGAAAACATGCCCCTGCCCGCGCAGTGGTTCACCCAGGTCATCCCGGCCCGCCACTACATGACCATCGTCCGCGCGATCTTTCTCAAGGGCTCGGGCCTCGGGATGCTCTGGCCCCAGGCGCTCGCCCTGTGCGCCATCGGCCTGGCTATATTCCTCGTCGCCCTGCGCCGCTACGCCACTCGCCGGGTCTGACAATCTGCGATCTTCGATTGCCGATTTCCGATCGCCGGTCAGCGCGGCCGGTCGACCCTCCCGATTCGACACCAGACATTGGCTACGCCACTGCAGGAACAGCGCGTCACTCGGAATTCCACTTGTCTTGACCTCTCCTGACCCGCCACTACACTGGTCCCAGCCATGAAGAAAGTACTGCCGCTGCTCGCCGCCGCGCTCGCGGTCGCCGCGCTCGTCGTCGCGCTCCTCGTGGTCCAACGCGCTGGCCGCCGGCCCGCGGGCGAGCTGTCCGGCACCATCGAGGCGCGCGAGATCAACGTCAGCACGCTGCTCGGAGCGCGCGTGCTGGAAGTGCGGTGCGAGGAAGGCCAGAGCGTAGCCACCGGCGACACGCTCGTGCTGCTCGACCCGACCGACTACCGTTCGGCCCTGCTCGCGGCCGAGGCCGCCGCGTCCGGGATTGCCGCGCGCAGCGAACTCGCCCTGTCCACGCTCCGCCGCCTCGAGGCGCTCCGCGAGTCCGGCGGCATCAGCGCCGGCGAGCTCGACCGCGCCCGCGCCGAGGCCAACGCCGCGGGCGACGCGCTCGCCGCGGCCAACGCCCAGGCCGACGTCGCCCGCAAGCGCGTCGCCGACTGCACCGTGCTCGCCCCGGCGGCCGGCAACGTCTCGACAGTCGTGTTTCGGGCCGGCGAGACCGCCTACCCCGGTGTTGCACTGCTCTCGATTGTCCAGCTTGAACAGGTGTGGCTTACCGTGTATGTGCCCGAGCCCCTGCTCGGCCGCGTGCGGCTCGGCGACTCGGCCGACGTGCGCATCGACGCCTGGCCGGACCGCACGTTTCGCGGCCGCATCGCCTTCATCAGCGACAAGGCCGAATTCACCCCGCGCGACATCCCGACGCGCGAGGAGCGCGTCAACCAGGTCTACCGCACGAAGATCGAACTGGCCAACCCGGACGGCGTCCTGAAGCCGGGGATGCCGGCCGACGCCGTGCTCACCCTCCGTTAGTCCGCGACAACCAGCCGCGCGCTCGCCGGGCCGCGACGCACCGCGTACACGCCGGCACGGACGCGCCGTCCCGCGTCGTCGCGCAAATCCCACGACGCCGCATCAGCGCCGAGCCGCCGCACGACCCGGCCGCACGCGTCGCAGACGAGCACCGGCCCGCTGCCCCCGACCCGCACCGCGGTCCGCGCCGGGCTCGGCCCGATGCGGAGCTGCCGCACCGCCGGTCCGGCCGCTTCGTCAACCGCCTGCAAGTCGTAGGCCCGCCACACCGCGGCCTGCTCCGAGCCGTTCTCGGCCAGCACCAGCTGGTCACACCCGGCCCCAGTGACTCGGTCGCGCACGTGGGTCATTGAACGCACCGGGCCCGGCGTCGTGAAGCAGCTCACACCGTGAAACGCCGTGTCGTCGCGCGCGAAGCCGTACACTGCGCCCCCGAACGGCGCCGCAAACAGCAAGGGCCTGCCCCGGCCTTCAAACCGGCCCGCGGTGACCGTGATGACATTGCCGGTCGTGGTCATGCTTGAAGTCCACAGCCGCTGAAAAGTGTCGCCGCCGACACACTCAAACACGTGGACCTGGCCGTTGTCTGCGCCGGATGAACCGACCGCCAGCTCTTTCTGCCCGTTCGTGTCGAAATCGGCCACGTGCGGCGCGATGTGCAGGCCGACGACCTCGGGGTGCTCGTACATGTGGTGCGAATACGTGCGCGACTGCGGGTCGTACACCAGCCGCCGCATGTACATCGGGAACCCGTGCATCCCGCCGATCCCGAGCAGCATCTCCGGGTAGCCGTCGTTGTCGGCGTCGCCCACCTCGCCGTTGAACAGGTAAGACACGGTCGTGTACTCGTACAGCAGCCGGTAGGAGTGCACGCCCGGCGCCCCGTCGTGCTCCCAGACCTGGACCTTGCCGCCGTCGGTCGAGCCGCAGAACAGGATTATCTCGGCCGTGTCGTTGCCGTTGGTGTCCGCAATGCGGATGGCGCGCAGCCGCAGCCGCGCCTGGAACAGCACGCGCGGCAGGGCCCACGAATCGTCGGCCACGTTCTCCAGCAGCACCACCTTGCCCAGCGTCGACACGTCGCCGCCCAGGATCTCGACCGCGCCGTCCCGGTCCGGGTCGCCGTGGCAGAGCGCGCCGTACGAGCCGGGCGGCATCGACTCGGTCTGGGCCCAGACGTGGTCGAACCCGCCCACGCCGTCCGACTCGAACACGTGCAACTGGTTGGGCGAGAAGTGCATCCCGAGGATGTCGAGCAGCGTGTCGCCGTCGAGGAAACCGGCGTCCGCGCCCCACTGGTTATTCAACCACGTGCCCGAGTCCCACGCCCGCCGGAATTCGATGGAATCGGACAGCGACGCGCCGCCCGCCGGCCGGGCAATGCCGAAGCAGCCGTCGTTCTCCGGGTCGGTCAAAACGAGCGGCGTGTCGGCGATGCCGTCGCCGTCGAGGTCGGCGCACGGGGCGAGCGCGCACAGCAATGCGAGGGCCAGGGCGATTCTCAATAACACTTGTCCTCCTCGGGTCCGCTTTCGACCCAGCCTAATGCCGCGGCCGCGCCTGTCAAGGTCGCGGCCGGCCCAAAAAGCGGCTGACGGCCGCAGCCGTCAGCCGAAGTACCGTGACCGGTCGTTACGGACGGAGGTTCTGGACCTTGATGTAGTTCCAGAGCTTCTTGGAGATCTCGCCGACCTTGATCGTCTTGACCTTGCCGAATATCGGCTGGACCTCGGCCGGGATGTCGATGGTCCGCTTCATCAGCGGGCCCGTGCCCTTCATCAGTTTGTGGGCCTTGATGTAGACCCACACACCCTTGGTCAGGTCAACGGCCGTGATCGTCTTCTTTTTGCCGTAGATAACGGCAAGGCTGTCATCGACCTTGATGACGACTTTCTTGAGAGCTGCGCCTTTCGGCATCTTCTATCCTCCTTTGTCTTGTGCCGCGCTGTTTTAGTGCGGCACAGGGGCAGGATAGAGCGAGAACCGGCCGTTGTCAATGCCCGTCTAGAGCGGGAGAGCAGTCCCGGCTGCTCATCCCGCAGGTAAACCAGGCCGACCCGCGATGGCCGCGCCTCCGGCCTGCTGGTCGCGCGCCCCTGCGCCGGGCTGTAACTCATTCAGCCTCAAGAACCTGCAGCCGGGCGCGAATCCGGCCGGCAGGAGCGCAAATCGGACGCCGGCCGCGCTCACTGCCCGCTCGCCCAGTCGCTCGCGCGCCCCTGCTGCGCGCCCGGGCGCATTCACTGGACCAACAGGGGGTGCCCGGCGCGCTCGCGGCCGCGGCCTGCGACGGGCCGGGCGGGAATTGACGTTGCGGCCGATGCGGCTATCATCATCAGTTCATAGTGCAGACAAATCACACTCGATGGCTTCTACTGTCATAACCGGCACGGGATTCGAAGTCCCGCCCAGGATTCTCACCAACGCCGACCTCGAGAAGATGGTCGCGACCTCGGACCAGTGGATCGTCGAGCGCACCGGTATGAAGGAGCGCCACATCGCCGAGCCCGGCGTCACCGCGTCGGACCTGGCCATACCCGCCAGCCGCAAGGCGCTCGCCGAGGCGGGCCTCGACCCGGCCGACCTCGACCTCGTGCTCGTCGCCACGGTCACCGGCGACATGCCGTTCCCCTCGACTTCCTGCATCATCCAGGACAAGCTCGGTGCCAAGCACGCCGCGGCGATGGACATCTCGGCTGGGTGCACCGGGTTCATCTACGCGCTCTCGGTCGCCAACCAGTACCTGCAGACCGGCCGCTACCGCAATGCGCTCGTCGTCGGTGTCGAGGTGCTCACCCGCATCACCGACTGGAATGACCGCGCCACCTGCGTGCTGTTCGGTGACGCGGCCGGCGCCGCGGTGCTCCAGCGCGTGCCCGAGGACGGCCGCGGCATCATCGCCGAGTTCCTCGCGGCCGACGGCTCGCGGGGCCCCGACCTGCACATGCCCGGCGGCGGCTCGGCCATACCGGCCACGCACGAATCGGTCGACCGCGGCGACCACTACCTGAAGATGAACGGCCACGCCATCTTCAAGGTCGCCGTGCGCAGCATGGTCGACGCGGTAAAGAAGAGCTGCGCCGCGGCCGGCGTCCGGGTCGAGGACTTGAAACTGCTCGTCCCCCACCAGGCCAACCTCCGCATCATCGAGGCAGTCGGCAAGATGCTCGGCATCCCCGGCGAGAAAGTGTTCGTCAACATCCACAAGTACGGCAACACCTCCTCCGCCACGACGATAGTCGCGCTCGACGAAGCGCGCCGCGCCGGCCTCATCCAGCCCGGCGACCTGGTGGCGCTCGTCGCCTTCGGCGCCGGCCTCACCTCGGGCAGCATCCTCATCCGCTGGTAAAACCGCGACCCCGCGCCATCGCGCGGGGCCACCCTTGATACTGGCTGTCCGCTGCTCGCTTCCAGCCGCCTAACGGAACTTCACCTCGGCGCACGGCGCCGGCTCGTACACCGCCCCGTGCCCGGGCACAACCTTGCCGAGCTGCAAGTACACCGACTGCGTCCGCAACCGGCCGTCCTCGAGCAGTTCGGCCGTGGCCCGCACCTCGGTGATGCCTGTCGAGCTTCCCACGACCTGCTCGACGCTCGTCATCCGGCTGCCCTCGACCGTCATCGTGCCGCGGGTGAAGAACCCCGCGGTAGTGAAGTAGAAGAACGCGAGGCATTGCCGCTCACGGTCCCAGTAGACGACGGTCTCTCCGCCGTACTCGCCGTCGTTCACCGAATGCAGGTTGCGCACCGCCATCCCGCCCAGCGCCCGCTCCCAGCGCGACACGTCCACCATCGGCTTCTCGGGCGTCGACTCGTTCAGCGTTCCGCGCCACGTCCGGCCCACGAACGGCGCCAGGGCCTGCAGCTCCTTGCTCAACTGGTTGTCCATTGCTCAGGATACACCGAAAGACCGACGCGAGTCAACGCCCCGGCCGCGGCCCGCTAGGGCTTCAGCCGGTCCGCGAACGCCCGGGCGTCGCGGACGAGCGACTCGCGGTCCTCGGACTGGGTCTGGATTTCGCCGGACGCCAGCACCTGCGCGCCGCGGCCCGCGGCGAGTTTGCCCACGAACGCCTGCGCCCGCGCGCTCGACCCGCCGCCGGTCGACAGGCACACCGCCAGCCGCTTGCCCTCGAGGTTCGCCCGCTTCAGGAACTCCCGCGCCGGCGGCGCCGGCTTCCACGCCCATATCGGCGCGCAGAGCACGATGGGGTCGAACGCGCTCACGTCCAGGTCCATCGGCATTATCCTCATCGGGATGTTCATCGACGAACACGC
>JAWOHG010000250.1:0-8284 GCA_046485245.1 bacterium
GCGAGAGCATCCCGCCGGTCGAGACCGAGTTCGGCCGGCTGAGATGGGGCCGGTCAGACCTCAGTTCGCTGGCCGACTGGTACGAGCGAAACGGGACAGTAGAGCTGCGCATCCCGTGGGCGCTCTTGAACGTGTCGGACCCGTCGAGCCACCAGGTCCTGCAGGACGACCCGGCCCTGGACGGCGTCCAGTCGGTCACCACCAGCGGGTTCGCGCTGTCCGCGTTCATCGTCGACGGCGACCGGCCGGGCGACCGAGTCGTCGCGGCGCTGCCCGCGGCCAAGGGTGACAGGCTGCAGTTCACGCGCCGGTGGCGCTGGCCGGGCTGGGATACGCCGCAGTACACCGAGCGGCTCAAACGCAGCTACCACGATTTCGCGGCCGGGCTGGGCCAGGCGCTGGCCGACTCGCCGACGCGGCAGTCGAGCCTTGACCGGCTGTCGGGCAAGCCCGCTCCCGTGACTGCTGCCCGGATTGCATCTTTCCGGGGCGACGCGCCGGGCGCGGTGTCGGTCACGTTCGACGACGGCTCCTACGACCAGTACACGTCTGCCGCGCCGCTGCTTGACCGCTACGGGCTGAAGGCCAACTTCGGGCTGGTCGCGGACTGGACCGCGGCCGACGCGGACTGGCACGCGGAAGAGGACGGCATTCCCATCCGGCGGCTGGGGATTCCCGAAGCGAAGGAACTGCTCGCGCGCGGGCACCGCATCTCGGGCCACGGCGGGTGCCACGACCCGGACCTGCCGCGGCTCGACCCGGCGCGAGCCGCGCAGGATGCGCTGAACTGCGCGGCGGCGCTGGAACGCGCGCTGGGCGAGCCGCCGCGCGCTTTCCACTACCCGTACAGCGCGGTCAGCCCGCAGCTCGCCGCGGCGGTGCGCGCGGCCGGGTTCTGGTTCGGCCGCACCGCGGGCGAGCGATACAACCTCCCGGCCGGGTTCGACCGCTACCGGCTCAACAGCTTCGCGTTCTACAACGACACGTTGCCGGGGTTGCGCGAGTTCGTCCGCACCATCGAAGGGGGCCGCGGCAAGTGGACCGTGCTGCTGCACCACCGTATCCTCGGGCCCGACTCCAAGGAACTCGAGGCGATGGCACGGCACGGCGTGGTTCACACGTACTCGGTGACGCCGCTCACTCTCGGACGCCAGGTGCGGCTGGTCCGCAACAGCCGGGCCTGGGTCGCGCCGCTGGAGGACGTCGGGCGGTACCTGCTGCAGCGCCGAGGCGCCCGGCTGAACCTGCGCCGGACCGACCGGTCGGCGACGTTCAGTATCGAGGGCGCGGGCGTCGCGGGGATGCCGCCGGCGCCGATGACCGTCGCGCTCGAAGTGCCGTGGCGCTGGGTGTCGGTCGCCGGGTCTGCCGCCGACGGCGTCTACTCGCCGCACCACGGCCGCCTGCTCGTCGACGCCCTGCCCGGCAACGAGGTGACCGTCACCCGGCTGGGCGACCAGCCGCCCCAATAGCCAACGCCGCCGGCCATTGCGGTCGGCAACGTCGCGGCGGGAGGAATCGCGGAAGTGCCCCGGGTTCGCCCAACGGCGCGTCGGGCGGGATGGGGGGGGTGTCTCGGGTCTCTCCGAGTGAGCCTTGAAGTCCCCGGTTACCTCGGTCAGTTCGACTGCTGGGCGAAGCCGATTCTGAGGCTTAGGCTCGTCGACTTGAAGTGGGGGAAGCCGTAGTAGGAGAGGTGCTGTGTCACTGGCGGCGGGTCGACAGAAACTTGCGTAACGACGTAGCCGCCGGCCGCGCGGGCCACGTGCTCAATCGATAGCTCCAGGTCGAACAGAACAGTACCGCTGCGGTCGCGGAGGTCCGTGCTGATGTCGAGGACGGGGTCGAGCCAGAACCCTGAACCGAGCCCGCAGGCCGCCCTCGCGCCCAGCCTGGCTGCTGCGGTATTCCGCCACTCGGTCCACATTCCTCCCAGGCTGTTCTGGTCGCCAGTCCATTCGACGCCGGCGTCGATGCTATACCGGAATCCTCGGCCGACACGCTCATCAGGCCATGTGAAGGGGTCGACAACGCGGTCACGATGGGCCAGCACACCGTGGAGTCCCGCGCTGACGTCCACAAAGTTGATGCGCGCCGCTGCAGCTGCGAAGATGGCGGCTTCCGACGCCGCGCCGAGAAAAGGATGGTCCGTGTAACCAAACACCAGGTCGGCCCGGGGGCCAAACTCCGCTACCGGACCGGCAGTCTCGACCGAATACGGGACGTCTACACTTGCCGTGAATCCACCCGAGCCCAGGTCGCGGAGGCCAGCTGAGAGCGCTGCACGGCTTCGTAGCCCAAGGCCCGAGTAGCTCTGCAGCCGTGTCGGGACCAGTGGCTCGGCGGTGTAGGCGTTGATTGAGAACCCGACACCGGCCGTCGCCAACGCAGCGACATAGAGCCGTGAGGATGAGTCTGTGGCCTGCGAAACAGCGAACAGTGGATTCAGTGTGGCCGACAGACGACCCGTGCGGGCCACGGGTATCTCTACGGAGACTGGGATATCGATGGTGAGGAACGGATACCCCGAGAGTCCATAGCAGGGGTCGTAGTTGATGGAGAGCAGCGAGTGAATGTGAACGTCGGACACGGCTGGTTTGTGCGACACCTGTTGCGTCAAGCTGTAGTCTCGGAGCCTGGCCCAGTGGGTGGGAATGAACGGCCTGAAGCCGGAAGCCCAGAGGCTCAAGTCCCACTTGGTGGCGCCCAAAGTTGTTGAGGTCAGGGCCAGCATGAGTACCAAGGTCGCAGTTGTCGCGCGAAGCCCGCATCGAGACCGATTCGAAGGACGGCAGCCTCCTCGCCACTCCTGCCCGCAGATGTGCCTCATGACGGCGATTCTAGGACGACGGCACAGCCTGTCAAGGCGAGGGGAGACGATAGACGTTGGACTCTAGACTGGGGCGGCGGGTCAGGCGTGGCGGGCGGAGCGGACGCGAAAGAGGCGTTCGGTGAAGCCGCCGTCCCGCTCGAATGCGGCGGCCTGCGCCTTGAGCTGGCGTTCGAGCAGGGCCGCGGCCACGGCAATCAGCGCGAGCGCGCCGTTGGCCGCTATCTCGGCCTGCCGGGCAGGCGCGGATCCAGCGGACCCGGCGGACCGCGCAGACCCGGCCGCACGCCCGGCCGCGTGGACCTCGCGCACCCAGGCGACGAACTCGTCGACCGCTACCAGCCGCCGGGCCACGAGGTCGCTTCGGCGCGGGTCGGTGCGCGGCCACTGGGACAGGCCGCGCTGGCGCAGGTAGTCCTCGTAGTCGAGGCGCAGTTCCTCGAGGCTGGCGCGGGCGACGCTGGTGAGCTTGAGTTCGGTCTTGCGGGAGGTGCCGGAGGCGAGGCTGCCTTCGGCGATATTCTGCACGCCGGACCGTGCGGCCTGCACCATCTGGTCGCGCATCCTGCCTGAGCGCGCGACGTAGCGGTCGCAGAACCGGACGGTGAGGTCGTAGACAAGCTGGGCGACCTTGAAGCTCTTGAGCTTGCGGTAGCCGCCGTGGGTGGGAATCAGCGGTTCGGCAGGAGCGCCGTCCGCAGTCCTTGTCCGCTGTGTCGGCGAGGTCCGCCCAGTCGGCCGCGGAGGTCCTTGCATAGCTTCGCGATTCTAGGACGCGGGCGGAGGCTGTCAAGCCGCCGGTGCGCGGAAACCCCAAACCCCAAAGCCCAAGTCCCAGCGAGGACGTGGAGAGGGATTTCTCCGCGCGGCGGAGAACCGCCTTGGTCGAAATGACAGAAGGGCGGCCGAGAATGGCCTCCGTCGGAGTGACAACGGCCGCAGTCAGCTGCGCCGTGGTCGCGGAGGCCGTGCTGTCGTCGATTCGGAGAACAAGCGACTGACTGCGGTAGGGTGGCGCAGGGTCCCTGTAATGAGTGTTACAGGAGGCGGATTCTAGGTTCGACCACCTAAACCTCTGTCATACGACAGTTTGCCGGTGTCACCCGCAAAGCATACCCCTGTTCCCCGGGCCGCCCTGCATGCCGCGTGCCTGGCCGCAAGACGAGTCATTCAAGGGGCCGCTGCGCAGGCCGCCAGCCGGTTCACTCGACTGTGCGTCGGGGTGCTGGCTCTGCTTGTCGCCCGATTCGCCGCTCCACGCGCCGCCCCGATGGTTGCCGTGCCGGCCGCGCTGCGGCTCGCCGGAACGGCTGCTCTGCAGGCCATTCTCACGGCCGCCCTGAGACCCGCTCGCAGGGCCGCTCTCCAATTCGCTCTCGCCATCGCCCGTCTTGTCACCTGACCGGACGCGGGCGTGGCCGTGAGCCGATGACGAGCAGGGTTCAGGGGTCAGGGGCTGGGGTTCAGCGTCAGGCCGTAAGCCGTCGGCCGTGAGCCGGCAGCGCAAAGCCGCTTGACCGGGGGTGAGGTAGTCCTAGAATGGCGCGTGCGTAAAGGCGTCGCAACTCTGCCGCTGCACTGGGGTACTGCCCCGCGCTGGCTGTTCGACCGGATGACGCGGATGGCGCGCGCGGTGGGTGAGATCATCGTCGCCGAGTACGGGCCGGATGAGCTGCTGCGCCGGCTGTCGGACCCGGTGTGGTTCCAGGCGTTCGGCTGCGTGGCCGGGTTCGACTGGCATTCGTCGGGCGTGACCACGACCGTGTGCGGCGCGTTCAAGGAAGGGCTGTCGGGGCTCGAACGCGACACCGGCGTGTTCGTGTGCGGGGGCAAGGGCCGCGCTTCGCGCAGGACCCCGGACGAGCTGCGCGTGCAGGCCAACGCCTTCGGCCTGGACGGCGAGTCGCTGGTGCGCCTGAGCCGGCTGACCGCCAAGGTCGACTCGGCCGGGCTGCAGGACGGTTTCCAGATCTACCATCACGTGTTCTTCGGCACCACGCGCGGCCAGTGGGCCGTGGTCCAGCAGGGGATGAACACCGAGTCGAAGCAGGCGCGGCGGTATCACTGGCTCGGGGAGAAGGCGGTCGACCCGGTAAGCGACCCGCACGAGGGCGTGGCCTGCGACGTGCGCACCGAGCCATTGAACATGGTCGCGGGCGAGGCGGTGAGCGCGCGGCAGGCCGTGGCCGAACTGGCGCGGCTGGAGCCGGAATCGGTCGTGCGCGAACTGGAACGCGTGCGCAAGCTGGCGATGCCGGCCAAGCACCCGGTCGGGCTGGGCGACTGCCGGCCCGAGTACCTGCGCAAGGTCCTTACCACAACATACGAAACGCCGCCGGCCGACTTCACCGAGCTGCTGCTTTCGCCGGGCGTCGGCGCGAAGACGGTGCGCGCCCTGGCCCTGGTGGCCGAGGTGACGTACGGCGCGGAGCTGTCGTTTCGCGACCCGGTGACCTACTCGTTCGCGGTTGGGGGCAAGGACGGCTGGCCCTACCCGGTGAACCGTGGTGCGTACGACCGCGTGCTGTCGACACTGGAGCGCGCAATCCGTGCGGCGAAGCTGGGCAACAGCGAGCAACTCGGCGCGCTGAAACGGCTGGAGAGTTGGTCGCGGGAGACGGCGGGACAGAGTTGAAGGGCTGCGATTACCGCTTCCCAACTGAGTTTGTCGAGCGGTACCGGCAACTGGGCGACATCGACGCGCTGCTGGATTCGATGCGGCGGCCGCTGCGTCGGACTGCGCGGGTGAACACATTGAAGGCGACGACGGCGAGGGTGCGGGAACTGCTGGCAGACTTGGACCCGCAGCCGCTGGAGTGGTACGAGGATGGGCTGGTGCTGAATGACGGCGGGGACGAAGGCAGAAGGCATAATGCAGAATGCAGAATGCAGAGCAGGGACGCGGACGAGGGCGGAAGGCAGAATGCAGGGGCGGACGAAGCCAAAAGCCAAATGCCAAAAGTCAAAGGTCAAAGCCGAGAGGGCCCGGGCACGGCAATCGGGCGCAGGCTGGAGCACTTCCTCGGGCTGATTTACGTGCAGGAGGCGGCGTCGATGGTGCCGCCGCTGGTGCTGGCGCCGGAGCCGGGCGAAACCGTGCTGGACATCTCGGCCGCGCCGGGTTCGAAGACGACCCAGATGGCGGCGCTGATGCAGAACTCCGGGCTGATTGTCGCCAACGACTCGTCGCCGGTGCGCGTACGGGGACTGGTGGGCAACATCGACCGGGCCGGGTGCCTGAACGTCGTGGTAACTCGCCTGGACGGCATCAGGCTGGCGCAGCCGCTGGCAGGGCGGTGCGACCGCGTGCTGGTGGACGCGCCGTGCTCGGCCGAGGGCACGATTCGCAAATCGGCGCAGGCGCTGGACCAGTGGTCGACCGCCGCGTTCGCGCGGTTCGCGACGATCCAGCGCGGGCTGCTGCAGGCCGGGTATCGTTGCCTGAAGCCGGGCGGACGGCTGGTGTATTCGACCTGCACGCTTGCGCCCGAGGAGAACGAGGGCGCGGTGAGCTGGCTGCTTGCGCGCGAGAGCGGCGCCGAGGTGCTGGACTGGGACCTGCCCGGGTTGGTCACGCACCCGGGCGTTGTCGAGTGGCAGGGCGAGCGTTACGACGGCGCGGTGGCGCGGGCGCGGCGCATCCTGCCGCAGGACAACGACACCGAGGCGTTCTTTGTCGCGCTCATCAGGAAGGGTGAAGATGCGGCCGGTTAGGGAAGCAATCGAGCGGTTCGGCCTCGGGGATGATTTCCTGAAGCGCTGGGCCACCCTCGACGCGCAGGACACGATATTCGTCGGCACGCCCGAGGCGATGGCGTTTGACGCGGTGCGGCCGATGCGGCGGGGACTGCGGATGTTGCGGCTGTTCCCGAGGTCGGTCAAGCCGACGACCTGGGCGATGCAGGTGCTCGGGCGCGGGGCGAAGCGCAACGTGATTGACGTGACCGAGGAGCAGGCGCGGGTGCTGGCCAACGGCGGCGAGTGTGACGTCGAGGCCGACGCGACCGACGGGTTCGTGCTGGTGCGCTGGCAAGGCTTTATCGTGGGTGTGGCGAGCTATCGCCGGCCGCACCTGAAGTCGCAGATGCCGCGCTACCGGCCGGTGGACTAGAGCGAATTGCGAGTGTCGAATGTCGAATGTCGAGTTTCGAATGACGGAGGTCGGACAGGTCAGACGGGTCGGACGGGAGGAGCAATGCGAGCATTGAGGCTGGTGTTGGCGGTAGTGGCGGTCCTGGTCGTGGGTTGCCCCAAGAAGGCAGGCGAAGCGGCGCGGCCGGGCCGGCCGATTGCGATGCCCGAGTTCACCGAGGCGGAGCTGGCCGCGGCGCCGGCACTGGGCGTGGCCGCGGCCACGCCGCAGGGTCAGCTCGACGAGGCGAGCGCGGCCGATGAAGTCGCGGTGACGTTCGACGCGCCGATGATCGCGCTGGGAGAGGAGACTGACTCCAGCGCGTTCCCGCTGCTTCTGGACCCGGACGTTGCGGGCCGGTGCCGGTGGCTTGGCGACCGCACCATCGTGTTCGCGCCGGACAGCGGGTTTGCCCCGGCGACGCGCTACAGCGTGCGCATCCCGCGCGGGGTGCGCGCGGCCGAGGGCGAGATGCTCAAGTCTGACTACCGCTTCGAGTTCCTGACCGTGCGGCCACAGCTCGCCCGGTCCGAGCCCTACGACGGGCAGGAGTACGTCGAGCTGGACCGGCCGCTCTGGCTGATGTTCAACCTGCCGATGGACCCGAAGCGGGCCGCTCGCGGCATCAGCCTGCGCGGGCCGGCCGGGCTTGACGTCGCGGTGCGCCTGCGGCATCCACGACCGGGTGAAACGCCCGAGGAGTCGTGGTGGTATGACAGCAGCCAGGCAAGCAGGATACTGGTCGTCGAGCCCCGGCGCAGGCTGGCAATCGAGAGCCCGTACGCGCTGCGGTTGAGCCCTGAACTTCGCGCGGCGCAAGGCGACCTCGGCATGGCCAACGCTCGGGTTGTGGCGTTCCGGACGTTCAACCGGCTGCGTCTGGAGGGCATCGTGGACGCCGGGGCGCACTATCCTGAGGACGTGGTCGAACTGGTGTTCTCCAACCCGGTGCCGGTCGCGATGGTGGCGCGCGACATCCAGTTCATCCCGCCGGTCAAGATGCCCGAGGAGTATCGCAACGGCGACTGGGCGACAAGGTTCGTGCGACTGTCGGTTCCGCTCAATGCTGAGACGCAGTACGAGGTGCGGCTGTCGCGCTGGGTGTCCGACAAGTTCGGCAACCGGCTGGGCCGAGCCCAGAAGCTGAAGCTGCGCACCGTGTCGTACCGGCCGCGGGCATCGATGCCGACCGGGCCGGGCGTGATCGAGAGCGAGGGCAAGCCGTTCCACCCGGTCACGATGGTGAATATCGAAAGCCTCGCCGTGCGGACCCGGCGGCTGGGCGTGGACGAGGTCGTGCCGTACTGGCGGGCGGTGTACGA
>JAWOHG010000017.1:0-2634 GCA_046485245.1 bacterium
CAGCAGAAGCTCATCAACGAAGTCCAGTCGCGGCTCGGGCAGCTCCGTTCGGCCGCACAGGGCGCCACGCTCAAGCCCGAGGGCGCGGAGCGGGACCAGGCAGAGGACGCTGTCCGTGATGGGCTGCGTGAAGTCCGCTCGACGATTTCCAAGCTGACGCGGGCGCCCAAGAACAAGCCGGCGCCGGCGAAGACACCCTAGAATTCAGGAAAGTCCGAAACCCGAAACCCGAAACCGGACGGGCGGGTTAGAACGGCGCGAAGCCGGCGGCCTGCCAGTAGGATTCGAGCAGCTGCGCCTGCTGGCGCGAGAGGGCCGAGGCGTGGCCCTGCTCCCAGGCGACCAGCTTCTCGAAGAAGTGCCTGGCTTCGGGCGCGGCCGCGCCGGCGGCCAGGGCGCGGTAGTGGGCGATGGTCTCGTGTTCGAGCTTCAAGCCGACCGCGAGCGCGGACATTTCAAAGTGGGCCTCGCCGATGCGCTCGCGCAGTTCCTCGGAGTATATCGGGCTCTCGGTGCCCAGTTCGGCACCGTGGGTCGCGCTGATGAGCGGGGCCGGGGGCTTGCCCGCGGCGACCAGCGCGTACTGCTCCTTGAGGAAGCGCAGGTGCAGGGCCTCCTCGGCGGCGAGTATCAGGAACACCTCACGGCCGCGGGGGTCCGTGGTCGTACGCGCGGCCATCGTGTAGAAGTCGGCGCCGGCGCGTTCGTTGAGGATGGCGAGCCGGAGGCCTTCGAGCAAGCCGCTGTCGGTCATGGTTCCTTCTTCTCGCCGGCCTCGGCGTCGGGTGAGAGCAGCCGGGCGACCGCGGCGAGCAGGCTGGGGTTGGTGAACGGTTTGGCGACAATCTCGTTGGCGCCGCAGGCATAGGCGGTGCGCCGGTTCTCGGGCGAGCCGTGCGCGGTCACGACCAGGACCGGCACGTCGCGGTCCGCCGAGCGCCGCACCGCGGCGCAGACCTCGAACCCGCTGATGCCCGGTATCAACAGGTCCAGGACGACCAGGTCGGGCGGGTCGTCGTGGAGGATGCGCATTGCGGCGTTGCCGTCCGCGGCCTCGGACACGCGGTAGCCGGCGTCGCGCAGGACCGCCGTGAGCATCAGTCGCATTTCCATTTCGTCTTCGACCACGAGCAGGTGTGCTTTACCCATTGTTCCTCCCTACCATCGCTTCCGCCACCAGAGGTAGAGGAAAGCGCCCACGGAGAACGCGGCCATAGCGACCACTATCCAGAACGAGCTGCCGGCGACGTCGGATATCGGCAGCCTGACGTTCATGGAGAATATCGAAACGACGAGCGTCGGCACCATGATGCCGATGGTAATCAGGTTGAGCGTCTTCACCAGCACGTTGAGATTGTTGGAGACGATGGACGCCCGGGCGTCCATCAGGCTGGCGAGAATGTTGGAGTATATCTCGGCCTGCTTGTAGCACTGGGTGTTCTCGATCTCGATGTCGTCGAGCAGTTCAATCTCCTCGGCGGCGAGTCCGAGCTTGGCCGTGCTGAGCTTCAGGCGGGCGATGAGCATGCCGTTGGAGTTGATGGAGTTGACGTAGTAGACGAGGCTCTTCTCGAGTCCGAAGAGGTTGATGAGGTAGCGGTTCTCCATCGCGGTGTTGATCTTCTGCTCGAGCTCGACCGAAATCTGGTTGATGATCTTGAGGTGCTCGAGGAAGTGGAAAATCGAGCGGAAGATGAGCTTGAGCAGCACCTCGCGCAGGGAGTTCACCCGGTTGAACTGCTTGCCTTCGAAGATGTGGATGTCCTCGGGCAGGACGATGAAAAGCCGGTCCTTGAACAGGAAGACGCCGGAGGACGACACCTTGAACATCGTGCTGTCGCGGCCCGAGTAGTTGCGCGGCCGCTTGTAGATGAGGGCGAAGTGCTCGGGTTCGAATTCGAGGCGGGCGGGCTCGTCGGGGTCGAGGGCCGAGGCGAGCGTGTGCTCGTCGACCTTCCAGGTGTCGATGAGCAGACGGCGTTCGGCCTCGTCGGGCGCGATGTAGACCGTTATCGGGGCGTCGGGCGACGCCGACTCGACTACCCGGCCGTCGCGCAGTTCAAAACCGCTGTGCATCGTCAAACGTCTCCGATGAGTTCCCGCACAGCTGCGAGCAGTCGGTCGTTCTCCGCCGGCTTGGCCAGCCAGATGCTGGCGCCAGCCTGCTCCAGTTCGGACTTGGCCTGGCCGGATACGACCAGCATAGGAACGGGGCCGGCCGCACATGCGGCGGCGGCCACCGGCGCGGGGCCGGGCCCGGGATGCAGAATGTCGGTCAGCAACAGGTCGAACCGCTCCCTTCGCGCCACGGCGATGGCCGAGTCGCCATCCGTAGCTTCGCTGATCTCATAGCCCGCCTTCTCAAGTAGTGCTCGGTAGACGTGCCGCACCGCCGGGTCGTCGTCGAGGACGAGAATGCGCCGCGGCATGGAGACAGAGTAGTCCGCGGCCGCGGCCAGTCAAGCCGCCGCTTGCGGCCGGGAATAGGCGGGCAGGGGGCCGGGTATATCGGGGCGGAGGTGGCAATGAACCACTGGTGCAGACTGGCCCTGGTCCTGCTCGCCGCGGCGGGGGCCGCGCTCGCGGGCCCGGGCGGGGAGGGCGACGACAAGACGCTTTCACCCTACTTCTTCG
>JAWOHG010000090.1:0-4968 GCA_046485245.1 bacterium
CGTGCAGTTGCCCTGGAACACGCAGTCGCGCTGGATGACCAGGCCCTTGCAGGCGATGTTGCCGAATACCTGGGCCCCGGCCTGCATCTCGACCGTACCGCTCGCGTGCACGTCGCCCTCGACCCGGCCGGCGATAACCGCGTCATGCGCGTGCGCCTCGCCCTTCAGCAGCGACCGCGGGCCAGTCTGGAATGTCTCGGTGACGTCGATGCGACCTTCGACCTGGCCGTCCAGCCGCAGGCTGCCGCCGACGCGCAGGTCGCCCTTCAATGTCGTGTCCGGTCCGATGACCGTGTCGAGCTTGCCTTCGTCTCTTGCCATTTGATTCCCTTCCGGCCGCGCCGCGGTCCGGCCCGGCCCGGGGTTTGCTGTGCCGAGTATAGGTGGGTGGGGCGGGCTGTCAAACCGCCGCCCGGAACCTAGAGCTTGGTGACGCGGGCGACGATCGTGCCGGCCGGCCGCGGCGCGGCCGGCCCGATTGAAATGACCTTGGCCAGCGCTGCCGCCGCCGCATTGACGCGCACCTCGCTCGAACCGGCGACCTCGGCCAGCGGCTCGCCGCGCGAGACGCGGCCGCCGACCTTGTGATGGAACGTGAACCCGGCCGCCGGGTCGACCTTTGAATCCAGCGTCGTGCGGCCGATGCCCAGCTCGACCCCGAGCCGCCCGACCGCCAGCGCGTCGATGGACCGGACATACCCGGCCGCAGGCGCGCTCACCGTAACCCGGTGGGCCGGCGTGCCGAGCAGCGAGTAGTCCTCGACCACGCGCGGGTCGCCGCCCTGCGCCTTGACCATCACTCGGAAACGGTCGAGCGCCTTGCCCGACGAGAGCGCCCGGAGCAGCATCCGCCTCGCCTGGGGCTCGCCCCGCGCGCGGCCGGCGAGAACGAGCATCTGCTCGCCCAGCGCCAGCGTCACATCCTTCAGGTCGCCCGCCCAGTTACCCTTCAGCGCCTCGATCGACTCGACGACCTCGACCGAATTGCCCACGGTGCGGCCCAGCGGTTGCCACATCGCCGTCACCAGCGCGGTGACCCGCTTGCCCAGTTCCGCGCCGATGCTCATCATCGTCCGCGCCAGCCGCCGGGCCAGGGGCAGGTTCGGCATGAACGCGCCCGACCCGGTCTTCACGTCCAGCACGAGTGCGTCGATGCCCTCGGCCATCTTCTTGCTCATTATGCTGGCCGCGATGAGCGGGATGGACTCGACCGTCGCGGTCACATCGCGCAGCGCGTACATCTTGCGGTCGGCCGGGCAGAGCTTCTGGGTCTGGCCCGCCATCGCCACGCCCGCCACGTCGAGGCACTTGCGGAACTCGGCGTACTTCAGGTCGGTGCGGAACCCGGGAATGGTTTCGAGCTTGTCCAGCGTGCCGCCGGTGTGGCCCAGGCCCCGGCCCGACACCATCGGCACGTACACGTCGCAGGCCGCCACCAGCGGTGCCAGCACCAGCGACACCTTGTCGCCGACCCCGCCGGTCGAGTGCTTGTCGACCTTGGGCCCGAGCAGGTCGGACAGGTCGAACACGTCACCCGAGTGCATCATCGCGCCGGTCAGGTTCGCGGTCTCCTCGACCGACATCCCGCGCAGGCAGACCGCCATCAGCCAGGCGGCCATCTGGTAATCGGGCACGTTGCCGGCCGTGTACTCCTTGACCAGCCAGTTGAGCTCATCGCCCGACAGCCGGCCCCGGTCGCGCTTGCGCCGTATGAGGTCTATGGTGTTCATTGTGAGGACGCCGAATCATACGACTCGCGGCCGCGCTGTCAACGCGCGGTACCGAACGGAAGCGGGCGGGCCGAAGCCCGCCCGCTTCCAACTCTGTTCCGCCTAGCGGCCGACGACCAGCTTGGCCGTCTCGCAGAAGCCTTCGGACGAGAACTGCACCAGGTACACGCCCCGGGCCAGCCCGGTCAGGCTGAGCTGCACCGACCCGCCGAGCCCGGCGGCCAGGTCGCGGCTGACCACCACCCGGCCGGTGATGTCGGCGACCCGGACCGAGGCAGCCGCGGCGCGGGGTAGCGCGTACTCGACAAAGAGGCGGTCCGACGCGGGATTCGGTCCGACCCGCAGCCGAACTGCCGGGGCCGTCACGCCGGCGAGCACGCCCGAACGGTCGGGCCGGGCGCCGGCCTGCGGCGCGCCGGCAACGTAACGCCAGAACTCAAGCGTCTTGTTGCCCTTCAGTGCGTACAGCACTTCACCGTCAGTCACGATGCCGCCGCCCGCCTTCACCCGCTTCTTCTTCGCCGTCGAACCGAACGCCGGGATGGTCTCCTTCTCGGTCCAGGCCTGGCCGGCCACGTCGAGCGCGAAGAACTCCTGCGTGTTGCCGCCCTTCAGCGCCCAGACGGTGCCGCCGAGGAGGGCGGCGTCCGAGCCGTCTTTGGCCTTCTTCGATTTGCCGGTCAGGCCGCTCGACAGCGGCATCCCGGCCAGGACCGGGCCCCAGGTGCCGGCCGCGAGATCGAAGGCGTAAAGCTCGTGGAACTTGGCCTTGTGGGCAAGGAGCTGCCCGCCGACCGGGTCGTGCACCAGCCACGACCCCTTGTCCCACTTGGGCTTGACCCCGGCCGGCGCGTCGGCAAGTGTCTGCCAGACGCCGGTGCCGGTGTTATAGCGGTAGAACTTGGTCTTGTAGCCCTTGAGCAGGTACACGTAGGAACTCTCGCCCAGGGTCACGTAGACCATGTCCGTGCCGCCCTTGACCTTCTTGTTGGACAGGCCGAGCGGCACGTCGGCGAGCTGGGTCCAACCGCTGTCGGAGTACTTCCAGAAGCCGGGCGTGTTGTTGCCCTTGGTGGCGTAGATGGTACCGTTGCCGTCGGAGCAGCCGATGGAACCCTTGTACGGCCCCTTGGCCTCGGTCCCGACCGGCCAGTCGGCGAGCTGGGTCCAAGCCTCGGTACCGATGTCGAAAGAGTAGAAGTCCCCGGCCTTGTAACCTTTGACCACGAAGATGCGGCCGGTGCCGCCGTCATAGGTCAGCCAGCCGCCGTCCTTGACCGCCTTGCCCGAGGGCAGCGTGGGCACCGGCGCCAGCTCGGCCCAGCCCGCCGGCAGGCCCAACTCGACCGCAACCTCGCCGCCAAGCGAGTTGTTGAGCGGCACCTGGTCACCGGTCAGTTCGGCCGCGCAACCGGTCGTGTACGTCCCCGGCGTCGCGGTCCAGGCCGGGAAGTCCAGCGTCGTATCGGCAAACGGCAGGCCGTCGGGCAGGGCGATTGCCTCGCTGTACGCGGGGTCCGAACTGATGTTGAAGGTCACGGTGCACGCCTCGCGCAGCGTGCCGTTGTTGCGCACCGTGGCCTGCGGTATCACCGACCCCGGCTCGATCACGCCGGTCGGGGCGAGTATCGCTGCCGTCGCCACGTCGTGCACGTCGACCGTGACCGAACCGGACTGGTCGTCATTCGCGGTCACCATGTCCGTCGCCAGTTCGGCCCGCACTGCGACCGGGTTCTCGCCGCGCTCAAGCGCGGTCCACGAGGCGAAGTCAACGGTCTGCTGCGCCCCGGCATTGATGGTCACGGTCTGGGTATCGGACCACGCCCCGACGTCGCAGACCACGTCGAACGTCTCATTGACGCTGCCGTAGTTGGCGACCGAGGCGCTGGGCACGACCGAGGCGCCCGAGTCGACCGCGCCGGACGGCGCGGTGATGGACAGAACCGCGGCGTCGTGCACGGCCACGTCCACCGAACCGGTCGCCGAGTCGTTGGCCACTGCCTGGTCGCCGGTCAGCGCGGTCGAGCAGACCACGCCAAAGCTGCCGCGCGGCCAGTTGGACTGCGTCGGGAACTCGACGTACTGCGCGGTCCCGCCGGCGTGACTGGTCACCGTCGCGGTCTGGTCGTAGCACGACCCGATGCGCATCCGGACGTTGTAGGACGCCTGGGTGGTCCGGCCGAAGTTGTACACCGAACAGGCCGGGGTGACTGATGCTGTCGAGTCGATAGTGCCGCTAGGGGTCAAGAGATGCGTGACGCCGACGTCATTGAGCAAGTCGACGACGTACGCCCGTATCATCGGGTCGTGGTTGGAGAACGTGTAAGGCACGTAGTGGTGCGTACCCGACACCTCCATCGAGTCGTACCAGTTCGGGTTCGGGTTGGTACGGCCGTTGTTGTCCAGGCCGAGGTAAGGCCGCGGATAGGTGCCGATCATCGTATCCCAGTACATGAACACGTAGAAGCTGCCGCTGTTGATGCGCAGGTCGTGGTCGGTTATGTTGACGCTGTTCCAGCCGGACACCTGGCTGGGCAGGAGCGTGTCGTAGAGCACCGTGCCCGGCGCGCCGCTCGTGCCGTCGTCGTCGTAAATGCGGGTGCGCCAGCGCGACGTCCCGGCACCGCTGAAGTAGAACCCGGGCAGGGTCACCCGCACCGGGTAGGCGGCAGGCGTCAGCTTGACGCCGATGCCCTGGTTCTTGAAGTCCCCGTACCAGTAGGTGCCGTAGCTGGCACAGAACTGCAGGTAACCATCGTCGGTCTGTGCCTTTTCGGTGAGTCTCTGCTGTGCGTCGACCGGTGCGAACGCAGGGGCGGCCAACCCGACCCCGATGAGCAGGGCGAGCACCATTGCGATCTGTCTCTGCATCCTTCCTCCTTCTCTTGCCCGCATCCACCCTGCCCAAAGCAAGGCCAGCGGTTTTGCGGCCCCAACCCACACCCCGTGGACAGCCCGCGCTGCCCTGTCAGGACCAGATTTTTGATTTCAAGAGGAACGCAGCAACGGCCGGCGGTTGCGGCACGTCACTGCGTAACCCTAACGAAATAATTATACCCCAGAATCCCCACTCCGTCAAATCGCCGTGACCGCTGCCCGCACTCTGCCCTGCCCTCCTCCCTGCGCCGCGGCCCGGTTCTTCGCCCTGTGACCTAGGTGCCTCTGTGGTGAGCCTGCGTCCCGAATATGCGGCCGCGCCAGCGCTCGAACTCATCGAAGTACATCTCAGCCACCTTGC